>CAKZTE010000025.1 GCA_937923115.1 uncultured Caulobacterales bacterium | reverse complement strand
AAGGTCACGACTTCACAACCCTTTTCCTCTTGCAGCCATTTCAAAATAATCGACGTATCGAGGCCTCCTGAATAGGCCAAAACGACTTTGTTCGGTGTGCTCATGGAGTTCCCCAATTCGGTAGCAATATGCATTTGGAGGCGCTATAGCGCAAAACGGTTTACAAAGCCTAGAGATTTTGGGATTTTTTGCCCTAGACCGTCCTATCAGTCGGTCTTATCGCTCGCCGATTGGTAATAGACATAAGAATAAATAATTGGCGCGAATGAGATGAGCAGCACAAGGCTGACGAACACAGCAATCCCAACTTCCATAGAAAATACAAATGGCACGAGCATCATTGCTGCCCCGCCTACAACCCAAAGCCAAGCTGTCATGCGGTGCGTCGCGTCCCATGTTTGTCTTGATTTAAAGGTCCAAGGTGTTTTCACGCCTACAAATTTATTCTGCTTGGACTTACCTAAAACATTCCCAATGATCATGAAAAAGAGGCCTGTCGCTGTAGGGAAAAAGCGCACCAACATATCCGCACTAACCGAGGGCGGGCCGCCGCTGATAAGGGAAGAATAGATCGCCGCAATAATAATATTGATAACGAGATAGAGCCATAAACAGGCGTTCCACGTGATCAGATAAACTGTTTCATTATTTGATAAACTCTCTTTCACAGATTCAACCTTCGTCAAGACCCACATCAACCCATGTGTAAATAACGCCGTAAGAGGCATGAGCGCCAAGACAAATGCTACCCCTGCTTTGGAGCTAAAGCCGTCAGCTTCCCCGCGCGCATTCCAGTGGATAGGGTAACTTTCAAGTTCAGGCAGATTAACCCACGCCCAAATACTCGCCGCGCAGGTCAGAAGAACAAGTAAGTGATTAAGACTGCGCAGACTATTAAACATGTTTCCTTTCCTTAAAGTCTTTGGTGGCCGCCGCATCTGTGCCCAGTAAATCCATTATCCCCGCCAATACTTCATCCGCAACTGTGGCGTTGAGCCGGTAATAAATATGATTGCCCTCGCGCTCTGGCGAAATGAGCTCCACCTCTTTTAGGATACCAAAATGCGACGAAAGGCTGGGTTTGGAAATGTCATAGAGCTCTGCGAACGCCCCCGCGCTCATTGGGCCTTTGCGCAAGCGTTTAAGAATATCGCGGCGAATAGGGTGGGCCAGTGCCTTATAAGCTTTATTTAGCATTTATACAAATTAGACACATAGCTAAATAGAGTCAATCCCAAACTGTTCTACAGCTAAAGTGATTTACAAAGCCGCGTTCAATGTTCTATGACGCAGCATATTCATTTTGGGGCTTGAATTCGTGACACATTTCAAACACTTTTGCATTCTCTTCTTATCACTTCTCGTTATCACCCTTGGTGCCGCGCCCAATGCGCTGAGCCAAACAGACATTAAGGCGAGCGAAGCAAAGGTCAGCGCGCCGGAAACCCCGCCAAGCGATCAGCCTAAGCCCTTGCAAGTGGCAACCCCTATAGAGGCCGCGACGCAAGGCATAGATCTCAGCGACCCAGCCATCATTGAGGCGCTTGAGGCCCGCGAGAAAGCCGATCGCGCTATTGCCGACGCCGTTGAAGCGCAGCGCAGTGCCGCATCAGCCAAAATAGAGACGGACGCCGCGCCTCAAGCGCAAAAGAAGGCTAGCCTTATCCCGACAACCACAGAGGATGCAAAAGCACTCGTGCAGAAAATGCTCGACAAAATCGTCAGCTGGCTAACCAGCCCGTCTTTCCTTGCGCAGGTAGGCGCAATCGCCCTTGTTTGGATGCTTGCGCCAATCTTTACTCGCATGTTGAAAAAACGCCTTTTCCTTTTCCGTGAGCCACCTGCGCCAGATGCAAAGTTTCGCGTGTTGCGAAACTATGTTTACCGCTCTCGAGATTTTCTGCGTGCAATCTGGCAGGTCGCCCTGCTCGCCCTCTTTGCGATTATCCTAAAAAACATCCCTGTGCTGGGGCAGGATTGGCTTGTCAAGATTGCGCAAGGCCTTGCGGTTGTATTCCTCCTTTATAGCGTTATCAAAACATTTATTACCAATGAGCTGTTCCAGAAGCTTGCGACATGGATCCTTATTCCCCTCGCCTTACTGATTGTCTTTGGTTTTTATGACGATCTCACCAATTGGCTGAAAAGCCTAAAGATGGGTGATGGCGAAAACGCAATTTCGGCCATGACCCTTGTAATGCTGGCCATCTTTGGCGCGGTCTTCTTCAAGATTGCAACCTATTCAAACGTCAAGGGGCAAAGCGCCATTCGCTCCCAAGAGGCGCTTGATGTGACGACCCGCGAAGTCATGGCAAAAATCTTTCAAATGGTATTATTCACCGCCGCAACGGTCATGGCCTTTGCTGCTGCTGGCATACCGCTGGGCGGACTTGTGGTTATATTCTCCGCTCTGTCATTGGGGATTGGCCTTGGCCTACAGCCCATTGCGGCGAACTTTGTTTCAGGCCTCATCATCCTGTTTGACCGTTCTGTTAAAGTTGGCGATTTTATTATGGTCGAAGACGAAAAATTTGGCCGCGTCAGCGCAATTAACATGCGCTCCACCACAGTTACGACAGCGGATGGTAAAGACATTATCGTTCCGAACACACAATTCACTGAGGGCGCCTATGAAAACTGGACGCATGACAGCCCTCTCCAGCGCTATGAAGTTGATTTCACCGTGGCCTATGACACAGATCTCGACGCCCTTGTACCTATCATTCGCGACGCCATTTTAGAGCACGAAGACTTCCTTGCAGAGCCAGACCTACCAAGCGTCGAGTTCAGATCCTTTGGCGAGAACGGTATCAATATGTGCGTTGAATTTTGGTGTATGGGCGTTGATGACGGGCCAAATAAATTTACATCCGATGCAGGTTTCATAATCTGGCGTACGCTCAAAGACAATAACATCCAAATCCCATACCCGCAGCGCGTGGTACACATGCAGAAATAGAGCTTAGCGCCTACAATGATTTTGTTAAGGGGCGCGAAGCTGAGCTTGCCGCTTTCTGTCATTATCAAGCCCATCAAACAGGCCGCGGTAGTAAGTTGACGGCGATCTTTTCTGTAATAACCAAATCCGCATTTTATGCACCTCTATGACCATATAAAGTTCAAGATATGGTCTTCAGCCTGCGCGCCGAATGGAACGAACAGCGCCGCGCAAAATTAAAAATGCGCGTAAGTCTCATCGGCTAAAGTCCAACGACGGCATAGAGGCATCACTGACTGCAAGCTCAAAAAAAGCTTGAGGCCTAAAGCCGAACGGCCCTGCAATAAGGTTTGACGGTACAGTTTTGATTTTAATATTCAGGTCCCGCACCGCCCCATTATATAAACGGCGCGCATGTTCGATTTTTTCTTCTGTTTCGGTAAGTTGCGTTCGCAATTTAAGAAAACCCTCACTGGCCTTTAATTCAGGATAATCCTCTGCAATCGCAAGAAGGTGCGAAAGGGAAGCAGATATGGCTGTCTCAGCTGCGCCGCGCCTAGCGGGGTTAGCGCCTGCTTTTAAGGCTTCCATACGGCGGCGCGCAATATCATCAAATAGTTTATTTTCATGGATCGCATACCCTTTCACAGTGGAAACAAACTGCGGGATAAGATCACTACGGCGTTTTAACTGCGCGTCTATATCGGACCAACCGTTCATTGCCATCTGCCGTAAACCCAAAAGTTGGTTATAGATTACCAAGGCTATAAAAACACTCAGGATAAGTAACACAAGGATAATCAAAACTGGGGGCATAATGGCCTCCTGCGCATAGCTTAAGTCGTTCGGCAGTTAAACTCAATCATGATTGCAAATCGCTAAAGTCTTAGCTAACTCTGTTCAAAAGGGAGACATCATGGCCGCAACAAAAAAATCTAAAATGGTTGACGTCATTACGCCAACCTGCCTGATTACAGGCGCGTCGGCGGGTATTGGCGCGGCCATTGCGCGGGAATATGCAGCGCGAGGCTGGAACCTTGCCCTCGTCGCGCGGCGCGAGGAACCAATGGTGGCCTTGGCAACTGATCTTAAGGTCCAGCACGGCACGACCAGTCACATATTTACAGCCGATTTATTTGACGTGGACGCGACCAAAGACTTAATGACGCGTGTCCATAAAAAGGGTATCCAAATTGACGGCCTTGTAAATAACGCAGGCTATGGCCACCCTGGCGCTTATCTTCAAAGCCCTTGGGATGACCATAATAAATTTATCCAGCTCATGCTCACCGCGCCGTGCGAGCTGGCGCGCGCGGTCCTGCCCGACATGAAGGCGCGCGGGTTTGGACGCATGATAAATGTCGCGAGCCTAGCCGGCCACCTTCCTGGTTCAAATGGCCACACATTGTATGCGGCGGTGAAGAGCTTTCTCATCAAGTTTTCTGAAAGCCTGTCTATGGAGATGGAAGATACGGGCGTAAACGTCTCTGCACTTTGCCCTGGTTTTACATATTCCGAATTTCACGACGTAAACGGCACAAGAGACGGTGTCTCGAAACTGCCCGATTGGATGTGGATGGACGCGCAAGAATGCGCTGAATTGGCTGTAGAGGCCTGTGAACGCGGACGCGCCGTCTTTATTCCGGGCGGGGCGAATAAATCAATCGCCGCTCTGGCCAAAGTTCTCCCAAGTACAATTGCGCAAAACCTGATGTCCAAAAACTCAAATAAAATTCGCAAAGGGACGAAATCATAATGCCTTATCCCGCTGACCCCCGCCTCTATGTCGCGCTTGACGTACCCTCCATTGAAAAGGCACGGGACATGGTTGAAAAAATTGGAGAGAGTGTTGTCAGCTATAAAATTGGACTTCAGCTTCTACCCCTAGGCGGAACCCAGCTTGGCGCGGAACTTAAGGCGCAAGGCAAAAATGTTTTCTATGATTTCAAATTTCACGATATTGACGCGACCGTCGAAAAAGCGACCCGCTCCGTGGCAGGTCTTGGCGCAGATATCTTGACGGTACATGCCCGCCCTGATGTGATGCGCGCGGCCGTAAAAGGGCGCGGAGAGTCGGATTTGAAAGTTATAGGCGTGACCGTACTTACCTCGCTTGATGCGCAAGCGCTCAAGGACATTGGCTATCACAACACGCCAGAGGAGCTGGTCATGCACCGCGTGCGGCAAGCAATTGATGCCGGCATGGACGGGGTTGTCAGCAGCCCGCTAGAAGCTGAGGCTATTCGGGCCGTTGTTCCCAAAGAGTTCTTGATCGTAACGCCAGGCGTACGCCTGCCGGGCGGTGATGCTGGCGATCAAAAACGTATTGCTACACCTTTTGACGCGCTAAAAAACGGTGCAAGTCATCTTGTGGTTGGCAGGCCCATTACAGCAGCCGCTGACCCCGCGGCCGGCGCGCAAGCTGTACTGGCAAACATTGCAGGCAAGGCTGCCTCATAAAAAAACCCTCCCGCGTGATGCGAGAGGGTTCCCCAATATGACATGTGGGCTGAGCCCAAACTAGCCGCAGCTGCCAGGATAGGCATTGCCGTAACGTGTGTTTCCGCCAACGCATCCGCCGCCAAAGCCGACATTAAAGCCGCCGCCAAGAACTGCGCCGCCGATGCCGCCGCCGTGATGACCAAAACCGCCGCCATTGTGGAAGCCGCCATTTACGAAGCCGCCTTGCTGGAAGCCACCATTAAAACCGCCATTGAAACCATTGCCGACATGCACAGGGTAAGGCACGTTGACATTATATGGTACAGGCGTTGGGACAGGGTAACGCACGTAAACCACGGGACGAACAACGCGAGTATACCTAACCTGCGGAGCCGGTGCAGGGCGCGAAACGCTATAGCAGCCAAGGACTTTCGCGCCAGTTGGGTTGTGAACGCTGACCGGGCAAGTTGTAGGCGTCAACGATTCCGACACGCCCAAACCTGGTACCGTATAGTTTGACGCCAAAGGCGCGCTGTCGCCTGTAGAGAACGGCACAATTGTAATGTTAGTGTTCGTGTAGCTATTTGAGCTATTGTCTGTGTAAGTCGCAGAGACGCTGCCGCTGCCTGAATTTGTCACAGACATATCACCTGACCCGCCAGCATAACCGCCATTTGACGTGCTGCCTTGACCATATGAAGAACCAGAAAAACGCGAGCCAAGGGATGGAACAGAACGGCCGTTATATTCCTGACCCGCTGCATAGGTTGTTGGCAGGGTTACGCTGTAATCAGATCCGCCCGTTGACACAGTTTGGCCATTTGTCGTGATAGTATAGCTGCCTGTGCCATTGCTAGACACTGTTGTGCCAGCATTGCCACCGTTTACGCCGCTAGAGTAGCTTACGCCGCCGCCCATTGAAGACGAGCCGTATGACGAGCTGCCGCCAACAGAGCTGGAATAGCTCACGGGGACAGCAGAACCGCCATTACCTGAGCCGCTGATAACCGTTGTCGGGTTTGAGTAGCTAGGAGCTGCATATGTAGGAGCTGCATATGACGGCGCGCTATAGCTTGGAGCCCCATAGCTTGGTGCCGAGTAAGATGGCGCGCTGTAGCTCGGAGCGGAGTAAGACGGTGCTTCATAGCTAGGAGCGCTATAGCTTGGCGCAGAACTGACTGGATTTGAGACATAGGTGCTCTGAGCAGGACTTGCCTGTACAGATCCATAAGACATTGACGACTCATAGGTTGTTGGCAACGTTACACTGCCATATGCAGGTGCTGAAGAATAGGTTGTAGGCAATGTTACAGAGTCGACTGACCCCAAACCGCTAAGTTGGCTATTGATAGAGCCCGCATCGTAGCTTGACCCTGTTGAGTATGATGTGGTGCCGCCCATAGATGAGCTGCTCACGGATGAACTTCCAAATCCAAAGCTGCTGCCAGCAAGACAAGTCCCATCGGACTGCATTGACGTGCCAGATGGGCAATTTGCCGTGCCGCCATATGATGATGAAGAACTGTATGACGGCGCGCTCATGCTGCTACCCGCGAGGTAGCTAGACGTGCCGTGATGCCCGCCCATGTGGCTTGATGTTGTGCTGTGCGCATTGTGCCCATGCGAGGACGTCGAACACGTCGTGCCGCAGCCCGCAAAAGCCGTTGTCGAGAGTAGTGTGGCCGCGCCCATGGCTGTTACGGCTGTAAGTGTACGGGAGAACATGATTTACCCACCTTTCAAATGTTACATTCCGAGAGTTCTCTGCAAAAGTTGCGCCAACTCAAGACGATTCAACTTTCGAGGGAATAAACCCTTATCTTTCCCCGCATGTTAACCTTTCCTTAACACTTTTTCAGGCGGTAAAAAAAAGCACAGGCCTAAGCCTGTGCTTTCACTGTCATATTGAGAGCTTTGGCGCCCTAATATGTCCAGCCTGCGTTCATTTGCGGACCGAATCGCGGTCCGCCCATTGTGGGGCCATAGGGCAACACACCTGGCATTGTCATGGGGCGTGGTTGCGGCATCATCGGACGCGGCATAACCGGGCCAGATAAAGGCGGCGCAATAAACGGCTGACCCGCTGGGCGGCAACCTTGCGGTATGACATTGCCTCGGACTTTGTAAGGCACATCAACGAAATAGGGCACAGGCGTCGGAACGGGCTGCGGTACGCCGTATACAGGGCTAACGATTTGTGATGTCTTTTGCGGAGCTTGGCGGCGGCAAACCACCGACGTCGCAACAGTGTCGCCAAACATTGTTAGGCCTGAAACCTTTTCCCAATATCCGCCAGAGCCGTCAACGCCGCCGACAACATTACCGCTTGGGGCTGAGCCGCTTGATGTTGTTGTGCCCGTGACAACTGAGCCAAGATAATTTGCGCCCTGCGGCACGCCGCCTACGGGACCGCCCGCAAGCAGGTTACCGCTTGCGACCATATTCATAGCAGGCATTGCGGGAGCCGGCGCAGACAAAGCGGCCGAAGGCATGGGGGCCGATAGGGTCATGCTGCCATAGCTGCCCGTAGAATAGCCATTCTCGGCTAGAACGCGCGCCGCTGCGGCAGGGTCGCGGTTAATGAAAGACGTTGGCGCGTAAACTGTGCCCGGCGTAAACGTGTTTTCACCATACTGGCGCGGGATGAATTTTGACGGATCATATCCACCGCCAATCGCAACAATACGCGGCGCAGGGGCCTGCATGAACGGCGCAGGTATAACCGGGGCGGGCATCATCGGCATTTGCATAATAGGCTGCGAGGGCGGCGCGCTAAATTGCACGTTTACAGGCACTCCAGTTTCTTCGCGGCAATAGGCCGTCGAGGTTGGATTACAGCCGCCCGTAAAGGCGCTTGGAAAATCTGATAGAGCGGCGCTATCCATCATACCGTGGACGCGCGTAATGCTGGTATTTGGCGCACGTTGGTAATTGATGCTGCGCAAATGGCCCATGGGCTGCTGCACATTCACAGTCATATTGCCAAAGACAGGGCCCGTTCCGGGGTTTACGCTCACGCCAGTTTGGCAAAGTGAGGGGCTGACGCCAAGGCCGCATCCACCTGCAAATGCTGGTGTGCTTGCGGCCGCTAAACCCAGAGATGACACGCAAAGCAGTGTCGATTTGAGCATCTTGTTCTTAAAGTGACGCATGTTGCGTTCTCCCACGTATTAGGCGGGCAAGCCCGCAACCAGTAAATCTCGTTTAGAGAAGCCTCCTTGCGGGGAGCGCGTGAGAACTTAGAGGCGCTTAGAAATCGTAAGCAATGCCCCCGCGTTCCCAGTCGCCGTAGCGCGTGGGTTCTTCTCCCTTAGGCCCATTGGTCTCGTCAGGACGATCAGATTGCGCGGCTTGCGCTTTCTTCTTACGCTCCGCAGCCTCCGCCAAAGCCCGCTTTGCTGCGGGACTTAAAAGCTTGCCAGGGGCTGCATTAGGAAGTGTGTCATCTGTCATGACACCCTCTTAATGCTGCCGCGCATTATCGTCAAACGAGTAACCCCGTTAGGCCAATTCACCGCAGGCAAGCCAATAGCCTCCCTTGATGAAACGCATTGATACAAAAGTTTGCATAATAATTGATTAAACGCGCGTTTGCTGTTTGTTAGGAATGATTAAGAGGGCGGGCGCGGAACCTTAAGGAACATGGTTAATAGCCCGCGCCTTTTCTAGAGATTTGGCGTTAGGGGAAACGGCGTAGCTCGGTGATGATAACCCCGCCGCTGCGCGTAAGCACATAAAGACGGTCATACTCATCGGCTTCAACAATTGGGTCGCCGCCCTCGCCGCCCAGCGCTTCGGCCAATTGCGGCGTGGTGTTAGAATGCCCTACCACAAGATAGTTGCCTTCCAGAGTTAAAAGCTCATTCGCAAATTCAGTAAGCGCGTGGCCATCATAAAGCTGTAGGCTTAAGCCAGTTTGAGCTAGCGTTGGCGCGGCCGTATCACGCGTGCGGCGCGTATCGGTCGAATAAATTCCATCAAGTTTCGCGCCGCTGAGTGTCGAAGCAAGCGCCTTAGCACGTGCATAGCCTGCGCTGGATAGTTCGGGATCATCGCCCGTCAACTTTTTTTCGGCGTGACGCACGAGATAAAACGTTGCGGGCGCAGGCTCTGCATCAGCAGAGACGTAATCACTTTTAGCATTTAGGTTATTTCCGCATGCCGTCAGCAGGCCGCAAGCCAGTAAGGCCGCGCCGCGCGCCATAACTATGCGGCGCGGCTGCGATTTTGGCTGAACGCTCACCTTTTATCCTGATCAATATTTTTGGTCTTGTTTTTGAAAAAATAATCAAGCCCGACAACTGACACAAGCGTCATGAAAATTGCAAAGGGCGGATGGCGTAGTGCCAGCAGCGTCATAACGCCGATTACGAGACCAAATAGGAGAGCATAGGGATGAATACGCATATAAGTGCCTTTTTCGATTATGGCTTAAGTTCAACGTCCCAGTAGAGATAGTCAAGCCAACTCTGATGTAAATAGTTGGGCGGAAAACGGCGACCCTGATGCTGCAATTGATGGGTTGTTGGCTGAAAAGGTTTTTGGCGCGGCTGCATGCCTACATCTTTTGCCATACGCCCGCCCTTGCGCAGGTTACATTTTGAACAGGCCGCAACAATATTTGTCCAGCTTGTGACACCCCCAAGACGGCGCGGGACGAGGTGGTCAAAGGTCAAATCTTCGCCGCTACCGCAATAGACACATGCAAAACCGTCGCGCAAAAACAAATTGAACCGCGTAAAAGCGGGCGAGCGGTTTTGCGGCACATAATCTTTAAGCGCGACCACGCTGGGCAGCTTCATTTCAAAAGAGGCTGCCCGCACGGTTTGCGCATAGCCGTCGACCACGTTAACGCGGTCGAGAAACACCGCCTTGACGGCATCTTGCCACGACCAGAGAGAGAGCGGAAAATAAGAGAGCGGCTGATAATCCGCATTTAGCACAAGGCAAGGGTAGTTCCCCTGCGTCACGGGCTGGAGGTCTTCCGGCAAGTCCGCCTCGCCTATCTGTGGGTGCGATGCGATTAACCCCATGACATCTGCCTTTTGTCATATGAAATGTGCCCCGTCTCATGTGAGAGACATCCCCTCACCTTACAGGAGCGCCGCGCGGCGGGCATGAAAACTCTCTTGACGTTTTGATAGCTGAAAACTGGACCTCTTTGTAAATAGCTGGTCATAGCTAAACAGAATGACTTTCATATGACAAGGGGAAGCTTTGCCGCATTCCGCCTATCGCCCCCAAAGCGGCGCTCTCTTGCCAAAAATAGCAGCTATTGGCTGGGTTTAAACTCGCAAAATAAGCGGCACCACGCCATTATAAACCATGCGATTCGCTTTTAAAATATGCGCGGCCACAGCGCTTTGCACGGCCATACTGCCTTGCGCCGCGCAGGGCCAGAGCTTTAGCAGAGCCGAGACGAGCCTCCAAAACCTAAGAGAACCTGCTGACTTGCGTCGCCGCGCAGCTGGCTCAGAAGAACGTCCAGTCCTGCCAAAAGGGCTTTACGCGGAGCGCGTTGCCGCCTCGCTTGGACACATCACAGCAATGCTTTCGTTGCCAGACGGCAGCATTTACGCGCTTGAGACCGATAGCGGGCAGCTTTTTCATTTTATTGACCGCAGCCTTGATGGACGTATGGATTCGCGCCGCACGCTCACGTCAGGCTTTGAAAGGCCAACAGGGCTAACCCTAAAGGACGGCGACTTGTATGTCAGTGATGCGCAGGCGATCTGGCGCGTGGACATCAGCACAGGTATAAAAACGCAATTTGTCAGCCTTAGGAATGTCACCGCAGCGGAACCTCGGCCCCTTTTGACGTATAAAGACAACCTCTTATTAGGCCTAACCACATCAAAGACGCTCTCCAAAGTCCTCTCGATTAACGGGCAGACTGGCGTTGCTATGGTCTTATCCGAAATACCCGAAGGGCCGCTACGCAGCCTATCTTATGGAGGCGGGCAGCTATGGGCGGCAGCTGGCCTGTCACTTCGGCCCATAGACAAGCAGGCCAGCACAGAATTTGCAAAGGCTTACCCCCTTGAAGCGGGGGCGGCAGCTATGGCTGTTATGCTTCCATCGAGCAAAACGGATTGGCCCAAAGACTGGCCTCCTGCCATGAAAGACTATGTCCTGGCGATTCAAGGCCCGACGGCGGCGCGCGCCGGCAAAGCATCAAGCGGGGGAAATAACATCGCCGCGCTTCCCACGCAGTTTGGCGCGCCCACGGAAAACCTCTCTATTCTTGCGGGTGGTTTTTTAGGTCGAAACGGACAAAGTGCTTGGGCCGCGCCAACCGCGATGTTTATCGATTCGCGCGGTTTATTCTACGCCGATAGAATTGGCGGCACGCTATGGCGGGTCGCAGTTGATAATCGCCCTCCGCCAAAGCCGCGTACAAAAATCGGCAAAGCCCCGCCCAAAATGCCAGTTCAAAAACCGTCACTCAAACCCAATGAAACTCCCGCAATGGCGGGCAGTATGATTGGCGAGGCGAGC
>CAKZTE010000024.1 GCA_937923115.1 uncultured Caulobacterales bacterium | reverse complement strand
GACTTCGTCGCCTCTTCGCCGAGGATAGGGCGAAGCGCCAAGTCAAAATCTTCGAGCTTAAACATTTTCGTTTTCTCGCCATTGAGGAAAAATGACGGCGTTCCTGTTACGCCTGCATCAATGCCCATTTGCACGACTTTTTCATAGCGCGCGATTTCTTCTGGGTCTTGTAAACACTGCTCAAATTCAGCTTCTGAGAGGCCGCCCGCTTTGGCGATGGCAATATATTCATCCTTGACGGCAGAACCGCCTTTGCCAGCGGCGGCAAATATCTGCGGCTGACGTTTGAACTGAAGCGAGATATTTTCAAAGAACTTATCTTCACCTGCGCAATTGGCCACAAGGAAGCCCGCCTGCGCGAGGTTCTCAGGTGAGGTCGGGAATTCACGAAAGACAAAGCGCACGAGGCCGCTGTCGATATATTTCTTTTTAAAATCAGGATAAACCGTTGTGTGCCAATTGGCGCAAGCGCCACATACGACTGACGCATATTCTATGATAGTGGCTTTGGCATTAGCATTTCCAATGGCGTGGTCATCGCTAAATTCATATTCAGAGCGGTCTGCCGTGCCGCCAATTGTGGCTGCGCCTGTATCATTGCCTCCGCAAGCGGTCAGCGCAACAGCGCAGACTGCGGCAAGTGCGGCGCCGCGTAGCCATGAGGCTATGGGCCTGCGCTGCGCAGACGAGCTGCCAGCCTTGAACGAATCGGTCTGAATAAAATCTGTCATAGGGAAGTCTCGCAATCTCAATGTTAAACGCAAGTTTGATGTAAATGTTTTGTTAATTTATTAACAAAAAAGGCCGAATTCTTAATGAATATCGGCCTTTTATTGTGATTCTGTGGATAAACTATCCGTCTGTGGGCTCGCCAAGCGCCTCTAGAACCTCTCGTGCGCCGTTTAATCCTGGCATAAGCGCGCCGTCTAGGATGAGCGCGGGCACAGCATCAATCTTACCGGCCGTTGCCCGTTTCATCGCCAGTTCAATACGGGCTTTGCCTTCTTCGCTTTCAAAACAGCCAATCATTTCGTCTTCTGTTTCAAGGCCTGCTTTCTTGGAGAGTTCTAGGAAACGGGCGCGGCCTTCGCCGTTACGAAGGCGGTCAAAGGTTTCGTCTTGGTTTTGGAATTGATAAACGATGGCGTCAAAATATGTCTCTGGCGCGGCGCAATTGGCTATCTGAAACCCTGCAATGGCCACATCTGCGGGCTGAGTTGGAAACTCCCGAAACACGAGACGCAATTTACCCGTATCAATCAGGCGCTCTTTAATAATGGGGTAGTCTTCTGAAAACCAGCGCCCGCAATGCCCGCATACAACAGAGGCATAAACAATCAGCGTGTGCGGCGCGAGCGCGTCGCCAATGGTGTGCTCATCTTTCGCTTCGGTAAAGACGTTGTCCACGTCAATGGCGCTGTGGTCGGCAGCATTGGGACCGTGATTGTGCCCCGCATGTGAATTGGGGTTGGCGTTCCAGTCAAATGTGGATTGTGCATTCGAGCTTTGTGCCTGTGCAGGCAGGGCCAAAAGCGCGGCAGCGGCTGCCGATAATAGGGCGGCAGTCAAAATTGTTGAATATTTCACGGTCATATACATCTCTTTATTTACGTCTCTTTGTCTGAATTTGGCGTCATTACTTCTGCGATAGAGCTTTGCGGCCAAGGCCTTCTAGGGCTTGTTTTAGCGCAGGGTCTTTCACATTGGAAAGCCCCGAGCGCAGTTGAGTGTCTTGAGAGGGCGATAAGCCGCGGGGTTCATACCGAGGTCCGCCTGGCCTTTGGGCGGCTTTTGGGTCTTTGGCGGCTGAACTCATCGCGCTTTGGCTGACTTTTATACGAGCGATATGACCGTAACCCAAAAAGGTATTGAGGCGATCGAGTAATTGTCCGCTGCCTGCCATAATCAAGGCGGCTGCCGCGCCAGGCGCTTGTATATATAATGTGCGTCCGTCGCGTCCGCCCGTGATTTTCAGAGGCCGTGAAAATTTAGCAAAACGCGGGCCTGCGATTTCGGGCCAGTTTTCGGCGATTGCGCTTACGCCTGCGCCGTGTTTGCGCGATAAAGGCTTTACAATTTTTTGTACAGCGCGCGCGGCGGGCGGCGCGTGGCGATATTGCGGACGCCCGCGCTGCGTCGAAAGCCACGCTGCGAGGCGGGCGCGGTCTTCGCGGGTAAGTTCATTTGCCTCTTTCTTCATGACCCTAGTTTGGACTAAGGCAGAGCTGTGAACAAGACGCCAGCCATTAAATCTCCGAAAGCTAAAACAGAGCGGCAGCGCAGCGCTATGCGCCGCGACTTGTTGGCGTGGTATGATGATAGCGCGCGCGCGCTACCGTGGCGGGTGCGCCCCGAAGACCGCGCGCGAGGGGTTGCGGCGGACCCTTATGCGGTTTGGCTCTCGGAAATTATGCTGCAGCAAACAACGGTGCCGCACGCGACGCCTTATTGGGAAAAGTTTTTGGCGCGTTTTCCAACCGTGACAGACCTCGCGCGCGCCAATCGGGATGAGGTTCTCGCGATGTGGGCGGGGCTGGGTTATTATGCGCGCGCGCGTAATCTGCATAAATGCGCCGGCGTTATCGCGGATGAGCACGGGGGCGCGTTTCCAAATACCGAAGCCGCGCTGCTTAAGCTTCCCGGCATAGGTCTTTACACGGCGGCAACTCTTGCCGCGATATGTTTTGATGAAGCGACTAATATTGTCGATGGCAATGTTGAGCGGGTCATCAGCCGTATTTTTGCGCTTGATAATCCGTTGCCCAAGGCGCGCCGCGAGCTGCGCGCGCTGGCGGCTACGCTGGCCGCGCCCAAGCGGGCTGGCGATTACGGACAGGCATTAATGGATCTGGGCGCAACCGTGTGTACGCCGCGCTCGCCCAAATGCGGGGACTGCCCGTGGCAAAGACACTGCGCGGCAAACGCGGCAGGCACGCAGACGGATTATCCTAAGAAAATAAAAAAGGCGAAATTACCTATAAGATACGGCGCGGTTTTCGTGCTGCGTGCGGGCGGCGCGGTGATGCTTGAGCGCCGAGACGATGAAGGACTGCTGGGAGGCATGATGGGGTTTCCGGGTACAGCGTGGGGAGAGCGGCCAGAAGACCCGCTCGCGAGCGCGCCTTGTGCGCGAAATTGGGAATTATGCGCGGGGGAACTGCGCCATATCTTCACGCATTTTGATCTGAGGCTGAGCGTCTACCGTGCCGAGATTCCTGCCCCAACCCAAGACGGGATATGGGCGCCGCTGGCGGATATTAAACGCTACGCCTTGCCGACCGTTATGACAAAGGCGCTAACGCTGTCGCAGAAATAAGGTTCGGCTTTTCGTATCAATAACGCCGTCAAAACCAATCATGACATCTTGGCCGATAATACCGTCCAGTCTTATGCCTGTGTCGCGGCCAAAAGCGGAAATCACCGAGGACAAATCTGCCGCGCTGATTTGTTTTAAGCCAAAATCACGGCCATTAATTGTTAGCCCCGATATTGCATAGCTGGACAAGGTGACATCCCCGCCTGCGCCAATCGCGGTGTCAGAACGCAGCAGGCTGCTGCGGGATATACGAAACTGCGAGAGGGCGCGTTGGTCAATCACGCTATTGCTGGCACCTGTGTCGAGCAAAAACGTGCCCATTGCGCCGTTGACCCGCATAGAGACAGTATCAAGACCATTGCCCACGCGGCGAAGCGAAATGGCTGTATAGCCTTGGGCGCGCAAAAGAGAGTCTAAATCTTGCGCCGCGTTGCTGCGGGGTAGCGGGCTTTGGGCCTGTGTCGCGCAGCCCGTAAAGGCTAGCGCGCCAATAAATATAAGGGCCTTTAGCCGCCTCAAGCTGACGCCATTTCCGCGAGTTGTTGACGCACAATAGAGCGCAGCGCGTCAATCTGCGTAGGGCCTTGAGGGGTCATGAAGTGCCAAAACGTCCAGCCATTACAGGCGGCCGCATTTTGCACATGCGCGCCAACTTGGTGGATAGAGCCTTGAAAATCATCTGTCGCAAGGCTGCCGTCCGCGCGCACATGCGCTCTGTGGCGGCCATTTTCGCTCATGAGCAGCGTGCCCGGATTTATTAAGCCGCGCTCTATGAGGTTACCAAAGGGCACGCGCACAGCGTCGCGCTTGGACGGGGTGACAGAAATTGCCATGCCTTTGCCCGTGTCAATTTTCTCAATCCGCTTGCGGGCGTGGGCGATGTAGTCTTCTTCCATTTCAAAACCGATAAAGTTACGGCCCAGTTTTTTGGCCACAGCGCCCGTCGTGCCTGTCCCAAAGAACGGGTCAAGAACCACATCGCCTGGATTGCTGGTGGATAGTATAACGCGGTGCAGCAGACTTTCTGGCTTTTGTGTTGGGTGGACTTTCTTGCCGTCCGCGCCTTTAAGGCGTTCAAACCCTGTGCAAATTGGCAGGGTCCAATCGCTGCGCATCTGTACGCCGTCATTGAGCATCTTCATGGCGTCATAATTAAAGGTTGGCGAGGCGTCTTCTGTCTTGGTCGCCCAGATAAGCGTCTCCGTGGCATTGGCAAAGCGCGTGCCGCGGAAATTGGGCATGGGGTTTGTCTTGCGCCAGATCACGTCATTTTGAATCCAAAACTGCTGATCCTGTAGCACTGTGCCGACGCGGAAAATATTATGATAGCTGCCAATCACCCACAGAGAGCCATTGGGCTTTAGAACACGCCGCGCCGCGTTCAGCCAATCGTGGCTGAATAGATCATAGGCATCCATGCTATCAAATTGATCCCACTCTTCGGTAACCCCGTTAACGACGCTATTGTCGGGACGCGATAAATTTCCGCCAAGCTGCAAATTATAGGGCGGATCGGCGAAAACCAAATCAACAGACTCGGCAGGAAGCGCGTTCATGCCGTCAATGCAGTCGCCTTGGGTAATCGTATTTAAGGGGAGTTGGGTCACGCAGAGGTACTTTCGTAATAATAGCTATTCACGGGACATGTCCTGCGAACGAACGGGCGAATCATAATTTGTTTCAAACTTCAATAGCTATGAATATGCCTAACAAGACGTTAAGCTTGCGCTGTAAGTCATTGAAAAAAACACAGAGTTTACCATTTGTTAGGAGAGGTTAACAGCGTGCGCGCTCAGTTCACCCTTTGCCCCTCAGGCAGCCTAGTCAGGCGCGTTGTTTTCGCCTAAAATGAGAGCGTGAGCGCAAAATCCGACATAAATGCCGCCGAACGGTTCGTGTATAAAGCTTTTATCAGCTACAGTCATAAGAATGACAAAGCGGCCAAGCGGCTGCATAGGCGGCTTGAGCGCTATACCATTCCCAAGGGGCTTCGAGAGAATGGCCTCGCGGCGCTAGGCGCGATATTTCGAGACAAAGTCGAGCTCTCTGCGTCATCTGGACTGGATAAATCCATCAAGGCGGCATTGGACGTTTCCGAAAACCTGATTGTTTTATGCTCGCCCGATGCGGCCCAATCGCGCTGGGTTGATGAAGAAATAAGTTATTTCAAATCATTGGGGCGCGCGGACCGCATTTTCACCGCGATTTTGTTGGGTGAACCGTTCGCAAAAGAACGCGGGTTTGAACCCGCTGATGAGTGCCTTCCTAAATCAATTCGCTACACCTCTTGGAAGGAAGGCGATGTTAGCGCGGAGCGTGTCGAGCCGCTGGCCTCTGATTTTAGGGTCGCGGGCGACGGCGAGAAAATCGGCACGCTCAAGCTTATATCGGGACTGCTCAACGTCGGCCTTGATAATCTCCTGCAGCGTCAACTTGTGCATGCGCGCCGCCGAATGCTGGGCGGTGGCGTAGCGGCCGCTATGATTGTTGCGGCGCTGGGGACGTTAACCTGGACAACCCATAGCGCGCAGCAGAGCGCCGAAGCCCGCCGGGCGGATGCGGAAAACTTTGTTGAGTTCTTGCTTGAGGATTTATCCGAGCAATTGGAAAGCTTTGGTCGCCTTGATCTTCTGGACGCGGTTGGCGAGAAGGCGATTGATTATTACACGCAATTTGATGATGCAGATTTTGACGCAAAAGCGAATGGCCGCCGCGCTCGTACTCTGCATTTTATGGGCAAGCTGCAATATGCCTTGGGTGAGGCAGACACAGCAAAAGCGTATTTTGACCAAGCTTACGACATCACAGAATTTGGGATCGGCCAAGACGGTCAAAACGCGGAGCGTTTATTTGAGCATGCGCGCAGTGCCTATCTGCGCTCTCGGCCATTGCGTCAGAAAAGAGATTACGCCGCGGAGCTTGTCAAACTTGAAGAATATAGCGCGCTCAGCCAAATCCTATATGAGGCTGAAGACGGATCGCGCCGCTCAACTTCGCAATTTGCGCTGTCGAAAATGAATCTCGGGCGCGTAAAACTAAAACTTGGCAGAATTGATGAAGCACGCGCAGCCTTTCTTGGCGCCGATATATTATTTCGAAACCTCGCAAGCGAAAGTGGGGACGTGCAGTTCTGGCTTGATCAAGCTGAGAATATGGCATGGCTGGCCGAATCCTATCGCGAGGTAGAAGATTACCGCATGAGCTATGATATTCGAGCCCAGCAAGTGGCATTGCTGACCGCTGAGCATACGCGTTTACCAGATGATTTTCGCCTCACAGAGGGTCTGGTTTATGCGAGGCTGGGCCTCGGCAATGCAGCTGTGTTTCTAGAGCGCCTTGACGAAGGGGAGCGGCATTTTATTTTGGCGCTGAATGAAACGCGCGCCGCGCTTTCGCTCGAACCAAACCGCGAAAAAATGCGCCGCGCGGAAACGGCAGTGCTTTTGGGGTTGATGCGGGTCGCAACGCAAAAGAGAAACGCGCCGGATTATAATGAGAGACGTTCTGCTCTTGTGCGGCTACAGGCTGAAACAATGACCATGCCGATTAAAGGTAATAAATATTGGGATGAGGTTTTGCCCATCTGGATTTCTGGTGCTGATGCTGAGTTTGCTAATGCTCTTGGTATTGCTGCGCCTTAACAATACCAAGCCTTAATTGGGGCAAAGCTGCGCCTATGAATAGGGCAGGCGCCAAGATGGCTAATTGCGCCGCGGTGCGCCTGGGTGGGGTAGCCTTTGTTCTGCGAGAGATTATAGCCGGGATAACGCGCGCAGGCCTCGACCATAAGACGGTCTCGGGTCACTTTTGCGACAATTGACGCCGCCGCAATGGATTGGCTGCGGGCATCTCCTTTCACAATTAAGGTCTGCGCAATACTGAGCGGCGCGCGGCGATTACCATCAATCAGGGCGTGATCCGCCGCGAGGGGCAGAGCCTGTACGGCGCGGGCCATGGCATTCAGGCTGGCATTAAGGATATTGACTCGGTCAATTTCCTCAGGTTCGGCAATCCCAATGCCAACGGCGCAAGTGTCAAAAATTTCATTCAGCAAATGTTCACGCGTCTCTTGGGATAAGGCCTTACTGTCGTTGAGGCCGCGCGGTATTCTTCCCATTAACGTTGGATGGGTGAGTATCACAGCGGCTGCAACAACAGGTCCGGCGAGTGGACCGCGTCCAGCCTCGTCGACACCGCAAATGCGCGTAAACC
Organism: uncultured Caulobacterales bacterium; assembly: GCA_937923115.1. GTDB lineage: Bacteria > Pseudomonadota > Alphaproteobacteria > Caulobacterales > Maricaulaceae > Fretibacter. The sequence continues at coordinate 528 of CAKZTE010000024.1, read as the reverse complement.
CTTGGGAGCCCAGACGGGTTTCAAAAGCCTTATTGGGGCGTTTAGGGAGACGAAGCGAACTCATGGCCTCTGAATAGGGTGATTTGCACGGATGTGAAATTTTTTCAGAGGTGTATATTTTGGCCCGAAAGCTGCATTTTTACAGCGAGGGGTCTTTTTTGGGCCTTAAAGGTCTGTTAGTAATTGGTCATAGCGATTAGGGCTGGTGGCCTTGATGATATAATTTGGCGCAATATGGAGTGTACCATGATGAAATTTAAAACGAGCGCAGCGATCGCTGCATTTGCGATTACGGCTGTAACGTCTGTAAGCGCCGTCGCGCAAAGCACCGACAACGATTTGTCTTTGCCGTCGACTGAAGGTGTTGTGACCTCAGAGCAAAGCTGCACCTATGAAGGCGGCGATGTCATGCAGTCACAAGCAGGCAAAGTGTGCTTTGTGGCCCTTCGCGGAGAAGAGTACAGCACGAAGCTTTATGACAACCAGAGACTTGGCGTGATCAAGTGCTCGGGCAACGGCCCTTTCGCG
>CAKZTE010000023.1 GCA_937923115.1 uncultured Caulobacterales bacterium | reverse complement strand
CCCACTGTTCGCCTTTGGTTACGGCGGGTCTTACGCGAAACCTGTGGAGGTTGGGCAATTGCCAGAGGAGGCCGGCATTTCGCTCGCTGTAAAAAATGACAGTGACTACTTCCGCGTCGGTAAAGCCGTCTTCCCTTGGGCGATGTATGCCAATGATAGTGCAGGTAAAACGACAATAGCCACGACACGCGGCCGCTCGCCGCAAGGCATAATTCAGGTTAATTCTGCTGATGACGGCGCGCAGGAAAATATCCGTACAATCGAATGGGATGGGCGCGGTGAGGCGCGTTTTGAAATTGGTGGTAATGCCATTGATCTGTCGCGTCAAACGACGGGCGACATGGCGGTGTATTTCCGCGTGCGCCGCGATAGTGATATGGACGGGACTGACCTGAGTCTTGGCGTTCTTTGCGGAAAAGACTGCCCAGCAGGCAAGCAGCCGCTTGGCGCGTCCCTTGCCGAAGCGCCAAAAGGTGAGTGGCAAGAGTATCAAGTCAAGCTGTCCTGCTTTGGCGAAGGTAGTATCCTTGGCGGCGTGACAGCGCCCTTTACGTTGACTTCGGATGATGCGCTCAAAATTGCGCTATCTGACGTGCGGCTGGTGGCCAATGAGGGCGCTGCGGGCTGCCTGAAGTAAAATTTACAGGCGGTGCCCATCTGGGGCCGCCTTTTCGCCCTTGCGGCGACGTCTCTTGGCGTTAAAGTTAATGAACAGGAGCCGAAAACGGCCCAATATATCGGGGATACTGAATGGCACGGGAAAATTCCGTTGTAAAATATGGCATGGTCGGCGGCGGCCAAGGCGCATTTATTGGCGAAGTTCACCGCTTAGCGGCGCGGCTTGATGGTAAAATTGAGCTGGTTTGCGGCGCATTTTCACGCGACGTGGAGAATTGTAAGGCCACGGGCGCCGCGCTTGGTCTGGAGCCGTCTCGTTGCTACGCCGATTACGAGGCGATGATGGCAGGGGAATCCAAGCTTCCCGAAAATGAACGCATGGACTTTGTTTCGATTGTCACGCCAAACCATGTGCATTTTCCTGTCGCAAAAGCCGCGCTGGAAGCGGGCTTTCATGTGCTCTCTGACAAGCCTGCGACGCTGACGCTAAAAGAGGCGCAGCAGCTCCGTAAAATCGTTGAGAAAAGCGGTCAATCCTACGGCCTGACCCATACCTATCTTGGCTATCCTTTAGTGGGCGAGGCGCGCAGCATCATAGAGGCGGGCGGTATTGGCAAAGTGCGCAAAGTCTTTGTCGAATATATCCAAGGCTGGCTCGCGACAGAGGTGGATAACAAACAAGCCGATTGGCGCACAGACCCTGCGCGCTCTGGCGGCTCGGGCTGTATGGGCGACATTGGTACACACGCACACAACCTTGCTGAATTCGTGACTGGCAAGCGCATGACGCATGTCGCGGCTGATTTATCAATTTTCGTGGAAGGTCGCCGGCTCGATGATGATGGCTCCGCGCTGTTTCGAATGGAAGACGGCGTCAAAGGTACGCTCTCCGCAAGCCAGATTTGTGTGGGCAATGAGAACAGCTTATCTATACGTGTTTACGGCGAGACAGGCGGGCTGGAGTGGCATCAAGAAGAACCCAATACGCTGACGCGGACTTATCTTGATCGCCCCACAGAAACGCTTCGCGCGGCACAAGGCTATTTGTCTCAAGGCGCGCAAGATTGGTTCCGCACACCACCAGGCCATCCCGAAGGCTATCTCGAAGCCTTCGCCAATTGTTATCTCGATTTCGCCAAAGCTATTCAAACAAACGGCGGCAGCACAACCGGCATAGAGGCTGGTGTGCGCGGTATGGCCTTTGTCGAAGCGCTGCTGACCAGCAGTAAAAAGAACTCAAAATGGATAGAGATTAAATCATGAAAACGCTCAAAGGTCCCGGAATTTTCCTAGCGCAATTTATGGGCGATGCTCCGTTTGATAGTATGGATAACGCCTGCAAGTGGATGGCAGACGCGGGCTATAAAGGCGTACAAATTCCGTCTGATAATCCCGTTTGTATGGACTTAAAGCTAGCGGCAGAATCGCAAACATATTGCGATGAGCTGAAGGGCCGATGTCTTGAAAACGGCGTCGAAATTACAGAGCTGTCTACCCATATCCAAGGACAGCTCGTTGCGGTTCATCCCGCTTATGACACAGCCTTTGACGCCTTTGCGCCCGCGCATCTACACGGCAAGCCTGATGATCGTCAGCGCTGGGCCGTCGAGCAGGTGATGTTCGCTGCAAAAGCATCGCAGCGCCTTGGCCTTGATAGATCTGTGTCTTTTTCTGGCGCGCTGGTCTGGCCCTTTATGTATCCCTGGCCGCAGCGCCCCGCGGGCCTTGTCGAGGAGGGCTTTGACGAGCTCGCGCGCCGCTGGCGGCCAATTTTTGATTATTACGATGAGTGCGGCGTGGATGTTTGTTTTGAAATACATCCTGGTGAAGACCTGCATGACGGTATCACATTTGAAATGCTGCTGGAGCGCGTCGATAACCACCCGCGCTGTAATATCCTTTATGACCCAAGCCATTTTATTTTGCAGCAGCTGGATTA
>CAKZTE010000022.1 GCA_937923115.1 uncultured Caulobacterales bacterium | reverse complement strand
TACGGCCTGAGCGAGACGCCGCACTGCAATGAGCGCAGCGTGCGCCTGAGATATGCCCGAAATGATGAGGGGGACAGAGAGGCCGTAAAGGCAAGGCTTGAGGCCATGATCGAGGACCCCGCTTCGGATGATGAATATCATTTCGCCGCTGATTTCTATGCGCGTAAATTTGATAAAAAGCGCACAAGCCGCGTCACAGATATTTTGCGCGCCAGTGATGTTATCAAGATCGACGAAGCCTACCGATATGAACCTGAACGGGCGGCGGCGCGCTATTACCGCGCCCAAGGCTTTGACGTTTACCGCACCGAAAACGCCCCCTGGAAAATGCTATTTGGGCTTTTATTCTGGGAGGAGCTCTTCGTTTCTGAAACGTCGGTTTTGCATAACAGTTTTGAACGTCTTCCGGCTAATCTGAAAGCTGGAACATTTTACGATGATAACCTTGCTAAGATTGAAGCGCGTTTGTCAGGCTTGTCAAACGCGCAAAAAACTTGGCTGCATGTTTTGAAAGCCGCGACCCAGCGGCACGGCACACCCAATGGTATTTTTCGGTGGAATTCGCGCACCCTTGATAAGGTTAAAGTGCTGCTGGACGCCGCCCCCGCAAAGAGCCTCGCGGTGATGTTGCGGCTTATGTCCCAAGATTGGACACATACAAAAGACGGTTTTCCTGACCTCATGCTCTGCGGCAAAGACGGCCTGCGTTTTATCGAAATTAAAGCCGAAGGCGACACCATCCGCCGCAATCAACTGACGCGCATTTCGCAGCTTAACGCAGCAGGACTGAAGGCCTCTATTGCGCGCGCAAAATGGGTCATGGACCCTGAACAAGTTTATGTTGTTGTTGACGTGGAAACCACGGGAGGCCGCCCAGGCAATCATCGCCTGACAGAAATTGGCGCTGTCAAAATGCAGGGCGGCGAGGTCATTGATGAATGGCAAAGCCTTTTAAATCCGCAGCGCGCTATCCCGCCCAATATTACCCGGCTCACGGGCATCACCAACGCCATGGTTGCGGGCGCACCACTCTTTCACGAAATCGCAGATAGCTTTGCTGAATTTATGGGAGATGCCATTTTCGCCGCGCATAATGTGAACTTTGATTACGGCTTTATATCCATGGAATATAAACGGCTAGAGCGGCGGTTCCGTCACCCCAAAATCTGCACTGTCGCGTCTATGCGAAAACTTTATCCGGGGCACCGTTCTTATAGCCTCAAAAACCTGTGCCGTGATTACGAGATTGATTTAACCACCCATCACCGCGCCCTATGCGATGCCCGCGCCGCAGCGGAGCTGCTCAAGCTTGTCAATATAAGGCGGCTTGAAAACCTAAGCGATTAAATATTCCGACAGACGCTGGACCGTCCAAAACATACCGACAATACCAAGCAAATAAGCGCTCGCAAATTCGATAGGTTTGCGGCTCTGCGCCGCGATTTTTGTCGCTATCCATAGCCCTATCAGCAGCAGCGCAATTATGGCGACTTGGCCCAGTTCAACGCCCAGATTAAACAGCAGTAGCGCAAGGAGTTCTGTGCCTTTGGGAAGGCCAATATCTGACAGAGCGCTGGCAAAGCCGCAGCCATGAATAAGGCCAATAACGAAACTGATAAGGTAAGGCCGCTGCGTGGCAATGGACGTGCCGCCTTGGCTTTTGCGGATAATTTCAACCGCCAAAAGAACAATGCTCATCGCGATAAGAATTTCAACAGGCCGCGTCGGTAGGCTTAGAAATCCAAAAGCCGCCAGCGCAAGCGTCAGGCTATGTGCGAGCGTAAACGCTGTCGCAACGCCGATGATTTGCCGCCGCGAAACCAGCATAACTAAGCCTATTACGAACAAAAGATGGTCCCAGCCATAAAGAATATGATCGACCCCAATTTTTATGTAATCAATGGCTGGCGATGTACTATCTGAGCCCAAATCAAAGCGAGGCGCACTGGGTTTAATCACGCCGCTTTTTTGCGCGCCGCTGAGGTAATCAATCCGCACAAAAGCATCTGTCAATGTCCGCTCTAGCCCCTGTAGGGTAATGACGCCCGCCGTCAGAGGGCAGCGAATGACATAGCTTTCTGTAACAGTTGCTCCCGTCATTCTCATATCACGCGGCGCACTTTCATTGCAGCTACTCGGGAAAACGGGCTGTATTTTGAGGCGCTTGCCCTCTAGGATGGGCTGCTTCCAGACAACGTCAAAACTGGCTTCGGCGGTTTCCGTAATTTGAAGGTAGGCGGGCCGAACTTCGTGCGCATTCGCGCGCAAGCAACACAGCAATACAGCGGCTAGAAAAAACAAAAACCGTATCATTCGCCCGCGACCTTGACCTTATACTTCAGGACAACCTCTTTAAGGCGCTCCGCGTTCTCGCGGCGCTGTGTTTCTTCAATCCATTTTTCAGCCACCTGGGTTTTCACCTCTTCAAAGGGCGGGACAGAAAAGGTCGTGCGGGCGCTCACTTTGACAAGATGCGCGCCAAAGGCCGATGTGATAGGGCCTTGCCATTGACCCGTCTCAAGCGATGAAAGCTGGGTGTTAAATTCGGGGCCAAACAGACGCGATATGTCGGATCCCGTTACCGCGCTATAATCACGTTTCATAATGAAAGGATCCCCAAGGGAGAGTCCGTCGTCATTTGGCTTTAAGGTCCCCAAAGCCTTTACCGCGCGCGCGGCTGGGTCGCCGCCGTCGGGACTAAAATAAATATGGGTAAAATCGGTGCGCACAGGCAAAGCAAAATCGTCTTTGCGGCTTTCAAACCACTCCTTG
>CAKZTE010000021.1 GCA_937923115.1 uncultured Caulobacterales bacterium | reverse complement strand
ACCGATAAATCTCAAATGATTGAGCGCCTTGAAGGTGGCTCAAAACCCAAAGCCGACTGGCGCATTGGGACCGAGCATGAAAAAATTGGCTTTTGCCTGAAAAAACTTACGCCGCTGCCCTATGAAGGGGATTGCGGCATTCACGCGATGCTATCGGGATTGCAGCGGTTTGGCTGGGCACCCGTTGAAGAAAATGGTTACCTTATTGCATTAAAGCGTGATGGCGCGTCTGTCTCTCTCGAGCCGGGCGGGCAGCTTGAATTGTCTGGCGCGCCGCTGGAGCATGTGCATCAGACCTGCCGAGAGGTGAACCAGCACTTGCGCGAAGTTAAAGAAGTGGCTGATGAGATGGGGGCGGGATTCCTATCGCTGGGTTTCCGTCCTGATACAAGGCTGGCTGATGTACCCGTCATGCCAAAGGGCCGTTACGGAATCATGCGCGCCTATATGCCAAAGGTCGGCACGCATGGTCTTGAAATGATGTTTCGAACCTGCACGGTGCAAACGAATTTGGACTTCAGTTCCGAGGCGGACATGGTAAAAAAAATGCGCGTTAGCTTGGCTTTGCAGCCCGTCGGCACAGCGCTATTTGCGAATTCACCTTTCACGGACGGAAAGCTGAACGGTTATAAATCCTACCGTTCGCGCATTTGGCTTGATACGGATGCCGACCGTACCGGCATGCTGCCATTTGCCTTTGAGGAGGGGTTTGGATTTGAGCAATATGTAGACTACGCGCTGGATGTTCCGATGTACTTTGTCTATCGCAATGGCGAATACCTCGACGCCTCTGGCAAATCATTCCGTGATTTCCTTGACGGAAAGCTTGACGTTGTGCCGGGCGAAAAACCCACGCTGGCTGATTTTGATGATCATCTCTCAACTATATTCCCTGAAGTGCGCCTGAAGACATTTTTGGAGATGCGTGGATGCGATACAGGACCGTGGGGCGAGCTCTGCGCGATGCCGGCTTTTTGGGTTGGGCTGCTCTATGACGAAGCAGCGCTGGACGCGGCTTGGGATTTGGTCAGGGACTGGACCGAAGAAGAGCGTGACCGACTTCGCCGCGACGTACCGAAAATGGGGCTGCAAACACCTTTTCGAGGCAAGACCTTGCGCGAAATATCCATTGCCGCCCTTGCCATATCGCGCGAAGGGTTAAAAACCCGCGCGCGCACGAATGCGCACGGCGAGAACGAATCGGTCTTTCTACAAGAACTTGATAGCTTTGCGCGCACAGGCCGCAGTAATGCTGATCGCCTTATCTCCGATTTTTCTGAAAAATGGGACGGCGATATTCTCAAAGCCTATAGTGATTGCAGGTATTAATTGATTAAAATGTATCTGATATCTCTAGGCTGATACGGCGTCCGCGTCCGCGTTTAAAATTTTGAATTTCGAGAATATCGCCTGTTCGGTCTCCGTTATATATTATGCGTGGTCGCCGGATTTTTTCATTCAGCAATCCCTGCGCCACCAGCCTGATATTTAGGCCAAAGAGTGTTTTATGCTCAGCAAAAAGATAGCTTTCTGGCCGATTGTAAAAAGTATCAAAAGACTGATCAAGCCGCAAGAACGGGCTGTTTCGGTCAAGTTCGAGGCCGCCGCCAAAGGCATAGGGCGTGCTTGGAACATCATAACGAAGGTCAACTTCCCACTCCCAAATTTCGGTATCATTGATCTGCCGTGAAAGGCCGGTAAGCGGGTCGTCAATATCGCTATCGCGGAGCGCGCCCTCGAGCTCCAGTCTCATGCCGTTCAGCCCGATAGAAGACATCAACCAAGTTGTATTGGCTTCAATGCCGTATTCTAAGGCGTTATCTAGATTTCCGGGACCTTCACTTCCATCCAAAAAACGAATGCGGTCAATCGGATCTTCTATAAAATTGACAAAAGCACGGATTGTTCCCGACAGAAAATCGGTATCTTGACGTTCTAGCTCTATTTCCGCGTTCCAGCTTTGCGTGGGCACAATTTGACTATTGCCCGTGCTTGCAAAATTATCTGTGAGGTTAATGCCGTCGGTAAAGAGACCAAAGTCCAGCTGGCCAACAGCGCGCTCGAGTTTTGCGCGCCATGTATAGGTTTCTGATGGCGCGTAGCTTGCGCTAATAAAGCCTTTCGGACGGACAAATTCTCGTGCGGGTTCATCGACGGTTGGCACTGTTATTTGCGAATATTCCGCGCCAATGGAGGTTTGTAAATCGATGCGGTCAGAAACAGTCCAGCTATGGGTCAAATTGCCCTCAGCGCGTTTTTCTTCGACTCTTACTGTGCTGAAATCAAGCGGCGTGTTCGTATCTTCATAAAATTCATCTCGGTCTAGATAATTAAACGCTCCTTCGGCGGAGAACTGCCAGTCATGATCGGCGGAGCTTTTAAAGCTGTATTCGGCGCGTCCGATATATTCGCCTTCAAGCGTGTCACGCTTGAAGGATTGCAAAAACGGCGTTTCGCCAATGTTGAAAAGCGCGAACCTATCGCCGTTTTTACTATCTTCAAATCGGTGTAGTCCAATGAGCTTTAGGGTGCCACCGCCAAGGGGGAGGGCGTAGTCGCCGCCAATTTCATATTCGAGTTCATCCTCGCCGCCATTAAAAACACTTTCGCCGGTGTTACCTCGAGCTGTAACGGCCACGAATTTTTCATCTACTCCCCTGTTTTGGTTGCTGTAGCTAAGCGTGCCATTTAGGTTCGCAATATGGCCGTTTACGGGAGTGTAAGTCAGGTTAAGATCCACGCTAGGGCGCGTTTCTCGGTAATATAGTTCCTCTATTCTATCCTCAAACACGCGGCCTTGGGCATCGGAAAAGGTCTCAACGCTGTCTTCGGTAAATTTAAATTCGCCGCTTGTAAAACTGGCGACATAAGATAGGTCCCCGCGTTCACCAAACACAGATATGGCCCCATCTTGAATTTGCGGGTCTGTTCCCTCCCAAAACCTTGCGGCGTAATTCCAACTTCCTGAAATACCGCTTCCGCCAGTAATAATATCAGCGACCTGGCCAGAAAGGCCGGGAATGTCGAGTGCTGCGCCGTCCTTAATGTCAATTCGTAGAACTTTATCGGCAGGGATTCGGCTTAGAATTTCGTCTGCTCCAGATGTTTTAGAGGACGGACGGCGACCATTTATGAGAAGGTTTAGGCTGGCTTGACCAAAACCGCGATCTGAGTTGTTTCCGCCTTGCAAGATGAAGCCGGGAATTTGGCTGACCATATCGCGCGCCGTATTGGGCTGAAACTGCGCAAAATATTCAGGGGGGTAACTGTTTTGCTGCGCCGTGCTGTTGGCCGCTGCTGTCTGGGCGAATGCCGTATCGCTGCATAGGAGCGCGGCGAGGGCCGTTGTCAGAAAAATAAAGGACCGAAAACGTGTCATACATGCGCTCAGAATTAAGGATGTGTCCCCCTAACGCTATTTTTACGCCTGCGCCAGCGTTTGGTCAGAAAAACTCGCCAGAAAGTTGAGTGAATTGGGTTTGCTACCTGTATGTAGAATTTATTGCCTTTAATAAGTAAATTTGGCGAAAAATATTGCAAGCTTACGGCGCGGCCAATCAGAGAAACTCCTTGAACCGCAGCAAACTCGCAGGCACAACGGTAGAAATAATAATTGTCTAAGGGGACACGCATGTTTTACGTAATTCTGGGCGCTATCGCAATTGTGGGAGTGGCGATGTGTCTCTTTCAGATGCGTAATCACCCCAAAGGTCTTTATATTCTTTTCTTCGCTGAGATGTGGGAGCGCTTTTCATATTACGGAATGCGCGCGCTTCTCGTTCTTTACCTGACGAAACACTTCTTATTTACCGATGGCCAAGCCTACGGAATTTACGGCGCTTACACGACGCTAGTTTATGTAACACCCGTTATAGGTGGCGTGCTTGCCGACCGTTATTTAGGGCAGCGTAAAGCGGTCTTATTTGGCGCTATCTTGCTTGTTTTAGGCCATCTTGGCATGGCTGTTGAGGGTGAACCTGTATCGATAGCGTCTGAGCGTGATGGTACAGTCATGAATATTTTCTACCTTTCGCTGGCCTTCATCATTGCAGGTGTGGGTTTTCTCAAAGCGAACATTTCAGCGATTGTCGGAGAACTCTATGAAAAAACTGATGAACGCCGCGATGGCGCTTTCACAATCTTTTATGTCGGCATTAACCTCGGTGCCTTTGGCGGGGCGTTGATCGCGGGCGGCCTTGGCGAGACATTTGGCTGGAAATACGGCTTCGGTCTCGCGGGTATAGGAATGCTCTTTGGTCTTATCGCCTTTGTTTGGGGCAAGCCGCTGCTGCAAGGCGCTGGTGAACCGCCAAATCCAACGGCATTAACCGCAAAAAAGTTTGCAGGCTTGTCTACCGAGATGATGATTTATCTTCTTACCCTCGTCGGCATTGCATTTATCTGGTTTCTTATTCAGGACGAAGGCAAAGTTAAGTGGGTCCTCTACACGGCTTTTGCGATTGTCTACGGTTGGATAATTTACAGCGCGGTATTGAAACTACCGCCGCATCCGCGAAACCGTATTTTTGCGGCGCTTATTTTAATCACAGTCCAAGTGCTTTTCTGGGCTTTGTTTGAGCAAGCAGGCTCATCTCTTTCCCTTTACACTGACCGTTCTGTTGACCGCACAATCTTCGGGCAGGAAATTAAAGCCTCTGTGTTCCAGTCTCTGAACGCGATGTATATAGTCCTCCTTGGCCCGCTGTTTGCGGCGCTTTGGGTCTGGCTTGGTAAGCGAAATATGGACCCGTCCGCGCCGGCTAAATTTGGTCTTGGCGTGATGCAGCTTGGACTCGGTTTCCTGGTTCTTGTCTGGGGCGCGACGGCATCTGGCACAGCGATGACGCCAGTCATTTTCATATTCTTGATTTATCTTCTCCACACTACAGGCGAACTTTGCCTGTCACCTGTGGGTCTATCGGCGATGACACGTCTATCAGTGCCTCACATGGTTGGCTTGATAATGGGGGCTTGGTTCCTGGCGTCTGGCGCAGGTAACTTTGCGGCAGCGCAAATCGCGCAGTTGACCGCCGCAGAGGGCGGCGGTGCGGACCAAGTGATTGAAGTTTATTCTAAGGTTGGCTGGATTGCAGTTGCAGTTGGTGTTGGCCTTGTTGTGATATCGCCACTTATTAAGCGTATGATGCACCTTGATACGCTTGCTGAAGATACGGCAGCCTATGAGGATAAACACGGGATTGAAACAAAAGCGTAAGCGACTTTTTTTTATGGTTCCAAAAACAAAAAGGCCGCTCATAGAGCGGCCTTTCTATTTATTGTATACTACCAGATATCTATGCGGTTTAGCGCTTCATCATCATGCTAAGGATATCGTCCATTGTGCTGCCGTCGCCATCTGCGTCGAGCATTTTTCCGATTAGACCGAGGCCTTGCTGGTGTGTTTGCTGTTGCTGCGCGACAGCACGTTTTTGGCCGCCTAATAGGCCGCCCAGCAGACCGCCAAGACCGCTTGCTTGCTTGCCGCCCATTAGTTGTTGCATCGCCATTTGGCCCAGCATGGCTTGCATGCCGCCAGAAGCGGCTTGGCCCTTCGTCTGCTTGCCCAGACTCCCCATTGCCATCATCGCGACCATCGGTAGCATCTTCTTAAGAATGTCCGAACTTACGCCTGAGTTTTCTGAAGCTTTGCCTGCGACGGCGCGGCTCACATCTTTGCTCCCAAACAGGTGACCCAATATGGCATTGCCTTCATTGACAGCGGCGGGCGCGCCGAGCTGCTCTGGATTATCAAGGTATTGCTCATGGCTGCCTGTTTGCAGCGCTTGCAGTAGACCTGCGAGGCCTTGCGGGCTTGATGTATTTTGCTTTAACGCGCTGGAAATGGCGGGTAAAAGCGCCGCGATTGCGCTTTGGCTTTGGCTTTGGTCAAGACCAAATTGCTGACCGACCTGCTGCGGCGCTTGCCCGCCTGCTGCCGCTAAAATCATATCCATTAAATTATTCGCCATCCTGTAGGCCTCCCAATAAAGTTACATAAATCGCATATAGTCGCTGATAAGTAAAATTGCGAGCGCTGATATGTGTTTACTGCGGCAAATGAGCTAGTATGTTAGGCTTTAGTTTCTGCTAAAGTCCATATTCCTTTCAGCTTCAAAAGCTGCTTCAGCATTTATATGCCAATGACGGCGGCATAGGTCGGGACCTTGTCCGTAATGAGATATATCTAAAAGACAGCTTTGAGTATCCACGAAGCGCGCACGCTCCTCTTTTGTGAGTGGACGATACCTTTGCTTTGCAACCATGTGATCAATCGGCCGCTGCCCAAAGAGGGATAATCCTGCTTGAGACATAAAATTAAGGAATGTCAGCTTTTCTTTTGAATGAGGTTTTTGCAAACGTGGAAGCATATAATCGTTCTGTAAATAAGCTTCGTAATCTTCCATCCTATACATGTGATTGTCATTCACGCGTCCATCATCTAGCCAAACACATTTTTCAGATATGAAGCGGTCACCTGACCCGAACTCCCATGTCCCCATTTTTGGGTTATAGTCTTTGTAAGGTTCATAAATAGTCTCGCCATTATGAGTGGCTTCTATGAAGGGGACTGTTTTCAAAACACCATCAGGCATAGGGTAAGTATGCTTTGACGTGAGTGAGAAACACCCTGCCCAAAGCAGGGCGATAGACGCAAATATTGTGCCGTGCCATAGCGCCCACGCCCCAATTGAAGGCCAATCCTTGAAACGCGCTAGCGCAATGATTGTCCAGAAAAGCCCTAACAAAAATGAAAGGAGAACGCCTATTTCAAAAACTGACATAGACTGTGGCGTAGTGCGTCCGAAGTTTGCAAAACTCTCTGCACAGACTAGCGATGTGTTAGCGTAGAAAAAACTAAACTTTAATATCAGGAGCCAGAGCGTGAATATTAGTGCGAGAACACTAAAATCAAAAATATCAAAATCGACCCAACTCGCGCAGCCTAATTTTACGGCACGGCGCTTATTCCAGCGATAAACCTGCCTCTGCTCCATATATTATAAATGGGGTGAGGTTCAAATTATCGCAACCCTAAACCGCGCTACCACCAACGGTTAGGTTTTCAATATAGACACTGGGCTGCCCAACACCCACTGGGACGCCTTGGCCAGCCTTGCCGCAGACGCCAATGCCGGGATCGATCTCCATGTCGTTACCGAGGTGGCGAATCTGCGTCAGGACAGTCGGTCCGTCACCAATTAGGGTTGCGCCTTTGACGGGTTCACCGATTTTACCGTTCTTGACTTTATAGGCTTCGGTGCATTGGAAGACGAATTTACCGCTGGTGATGTCGACTTGGCCGCCGCCAAAGTTTGTCGCGTAAATGCCGTCTTTCAGGTCCGCGAGGATTTCAGCGGGATCTTTATCGCCGCCCAGCATAAGCGTATTTGTCATGCGCGGCATGGGGGCATGGGCGAAGCTCTCGCGGCGGCCATTGCCTGTGGCGGGAACGCCCAGCAGACGAGAATTCATACGGTCCTGCATAAAGCCCTTTAGGATGCCGTCCTTGATCAGGGTCGTGCAGCTCGTCGGCGTGCCTTCGTCGTCAATCGTCAGGCTGCCGCGGCGGCCCGCGAGCGTTCCGTCATCGACAATCGTCACGCCTTTGGCGGCCACGCGCTCGCCCAGCATACCCGAGAAGGCCGATGTTCCTTTGCGGATGAAATCGCCTTCAAGGCCGTGGCCAATCGCTTCGTGCAGCAAGATACCCGGCCAGCCAGGGCCAAGGACAACGTCCATTTGCCCAGCAGGGGCGGGAACAGCGTCAAGATTGACCAGCGCTTGGCGCAGGCTTTCTTTCGCCATGGCTTGCCAGCGCTCTGGATTGACAAAATCATCATAGGCATCGCGTCCGCCCGCGCCCGCAAAACCGCTTTCGCGGCGTCCGTTTTTCTCGGCTGTGATAGAAATGTTTAGCCGCACAAGGGGGCGCACATCGTCATAGCGCTCTCCCCCTGCACGCATTATCGCAACAGATTTGCGCGTCCCAGAT
>CAKZTE010000020.1 GCA_937923115.1 uncultured Caulobacterales bacterium | reverse complement strand
AGGCGGCGCGGCCCCGTCAGCACGCGCACGTCTTTCACCGTCAAGCCCGCTTCTTTGAGCCCGCCCGTCAGCGCTTTGTCTAAATCTTGCCCCGCGCGTGTTTGCATACGCGCCGGAATTTCTTCGCAGAAAATTTCAAAGAGAAGTTCAGCCATTTCTAACCCTCCACTTTTTCAGCAAGGGCCGCTTCGACCTTCACATGGGCCTCGGCGCATCCCTTGGCGAGATCGCGCACACGCTTGATATATTCCTGGCGCTGCGTCGGAGAAACAACACCGCGCGCATCCAGCAGGTTAAACAGATGCGAGGCTTTGAGCGCATGTTCATAGGCGGGAAGCGGGAGCGGGTTTTCCAGCGCGAGCAGGGCCATACATTCAGCCTCCGCCATTTTAAACTTCTCTAAAATGTTATCCGTATTGGCATGCTCAAAGTTATAGGTCGATTGCTGCACTTCGTTTTGGTGAAAGACATCGCCATAGCTTACGCTTTTTGTGTTTTCTGTGGCATCACTAAAACGCAAATCGTAAACATTCTCCACGCCCTGCACATACATGGCGAGGCGCTCGAGCCCATAAGTGAGCTCGCCTGAGACGAGGTCCAAATCCAGCCCGCCGACTTGTTGAAAATAGGTATATTGCGACACTTCCATGCCGTCGCACCACACTTCCCAGCCAAGACCCCAAGCGCCGACGGTCGGGTTTTCCCAATCATCCTCAACAAAGCGGATGTCATGTAAGTCGCGGTCAATGCCGATGGCGTCGAGACTGCCGAGGTAAAGCTCTTGCAGGTTTTTAGGGTTGGGCTTCATGATAACTTGAAACTGATAGTAATGCTGGAGGCGGTTCGGGTTATCGCCGTAGCGTCCATCGGCAGGGCGGCGCGAGGGCTGCACATAGGCCACATTCCACGGCTTTGGCCCGAGCGAGCGCAGCACAGTGGCAGGGTGAAGCGTGCCCGCGCCGACCTCTGTATCAAAGGGCTGCAAGATAACGCAGCCCTGCTTTGACCAATAGCTTTGCAGCGTCAAAATCAGGTCTTGGAAAGAGAGAGAGTCAGGATTTTTTGCCATATCGGGCAGCCTTTTAAGTTTGTGCGCAAACTATAAAAATACGCCTTAAAAGCAAGAGTTACTTGTAAAAGACATTATCTCCAAGGCCTGCATCGATAAGCGCTTGGCGCGCTTCCTCTGCGTCCTCATCAATCACGTTCAAGCGGCGCGGAATAGCGCCTATGGAGCCTTCCATCGCGCTCATATGCTGGTCGAGCACAAAACACGGAATATCAGCGTCTTTGAGGATGGCCTCGGCAAAACTCAACGTCGCGGGATTGACTGTTTTTAAAATGGTTTTCATTCCGCAGGCTTGCCATATTCCCCTGCGGCGGTCTAGCCCGCCTAAAAGGCTTGCCGCGCGGGGCTAAGAGGCGTAGTTTATCCCCATTAACGAGGCCAAATGTGAACGCACCTGCTCAAATTTCAGACCATAAAGACAGCGCGCCATCTCCGGCTGAGCGTCTGTGGGCGCTTGCGAGCGCAGAAATGGCAGCGGTCGACACGCTGATATTGGACCGTATGCAGAGTCCTGTCGGCATGATACCCGATCTGGCTAAGCATTTGGTCGGCGCGGGCGGTAAACGCTTGCGGCCATTGCTGACTGTGGCCTGCGCGCGTCTGTGCGGATATGAAGGCGAGAGCCATTATAAACTCGCGGCGGCTGTAGAATTTATTCACTCGGCGACACTTTTGCACGACGACGTCGTTGACGAGAGCGCGCTGCGGCGCGGCAAGCAGCCCGCTAATCTGATTTGGGGCAATAGCGCCTCGATTTTGGTCGGCGACTTCCTCTTTGCGCGCGCTTTTAATTTAATGGTCGAGACAGATAACATGCGCGCGTTGGGGATATTATCCAACGCCTCCTCCGTGATTGCCGAAGGCGAGGTACAACAGCTCGCGGCTCTGCGTAATATCGACATGACGGAAGCCGAGTATCTTGAGGTTATTTCCGCCAAGACGGCGGCGCTATTTGCGGCTGCCACCGAAGTTGCGCCTGTGATTGCAGGCCGCTCGGAAGCCGAATGTTCCGCCTTAAAGGATTATGGTCTTAAACTGGGTCTCGCCTTTCAGCTGGTGGATGACGCGCTGGATTACGGCGGATTTGAATCCGCACTTGGCAAATCTATTGGCGATGATTTTCGCGAAGGCAAAGTGACCTTGCCGCTCATTCGCGCCTACCAAAGCGCCGATGCAGAGACGGCAGGGTTTTGGAAACGCGTCATTGTTGAACACAACCAAAAAGACGTCGACCTCGAAAAAGCCGTGTCGATACTTCGGGCCGCGGGGGCGTTGCAAAGCACGCTCGACATGGCGCATCAATATGCTGTGGAGGCCCGCGAAGCGCTCAATATCTTCCCAGAATCCGATTGGCGCAACACGCTGCAAGACCTCGCCGATTACGTGGTTGACCGCATTAATTAATCGCCAAATTCGGCGGCCATCACCCACCACTCAGGATATTGCTGCGCGATTTTCTTCGCCGCAGCCTGCGCTTGGGCTGCCCTTTCAAACAAAGCGAAGCAGCTGGCCCCGCTGCCGGACATGCGGGCGATTTGCGCGCCGCTTTGGACAGAGAGTGCCCGCAGCACATTATTGATTAAAGGCACGCTTTGAATCGCAGGCGGCTGCAAATCATTGCGTCCATCCAGCGTTCTTGCGAGCATATCGCCAGCCGCCTTCTGTGGGCGCGGCGTCTCTCGCGGGGCATTCGCCCCTGTCTGGCTGTCAAAGGTTTTAAATACAGCGCCCGTGGGCGTGGGGACGCGCGGGTTAACGAGAACCGATGGCCATTTTCCAAGGCCCGCGATTGGCGTAACGCCCTCGCCTATGCCCGTCATATGGGAGGTACGAGAGGCGAGACAAACCGGCACATCTGCGCCGAGGGAGAGCGCAATGGACAGCCATTCATCATTGGGCAGCGTCACGAATCTTTGCAAAATACGCAGCATAGCCGCCGCATTGGCACTGCCCCCGCCAAGCCCTGCGGCGAGAGGCAAGTTCTTGGTTAGGGTTATCGCAAGCGGCGGAACATCATGGCGCGCGCCAACGGCCTCTACCGCTTTCAATATCAGGTTATCAGTCTCTGCACGCAAACTTTCTGAGAGGGGACCGATAATTGACAACGACGTTTTATCGGCCGCGATTGCCGTAATTTCATCAGCGGCATCTGCGAAAACAACGAGGCTATCGAGCGGATGATAACCATAATATCGGTCTGCGGTATCGGCAATAATGCGCCCCACATGCAGGGTCAAGTTCACCTTGGCCCGCGCAAGTTCATGGATGACGTCCTGTGAGGCCACGCCTATTAGGGCGCGGCTTTGACGGCGTAAAGCCCGCCTTTGAGCTTGGCACGAATATTGCGGCGCTCTTTTTCGGTTGGATCGTAATCCAGCGCGCGCTCCCATTGGTAACCCGCCTCGCGCTTACGTCCAAGCTTGTAATAAACATCACCTAAATGGTCGATAATCGTCGCCGAGTCAGGCGATAGAACAACCGCATCCTCAAGCAGTAAGCGCGCCTTTTCATATTCGCCAAGTTTATAGTGCGCCCAGCCGAGGCTGTCGGTGATGGCGCCCGAATTGGGTTCGAGCTCTAGCGCGCGGCGGATCATCTCAAACGCTTCGGTCAGGTTCTCTCCGCGATCCACCCATGTATAACCCAGATAGTTGAGCGCGTCAGAATGGTCGGGATCGTAAGAGAGCACGCGCTGAAAGTCAGCTTTGGCTGCGTCCCATTGCTGGGTCTCAGTGTAGGCGACGCCGCGCAAAAATAGATTTGTAGGATCAGCCTTAAGCTCTTCTTCCGTCAGGCTCTCAATCAGGGCTTCATAGAATGGCAGCGCCTTTTCATAATCTTCTTTGATGAGATAAGCTCGGCCAAGCGCGCCGCGCGATACAAAGGACGGCTGCTTGCGGTCAAGATTTTCAAGCACCGCGAGGGCCTCTGCGTCACGGTCTCGGGTCGAGAAAAATAAGCTTTCTGTTAATTTTGCCGACACCCAATAAGGCGAGCTTTCAGGGACAGAGCGCAACATCTTTAGAGCTTCATCATCGCGCTTATTATAGGCGAGGATTTCGCCCGTCCACATGCGGGCTTTATCAAAATCAGGGTCGAGCTCTGTCGCGAGGCGCAAAAAGACTTCCGCAACATCAAAAGCACGCGCTTTGACAAAAAACCCAAAGGAGCTTTCAGTGAGCGCGCGCGCCGCGTTTTGTTGCGCCGTGCGCGGGCCTTCGAGCGCGCCCCCAGATTTAAGCGTATTGATAAACGCAACAATCGGACCCGTTTCAAAAGTACCATTCTCTTCGGAATAGTCTTCAATATATTTAAGCGCTGCCGCTTTATCGCCTTTGGCATCCAGCACCCGCGCCTTTGCCAGTACCATTTCTAATTCCATTGTATCGGCATTTTGCGCGTCAAGCTCTTCGAGTGCCGTCAGGGCGGCGTCATAATTACCTTCGCTAAGCTCCAATTCGCCGAGCTGCAAGAGACCAAATTTGGAAAAATAGCTGCCACCCGGAAGCGTTTTCAATGTCGTGCGCGCGCCCTCCGTATCGCCAGAGCCTTGCTGCGCCCATGCCTGCATAAGTTTCATCATGAGCGAAACCGTCAAATCAGCCGTCTCAATATTAAAGCTATTGAGCGCGCTATCGAGCCGGCCTTGTTTGAAATCATACATCCCAAGCACAGCATTTGACATGGGCTCGCCCGCGCCAATTTTCTTTACGTCTCGCGCAAGTTTTGTTGCAAGGTCGAAGTCAGCCGCCGTTATAGCCGACGTAATGGCGCGGCGGCCAAGGCCCGCATTACTGGGGTCCCCCCTAAAAGCTTGAGTGAAATATTTTGCACGCGACTGTGCGTCTTCAACATGGCTGGCGTATAGCCCCGCGAGATAATTTCCAAACAACTCCCCCTCAGGCGAAGCCTCCGAACTGGTATAAGCCGCCTTCGGCGTAGTTGAGCAAGAGCCCAATGATATTACGCTTATGCCCACCGCGGTGGTAAGCAAAAGCGGCAGAGTTTTCATGGCGCTGACAGCAATTTGTCCAAGCGGGATTTGCAGTAACGGGACAGAAAAGAGAGACATATTTATCCTAAAATATTGAGCAAGACGAAGCGCCCCGCGAAATTATCGCGACTATTACATATTCGGATAATTGGGGCCACCGGCACCCTCAGGTACATTCCACACAATATTTTTACTGGGATCTTTGATGTCGCAGGTCTTGCAGTGGATGCAGTTTTGCGAATTCACATTAAAGCGCGGGTTGCTACCGTCGTCATCGCGTAGCACTTCATAGACCCCTGCGGGGCAATAGCGCTGCGCAGGTTCATCATAGACTGGCAAGTTGATTTTTATCGGAATTGACGGATCAATCAGCTGCAAATGGCTTGGTTGGTCTTCGCCGTGATTGGTTGCTGTGAAGCTGACATTGGTCAGGCGGTCAAAAGATATCACGCCGTCAGGCTTGGGATATTCAATCTCTTTATAATCTGCGTCTTTGCCCGTGGACTGTGCGTCGTCTTTACCGTGCGATAATGTTCCGAAGAAATTGAACTTTAGCACAGTGGCGGCCCACATATCCGCGCCCCCCATTAGCATGCCGCCAAGGAGCGGGCCAAAGCGCGCGTTGAGCGGAGCGACATTGCGAACTGGTTTCAAATCCTGACCAATCTCGCCTTGACGAAGCTCTCGATCATAGTCTGACAAAATATCGCCTGCGCGGCCCGCGCCAAGCGCCGCATGCGCAGCATCAGCCGCCGCAATACCAGAGAGCATTGCGTTATGATTACCCTTGATACGCGGCAGGTTCACAAGTCCCGCTGAGCAGCCGAGCAAAGCGCCGCCCGGAAAGGCCGTTTGCGGAATAGATTGATAGCCCCCTTTGGTGACAACTCGCGCGCCATAAGCAACCCGTTTACCGCCTTTAAGCAGCTCAGAAATCTCTGGGTGATGCTTCCAGCGCTGAAATTCAGCATAAGGATAAAGATGCGGATTTTTATAATTCAAATCGATAATATAGCCGAGAAAGACTTGGTTGTTTTCCGCATGATAGAGAAACGACCCGCCGCCATTTTTCCAGCCAAGCGGCCAGCCTGCTGTGTGAATAACGGTGCCCTCTTCGTGGTTGGCTGGGTCAATATCCCAGACTTCTTTCATACCAAGACCAAATTTTGGCACGTCGCATTTGGTGTCCAGCTCATATTTAGCGATCACTTTTTTAGAAAGCGAGCCGCGCGCGCCTTCGGAAAGGAAAACATATTTTCCGTGAAGCTCCATACCTGGCTCATAAGCTTCGCCTTTGCTGCCATCTTTATTAATTCCAAATTCGCCGGCAACAACACCTTTAAGCTCTCCGTTTTCGCCGTAAACAAGATCGGAACACGCCATGCCCGGGAAAACTTCAACGCCTAGCGCCTCTGCTTGCTCGGCAAGCCAGCGGCAAACATTGGCCATAGACACAATGTAATTACCGTGATTATTCATCAGCGGCGGCATGATAATATTGGGAACAGGAAATGTTCCCGCAGGGCCAAGCAATAGAAACTTATCTTTGAGAACAGGCGTCTTCACAGGCGCGCCTTTTTCTTTCCAATCAGGTATAAGCTTATTCAGGCCAATCGGGTCCAGCACTGCGCCAGACAAAATATGCGCTCCGACTTCTGAGCCCTTCTCAAGGACGACCACATTGCAATCCGCGTTGAGCTGCTTAAGCCGGATTGCGGCAGACAGGCCTGCTGGACCCGCGCCGACGATAACAACGTCATATTCCATGCTTTCGCGTTCAATTGTGTCTGACATATCCGTCCCCATATAAATATCTACTGGTCGCCATTGCTGACTCGCTATGACCACATTTCTTGGCTATTGAGTTAGCGGTAAAGACTGCCCTCGTAAAGGCGCATGGTGCCGCATTCCACATAAGGCTGCTAATTATGAATGAAACATTTTCACTCGGCTGGGAGGAGTGGGTCAATCTCTCAGGGCTCGGCTTGCCCGCCATTAAAGCGAAAATTGATACAGGCGCGAAAACGTCCGCGCTCCATGCCGTGGCGATTGAACCCTTTGGCGATGATGATAATCCGCAAGTGCGATTTATTATGCACCCTGATCCTGCGGACCCCACGCTTGAAGTAGTTTGTTCGGCCAAAGTCATTGATCGCCGCAATGTCGTCAGCAGCAACGGCGTGTCGGAGTCGCGCTATGTTATTTCTTCTCCCGTGACAATTGGTGACCGCACATGGGACATTGAAATTACGCTGACCAACCGCGAGACAATGGGCTATCGCATGCTGCTCGGGCGGGGCGCTTTATCAGAAGACATCACCGTCGCGCCGTCACTTTCTTTTCGGCAAAAACAGCTCGATTACAAAGCCTATAAAAAACGCAAAGGCCGCAAGGGGGCGACCAAGCGGCCGCTGCGAATTGCAATTTTGACCCAAGAGCCCAATAACTATTCAAACAGGGCGATGATTAGAGCAGCTGAAGCGCGCGGCCACGTCATTGAATGTATCGAAACAAGCCGCTGTTATATGTCAATTAACGCCCATAAACCTGAAGTCCATTATGACGGCAAAGCCCTGCCGCGCTATGACGCGATTATTCCGCGCATTGGCTCTCGGCTGACATTTTACGGCATGGCCGTTGTGCGCCAATTCGAAAGCATGGGCGTGTTTTGCCTCAACCCCGCGCGCGCCATTGGTAATTCGCGCGATAAGCTTATGGCGCATCAAATCCTCGCCCAGCACAGGCTCGGCATGCCCAATACCGCCTTTGCCAAAAGTTCTCGCGATACCAAAGGTATTTTGGACCTTGTGGGCGGCTCCGCCGTGGTCGTGAAACTGCTCGAATCCACACAAGGGAAAGGCGTTGTCCTCGCTGATAGCAAAAAGGCAGCAAGCGCCTTGGTCGATGCTTTTCGCGGGCTTGACGCGCATTTTTTGGTGCAAGAATTTGTCAAAGAGGCCAATGGCTCAGATCTGCGCTGTTTTGTTGTAAACGGCAAAGTCATTGGCGCGATGATCCGCACCGCCCAAGCGGGCGAATTTCGTTCCAATATTCACCAAGGCGGCACCGCCAAAGCCGCGAAACTGTCACGCGAGGAACGCCGCGCGGCGCTAAAGGCGGCCAAAGCCATGAAGCTGAATGTTGCGGGCGTGGATATTTTGCGCAGCGATAGCGGTCCAAAAATCCTGGAGGTGAATTCCTCCCCCGGTCTTGAGGGGATTGAGAAAGCGACAGGCAAGGATATCGCCTCAGAAATCATCGCTTGCATTGAAGCTAATGTGAGTACGATTTTGCGTCCCGCCCCATAAGGTGTAAGCAAGAGCATGGACGCCGCGCAATTTGAAAAATCTTTAGCCTCTGTGTTGTCATGGTGGGATGAGGCCGGCGTAGAAACGCCCGCCCTTGCGCCCGCCAAGCCCAAGAAACGCGCGCCCATAAAACGCGAAAATCTACAGTCCGCTAAGCCTGCGGCGCCGCGCGCCGCGCCCGATGCGCCGCCGCCGACCGATGACGCCTTTGCGAAAGCGGCAGCAGATATAGCGGCGAAATGCAAAACGCTGGCGGATTTAAAAGCGGCCGTGGAGAGCTTTAACGCCGGCGGGCTGTCCGATGCTGCGCGGGGCGCCGTGTTTTCTCGCGGCAACTCAGCCGCAGATGTAATGATTATTGGCGAAGCCCCCGGCGCGCCAGAGGACGCGGCAGGCAAGCCCTTCATTGGCCCATCTGGGCAACTGCTTGACCGCATCTTTGCCAGCATTGGCCTTGGCGAAGACAGCCTTTACATGACCAATGTCGTCAATTGGCGTCCGCCCAATAACCGCAAACCCAATGAGTCTGAAATCGCGCTCTGCCTGCCAATTATTAAGCGCCACATTGCGCTGGCCAAACCAAAACTAATTGTGCTGGTCGGCGGCGTCTCTATGGCCGCACTCACGGGGCAAAAGGGCATTACAAAAACACGCGGCAGCTGGGAGACGCTTGAGATAGAGGGCGCGGCCATACCCGCCCTTATCACCTATCATCCCGCCTATTTGCTGCGTCAACCCCACCTCAAGCGCGATGTTTGGCGCGATATGCTCAGCCTGAAAGCAAGGATAGCGCAGCTTTAGCGCACGTAACTTGCGCCGTTTATATCCATTGTCGCGCCAACCGCAGAGGGGCACGCGCCCGAAAGCAGAAAGGCCGCCATATTGGCCACTTCCTCGGGCTGCGCGACGCGGCCCAGCGGAATATCTGCCACAGCCTTTTTTCGGTCCTCTATGTCCTGCGGGGCCATGCGTGTTTCCACCCAGCCCGGCGCAATCGCGTAGATCAGAATATCTTCACCCGACAAGGCCCGCGCCCAAGTTTTCGTCATCGCCAGCAAAGCCCCTTTAGAGGCGGCATAGGCGGCATTATCCATGCCGTCTCCCCGATGCCCTGCGCGGCTGGCGATATTGACGATGCTGCCGCCGCCCGCCTCTCTAAAATGAGCAATAGCAGCGCGGCAAATATCCGCGGGCGCAGCCACATTCACGGCCATTGTAACACTCCAGCCCGCGTCCCATCCCTCGCCTTTTAGCGGCGACGGCATAAAAATACCCGCATTATTGACAACTCCGTCAATGCGGCCATGCTTTTCGAGGGCGGCATTGAACAAACGCGCACCCGCACCTGATTGAGACAAATCTTCATAAAGATAGCGATCATCCGTGTCAGCGCTAGGACGGCTGGCGTGGGGAATAACCACCGCGCCTTGCGCTTCGCAGACATGCCTGACCGCTTTGCCAATACCGCGCGATGTGCCCGTCACAAGACATGTTTTGCCTGAGAGATTTATCATTATGTGCCTTTTAAAACGAGTTTGTAATTTTCGCGCCCAAGCCGCGCGGCGCCTTTGAAGTCTATCAACGCCTCCCCGCCGCTCGACTTTAACAGGCTGTCGGCGCGCGCTTTATTGGCGCTATCCATCGCGGCGTAAATATCCATGGCATCCTGCAATCGAAATAGCGAGAAGGGCCGCGCAATAATCTGGCCTTCGCAGTCCCCGATCATAAACGGCGTCATGCCAAAGGCACGCGGCAACTCCGCACCGCTGTCTTGGTTTTGCGCCCACCCGCCAAGCAATGAGTCGGTCGCGAGCAGAATGGGTAAGTGCTCAGTAAAGTGGCGCGTCAACAAGGGGAGAAGTGTCGGCACAGCCTCCAGCGTCAATTTTCCCTCACCAGAACAGCCGTCCCTAAGGCGTTCTACCCAGGCCGTAACCTTGGGCGCGCGAGCCTTCATGATGTCCCCCGATGCAGGGTCGCGGTAAAGATGGGCGTAGAGCGGACCATAAAAGGCAAAATCAGCAAGACAAGGCCGCCCGCCCAGCAGGAAATCATGCCGCGCGAGATGCGCCGAAAATTCATCTAAAAAGGCTTCATAAGAGCGCTCAATACAGCCGCGCGTGGCGTCAGTAATGCCTAGCATCGGCACGAAGCCTTTAAACATTTGACCGCGTTTTTTGCCAATTTCATATTGAGCTTTCGCGCCGTCGTCAGGGGCCGCCATGCGGCCAAACTCGCCATAGGTCCAGTCTTCATTATGGTTCCAGCGGTAATGCATTGCGGGCAGGACAAGCCATTCATCCCCATAAACATGCAAAAGCGCGGAGACAAAATTTAGCAGCGGATCTTGCGGATGCACAGACGGCCCCTGACGCTGCGCCTCGACGTGGGCGATAATATCAGCCGTGTCTTGGACATAGACACCCGCTTTGGTTTTCATAACAGGAATAACAGGCCAGCCAATTTTTGGCACAATCTCCCGCATGACGTCAGTGGTGGTCAGCACTTCTTTAAAATCTGCGCCGCGCCAGCGTAAGTAAGCGCGGGCCTTCCCAGAAAACAGGCTAACGGGGGCGGCGTATAATGTGTAATCACTCATGGCGTCAGCGTGTCAGATGGACGAAGCGCGCACAAGTAAAAGAAAGCGCGCCCTCTTCAACTTAAGTTGAAATCTAAACCAGAGTCCCTTAAATGCAGGCTCAAAGAGGATATCATTATGACCCCATTTCGTTTGACCCGTTTTGCCCTTGGCGCTGCCGTCCTTGCCCTGACAGCCTGCGGCGCGCAAACAGGGCCCGCTACGCCGCAGACGGACGCCTTCCTAACGAG
>CAKZTE010000019.1 GCA_937923115.1 uncultured Caulobacterales bacterium | reverse complement strand
AATGTCTTGACGCTGCATGGCTTGTGGCTCGTAGTCAGCCCTAGACTGTTGGGTCTGCATGTCTTCATATCCGCCCATTTTTTCGCTAAAACCTTGATCATTTGACCCATTAAAAATAGATAATACGCGCGATCCAAAGCTGCGTTTGCGGCTTTGCTCGGGCTGAATGACGGATGTCTCGGCCTGGAAGGGGCTCTCTTTGAAAGGCCTGTCTATAGCTTGAGGGCGATATTGAGTGAAATCGTGCGCGGCGCTTTGAGGCGGGCTTTGCATTTGCATTGGATATTGCGCTGGACGTTGAGCGCCAGAATGAATTGGGGCTTGAACGGGTGTTGACATGACCATTGGCTGCGGCGCTGGAATAGTGGGCTGCTGAATGATGGCCTGCGGTACAAAATGCTGGGAGAAGGCTTGCTGAGCCCCTAAGGGCTGGCGCGAGTGATATTGCGGGGCGCTGCCAAGGTTATGCGGCTGATAGGCGGCTCGCTGCGAAATAATGTGTTTTAGACGCGGCGTTTTAAATGCGGCGTCTGGCGCGCCAAAGGCATATTGGCCGCGTAGGCTCGGCTGTCCGCCAAAGCGGTAACTCGGCTGCGGCGCGGGGCGCAATTCACCTGTAAAAACACTGGACCACATTTGAGAGAGACTACCGCTGAGGTCTGTGGCCACAACACCGTTTTGCGGCGCGGTTGAGCAGGCCGTTAGGCTTATCGCAAGAATTGAAGCGGATAAAAATTTAAACCGGTTAATAGACTGGGTCATAACTGTCTCCAAAATGGTCATTTGCCAATTTGGGTGCAATTTGAGTGCCAACTTCCCCCATTAGGAGAGTGCGCTGCCTTTGAAAGCCTTGGGCCATGTGAATTTACTTTAATTATAGTTTGTTGCCCTCGCGCGGAGACGCTATAGAAATGATTGGATTAAAGGGACCACAGATGAGCGCGACACGATTAAAAGAACTAAGTAATGCGGCTCAGATTTATGGCCAGCGCAGTTTTGATAACTATGCTCAGGTCAGGTCCATTGCGGAGCAAATTCGAGACGGCCTATGTGCCTGGCTTGATAGCTCGCAAAAATGCGTCTTCCTTATACCGCCGCAGGGACCATTTAAGTCGGAAAATTACGGCTCAGCGGCGTTTTCTGTCGCCGGTAAAGGGTTTTTGCCGCTTGAACCGATCTCTTTTGGCTTAGCTGTGAAAATTTCGGAAGACGATGATTTCATGCGCTTGGTTATGACCGCGCGCAAAGAGGGAGACAGAATGTTCCTCTCTCTTGAAAATGGTAAAATGCTGGCTCTGTCGCTTCCCTCGCAAGAAGCCGAGCTCAATTCTATTTTTGAAACGCTCTATGAGCACCTCTTGCAGTGGTTTACCCACCGCGTCGATAATTACGACAATGGGAATTACGGCTCTAACGATATTGGTTTCGATATACAGCGAGCGAAACGAGAGCTTTAAACGCATTCACGAGGCGCATTAAAAGACGCTCGGTTTCGCGCGCATAATTTAAGAGAGATCTATGGCGGCTGCAGCGGAAATTGCTCATCACACTGTCAATATGCTTCCTGTCAAGATCGCTTTGATTGGCGCTTTGGGCATTGGCGCGCAGTGGCTCGCCTGGCGTTTGCAGCGCCCTGCCATTGTTCTTATGGCGATTGCGGGTCTGATTTTTGGGCCGCTAATTGGTTATCTGATGAATCTGGGCTGGATGCCAGCGGCTGGTCATGACTTTCTAGAAATTATTCGTCTTAATCCGATTTCAGATTTTGGCGATGTTTACCGGCCGATGATTGGACTTGCGGTTGCGATTATCCTCTTTGAGGGCGGGTTGACGCTGCGGTTTAAAGATTTGGGCGATGCCTCTTCTGCCGTGAAACGTATGGTGTTCGTTGCCGCGCCTATTGTCTGGGCAGCTGGGGCTGCGGCGGCCCATTACATTGTCGGTATTCCGTGGGATATTTCGGTCATGGTCGGCGGGCTTTTCGTTGTTACGGGCCCGACGGTGATTATGCCGCTTCTGCGCCAAGCGCATCTTAAGTCTAAGCCTGCCAATGTTCTCAAGTGGGAGGGGATTGTAAACGATCCCCTTGGCGCGTTGTTTGCTGTGGCAGGATTTGAATATATTCGCTTTACGGCCATGGGCGCCTCTATGAGTCTTGTCTTTGGTAAGCTTATTTTCGCGGCCATTTTTGGCACAGCGATTGGTATAGTTTCAGGCATTGGCCTGGCTTGGGCGTTTCGCCGCGGGCATATTCCTGAATATCTCAAAGCCCCTGTTGTTCTGGCGTGGGTGCTCTTTATTTATGTCATGGCAAATTTACTGGCGGATGAAACGGGGCTTTTAGCTGTCACAGCGCTTGGCATGACAATGGCCAATACCAAATTT
Organism: uncultured Caulobacterales bacterium; assembly: GCA_937923115.1. GTDB lineage: Bacteria > Pseudomonadota > Alphaproteobacteria > Caulobacterales > Maricaulaceae > Fretibacter. The sequence continues at coordinate 10,283 of CAKZTE010000019.1, read as the reverse complement.
GCGTCGATGGTAGAGTTCCGCCGCTTTAAGGAAAACATTGCCATCATCTTGGTCTCTGGCGTTTTTGTTGTGCTGACAGCGACCTTGACGCCCGAAGTGCTTAAGGGGTTTCTCTTTAATTGGCGCGTTTGGGCCTTTGTCTTTACGATGATGTTTATCATACGCCCCATTGCCGTGATGTTGTCTACGCGCTGGTCTGGGCTGACATGGCGCGAGGCCCTCCTTGTCGGCTGGATACAGCCGCGCGGCGTCGTGGCCGTGGCTGTTGCGGGCCTCTTTGCGGCAGAGCTTCAAGCGCTGGGTCGTCCTGAGGGCTCTATCTTTGTACCGCTAGCCTTTGCACTTGTTTTCGCGACTGTTCTCGCGGCAGGCTTTACCATTGGGCCTGTATCGAAACTGCTTAAGCAAAATGCAGGCGGCGGTGATGGCGTGATGATTGTCGGCGCGAATCCTTGGACGCTGGGCCTCGCTAAGGCACTCAAAGATATGGGCATAGGCGTACTGGTTGCAGATACAAATTGGCGGCGTTTGCGTGGTGCGCGCCTTGAGGGTCATGCCACATTTTATGGTGAAGTTCTGTCTGAAAATGCGGATATGCGACTGGATCATAATGCGTTTAATCACATTATCGCGGCGACGCCCAATGACGCTTATAACGCGCTTGTTTGCGTTGAATTTGCGCCAGAGTTGGGACGTCACCGTGTCTTCCAAGTCAGCACAGGTGATAAAGATGACGATGACGGTGATAGCATAGCGTTCACCTCTCGGGGGCGGACATTATCATCACGCGGGCGCAGCTTTGACGCTTTAACGCGGGATTGGTGGAGCGGCTGGCGGTTTTCTGCCACACGTATCTCCGAAGAGTTCACAATTGATGATTTCTTTAAATCGCGTGTAGAAGACGTTGATGTGTTATTGATCAAAAGGCCTGACGGCGCGCTGGAATTTGTTCAGCCAGGCTCAGTAACAAAAATTGATAAAGGCACGCTGCTAAGTTTTAGTGCAAAATCAGACAGTAATAAGTCTGACGCGGCTGATACGCCGCGTCACACGCAAGCGCCGGCGACCGGCCTTGCGGGTCCTGCTAGTCCATTACCGGGATAATTGCGGCCGCGCATTTGCACGGTTAAATATAGTCGTGTTCACCCGTAATTAAGGATATCACGCCACAGAGGGTTATATTTTATTAACCCTGTGTGGCCCATGACCAAGCGCTCCTCTTATTTACCCGATGATGATAAGGCTGATGTCCTTCGCCGGATTGGGGCGCAAGCGCCCGCCGCTGATAAATCTGGTCAAGCGGTTAAGAAAGCCCGCTCAAAGGCGAGCAAGGCGCCGCGCGTAGCGGCCAGCAGACCCAACGCCAAGCGCGTTATTTCCTTGTCTCCGCTTGCAGCGCGCCCCTTTTCTCGTTTTTCTGGCCGAAATTACAAGCGGTCGCGATTAAAGAACGTGCCTCTGCTCTCTTTTCCAAAACTGCGCGGTGGCCAATGGCTCAAGCGTAGTGCTGCGGCGGGCAGCTTGCTAGGCTATGTCGGGGCCATGGGTGTGGTTGGAATTGTCGCCCATAGCTCGAGCGGTATCCCGAGCGCCGAGAGTTTTTACACGCCTAACCGCCCCGTTAGTGTACAAATTGTCGACCGATATGGCCGCGATTTAATTGTGCGTGGCGCGGCAGAAATGAAGCGGGCTAAGCTGGATGAGTTACCGCCGCATGTTGCCCAGGCTATTATTGCGACAGAGGATCGCCGATTCTATCAGCACGCGGGCGTTGACCCTATAGGCTTGATCCGTGCGGCGCAAAGAAACGCGCAAGCGGGCCGCGTGGTCCAAGGCGGCTCGACGCTTTCGCAGCAGCTTATTAAAAACGTCTTTCTCACCCCAGAGCGGACCTATCGCCGCAAGCTTCAAGAAATGATGTTGGCAATTTGGCTCGAGTATAAATTCACGAAAAACGAAGTGCTCGAAACCTATTTGTCCCGCGTGTATTTTGGCGGCGGCGCTTGGGGCATTGAGGCGGCTAGTCAAACTTATTTTGGCAAGGAAGCCAAAGACCTAACCGTGAGCGAGGCCGCGATTTTGGCGGGTGTTTTAAAAGCGCCCTCGCGGTTTAACCCTGCTTCGAGTCCGCAGGCTGCTGGGAGCCGTACAGCGGTCGTGCTCGGCGCGATGGAGCAGGCGGGATATATTGGCACCGCAGAACGTTATGCCGCCCTGCAAGCCCCGATTTCGATAAAACGTCCCGCGACGGATAATAGCGCGAATTACTTTACAGACTGGGTTTGGGCAGAAATGGAAGCCGCGCTTGGCGGCGTGCCAAGCCAAGATATCGTCGTGCAAACAACGCTGGACCGCGACGCGCAACTTGCCGCCCAAGAGGCGGTTTGGCGGCATCTTGACCCCGCGAAAAATGCAAACGAAGCCGCAGTTGTGACGCTAGACGGGACAGGCGGCGTGCAAGTTATGATTGGCGGGAATTCTTATGGTGAGTCGCAATTTAACCGCGCCGTACAGGCTGAGCGTCAACCCGGCTCGGCTTACAAGGCCTTTGTCTATCTGGCCGCGTTTGAATCGGGTCTTTCGCCTTGGAGTGAGTTTGAAGACGCGCCCATTATTTTGGGGGATTGGGAGCCCCAAAATTTCAAAAAAGACTATCAGGGTATGATGAGCTTGCGCGAAGCTTTTACAAAGTCCGTCAACACTGTCGCCGTGCGGGTTACCGAGTCGATTGGCCGAGAGCGCGTGATTGAAACAGCGCAAAATCTGGGCATGGGACGCCAGCAGCCGCTGCGTAGTCTGGCGCTTGGTGCGCAGGTTACAACGCCGCTACAATTAACGGCGGCCTATCAGCCCTTTGCTAATTTTGGGGATAGCGCGCCTATTCACGGTATATTGTCAATCTCTACAGCCTCTGGGACGCCACTTTATGACCGCGCCCCTGCAGAGCGCCTGCGTAAGATTGATAGCCATGCGCTGGGCCATATGGGCCGCGTCATGGTTGATACGGTGACATCGGGCACGGGCCGCAATGCCTATCTTCCAGGACGTGATGTTGGTGGTAAGACGGGGACTACAAATGATTTTAGGGACGCCTGGTTTGTCGGCTATGTGCCTGACCGCGTGACAGGCGTTTGGGTGGGGGCTGATGATTACAGCCCGATGAAACGCGTAACGGGGGGATCTATCCCCGCGCTGATTTGGAAAGATACGATGCGTTTTATCACGGCAGATATGCCTGCGCGTTATATTTCTGTCTCTACTGAGCCGCCCAAAACCTTTGAACCCTTTGAGATGAAAGAGAATGCGCTAGAGGTTCTCCTCAAGGATATTGAAAGCGCTCTGCCTTAAGGTTTATAGCGCTTTGTGTCTTGGGCTTATTTTGGCCGGCGCTAACAACCACATAGTTTAAACCCATTTGCCTTAGCCGCACTTCTGCGCCACATTGGAGAAAACCAATAAGGGAGTTTTCATGGCTATATCTCGCCGAACGCTTTTACAAAATTCTGCTGCTATGTCTGCGATGACGGCGTGTGGATTATCAGCATGCGGGGACAAGGCCGCCGTTTTGCCCCCTACGCCGCAAAAAGAGATTGGCGCGCTCTTACAAAGCGCAGCAGAACTTTTAAAAACGGCCTATCCTGAAACAGCGTCTAGCGCCGGTCTTGATAAAGGCGAGTTTGCTTATCTAAAATCAAAGCTCACCGACCGCTCCACTGAGGGACAGGCGCGTATTCAGAGCAGCGTTAAATCAATGGCGGCGAAATTACGCGCGGCGAAAGCCAGTGACCTTAGCGCCAATGACGCGCTAAACCTTGACGTTACCAGCGCAATTTTTGACACGGCGGCCGAAGGTTTTGATATCCCTTATGGCGATATGGCACTGCTCAATTATAATTGGTCTTACCGTCCAAGTCCCTATGTTGTGGCGCAAAACACCGGAGCTTTTGTTGAAATTCCAAGCTTTCTTGAGAGTTCTCATAGCCTTGAAACAGGCGATGATGCGGAGAGCTATTTGACGCGCATGGCGCTTTATGCCGAGCAGCTAGACGGCGAAACGCAGCGCCTTGACCGCGACGGCCGCGGCGGGGTTATTCTGCCTGACTTCCTTATGGCCAAAACATTGGGGCAGCTAAAAGAGGCGCGCGCCCAAGATCCGAGCAGCTGGGGCATTGTTAAAACGCTTGAGGCACAATCGGATGCTGTTGGTGATTACGGCGCAAAAGCAGCAGAAATTGCGCAAACCCTTATTGGCCCTGCAATGGACCGCCAAATTGCGGCGCTTGAGACCTTCGCGCCAAAGGCGACATCAGAGGCGGGCGTCTGGGCAAAGAAAGACGGCGATGCCTATTACGATTGGGCGATTAAAGCCGGCACGACGACCACTATGAGCGCCGATGATATTCACGAAATGGGCCTGTCCGAGCTGGCTGATTTGCAAGCGCGCATGGACCCAATTCTGCGCAGTGTGGGTTATGATACCGGTACAGTTGGCGCGCGTATGCAGGCTTTGGCTAAAGATAAGCGTTATCATTTTGCGCCTGGCGATACGGGCCGCGCTGAGATTATGAAGTTTATTGAGAGCACAGTTGCCGATATCCGAGGCCGTATGCCGCAAGCGTTTGAAACGCTGGTTCCGGGGTTTTTGGAAGTCACGCGTATTTCCCCAGATGTCGAAGCGGGCGCGCCGGGCGCGTATGGCGGGGCAGGCTCCATTGACGGTACCAAGCCGGGGCATTTTTGGATTAATCTGCGCGATACCGCTATGCATAATAAATTCACCTTGCCTGATTTAACTTATCACGAAGCCATTCCCGGTCATGTTTGGCAGGGCGAATATACCTTTAAACAGCCGCTTATTCGCTCACTTTTGGCGTTCAATGCCTATTCTGAAGGCTGGGCGCTTTACGCGCAGCAAATTGCAGATGAGTTGGGCGTTTATGATGATTTCGCGGTAGGGCGGCTGGGTTATTTACAATCACTGGCTTTCCGCGCTTGTCGCTTAGTGGTTGATACGGGGCTGCATTCCAAACGCTGGAGCCGCGAGAAAGCGAATGTGTGGTTCGTCACGGCCAATGGATCAAACGCCGAAGAGGTTGCGGGCGAAGTGGACCGTTACTGCGCGTGGCCCGGTCAGGCATTGGGGTATAAGGTGGGTCATAGCGAAATTAATGCCCTGCGCGCCAAAGCCCAAAATGCGTTGGGGGATAAATTTAACTTCAAGCGTTTTAATGATGCCGTGGTCCTAGGTGGGTCGGTTCCAATGACCGTTTTGGGGCGCGTGATTGACGGCTATATCGCCCGCGAGAAAGCATAGCTTTCGCGTGGTGAAGCGAGCGATAGAGGCAGGACGCAATGAAGATGCATGACGCGGCAAGGCACGCCGCACAATCAGCGCAGCCCTCTAGGTTTAGCCGATTGAAAAACATTGGGCCAGGGGCGCTGGTCGCGGCGGCGTTTATTGGGCCAGGAACGGTAACGGCCTGTACGCTCGCGGGGGCCAATTACGGCTATACCCTGCTGTGGGCGTTACTATTTGCGACAGTCGCAACAATCATATTGCAAGAGATGTCCGCGCGGCTAGGCCTGGTCACGCAAAAGGGGCTTGGCGAAAATTTGCGCGTGCTTTTGCAAACGTCTAGGCTTAAATGGCCGCTCTTTGGATTGATTATTGTTGCGCTATATGTCGGCAATGCAGCCTATGAGGCGGGCAATCTTTCGGGCGCGGCGTTGGGTATTCAAGCAATTTTTGGCGAGACGGACACGCTGTATAAAATAGCGGTTGTGTTGATTTCGCTTTTGGCGGCCCTGCTTTTGTGGCTCGGGTCTTATAAGCATATTGAGAAATGCCTTATCGGTCTTGTGTCGATAATGGCGCTGGCCTTTGCCATAACATTTGCTGTTGTTAGCCCAGATTTCGGGGCTCTTTTTAAGGGGCTTGTGACGCCCAAAGTTCCGAGCGGCAGCCTGATGATTGTGATTGCGCTGATTGGGACAACGGTTGTGCCCTATAACCTGTTTCTTCATGCGTCTGCGGTTAAAAACAAGTGGTCTGATATTGACGACTTTGGCGCGGTCAGGCGCGATACGGCTGCGGCGATTGGGTTAGGCGGGCTTATCACAATTTTGATCGCCTCGACGGCAGCGGCCAGTATCTTTGGGAGCGGGCTTAGCGTGAACGGCGCGGGCGATATGGCGGTGCAGCTTGAGCCTTTGTTTGGATCATTCTCAAAATATATGTTGGGTGCTGGGTTCTTTGCAGCCGGGCTAAGTAGCTCTATTACCGCCCCACTTGCCACCGCCTTTGCTATGACAGAAATTTTGGGGTTAGAGGGCGAAACCAAATCCCGGACCTTCAAGATTATTGCGCTTAGCGTCATTCTTATTGGTGCGGCTTTGGCGTTGACGGGTATTAAGCCCATTACCATTATACTCTCCGCCCAATTTGCCAATGGATTATTGCTTCCGATAATTGCCGTGTTCTTGCTCGTGACCATGAATAAGAAAAGCTTGCTGGGCGGTCACACCAATCGGTTCTGGAGCAATCTACTTGGCGCAAGCGTTGTGTTAATCACGGTGGTTTTGGGTCTACGGTCGGTGTTAAAAGCGCTGGGAATTCTTTAGGGCTTTACACCAAGGAGTAATGCCTTGCCCAAGTCGCGATAATTTGCCACATTAAAGTCATTAACCGCGAGGGGAAGCGTTGGAGCGGGGAGCTTTGGCGGCCAACTTCATTATCGCGAGGGGAAGCGTGCGTGTCGGGTCTGGCTAATGCCTTATCATTATGACCGCACGGCCAACTTCATAACACAGAAGCCGAGATATAACGGCTCATACTTACTTATGGGGAGAGATCTTATGACTCTTTATTTAATTATTTTAGCCGGCATTGTCGCCGTGCTTTATGGGGTCGTTACCCGTGCCAGCCTGATGAAGGAATCCACGGGCAATGACCGTATGAATGAAATCGCGGGCGCGATTCAAGAGGGCGCAAAAGCCTATCTTGCCAAGCAATATAAAACGATTGCCGTGGTCGGTATTGTTGTCACCATCCTTTTATTTGTCCTGTTTAGAAATGCGATTGCGCCTGTTGGCTTTGTCATTGGCGCAGTCTTGTCAGGTATAGCAGGCTATGTCGGTATGCTGGTGTCCGTACAGGCGAATGTGCGGACCACAGAAGCCTCGCGCGAGTCGCTTGGAAAAGGCTTAAACGTGGCCTTCAAAGCGGGCGCCATAACGGGCATGCTTGTTGCGGGTTTTGCCTTGATCGGATTGGCGGGCTATTACTGGGTTTTGACAGAGCTCATGGGCGCGGATGGACGCGGCGTTATTGACGGACTTGTCTCGCTCTCGCTTGGCGCGTCATTAATTTCAGTCTTTGCCCGTCTTGGCGGCGGTATCTTTACAAAAGGTGCGGACGTTGGTGGCGATCTTGTGGGTAAAGTCGAAGCGGGAATCCCTGAAGACGATCCACGTAACCCCGCGACGATCGCCGATAACGTCGGCGATAACGTCGGCGATTGCGCAGGTATGGCGGCTGATCTTTTTGAGACCTATGTTGTGACCATCGCGGCCACAATGGTTTTGGGCTCGATCATGTTTGGCGCAGTGGGGTCACTGGCGCTTTATCCTATGGCAATTGCAGCCGTGTGTATCATCACCTCAATCATTGGCACTTACTTTGTTCGCTTGGGCAAAGGGTCCGTCAATGTCATGGGCGCGCTTTATAAAGGCCTTATTGCAACGGGCGTTTTATCGGCCATCGCGATTGGCGCTTTGACGCATCATATGGTCGGCTTTGGCGCAATTGCCGATACAGGCATGACAGGCAAGGCGCTCTTTATCTGCTCGCTCATTGGTCTTGCCATTACAGGCGCGATTGTTGTTGTGACGGAATATTATACAGGGACTAAATATAAGCCTGTGCAATCCGTGGCGGAGGCGTCCGAGTCGGGTCACGGTACAAATGTTATCCAAGGCCTTGCGGTCTCTATGGAAGCGACAGCTATTCCAGTTCTGATTATTGTGTTTGGTATCATCTCCACATACTCTCTCGCGGGCCTTTACGGTATCGCGATTGCGGTAACGGCGATGCTCGGCGTGGCCGGTATGATTGTTGCGCTCGATGCCTTTGGTCCTGTGACCGACAATGCAGGCGGGATTGCTGAAATGGCAGAGCTTCCAAGCGAAGTGCGCAATACAACCGATACGCTTGACGCCGTGGGTAACACGACCAAAGCGGTGACCAAAGGTTACGCGATTGCCTCTGCTGGATTGGGCGCGCTTGTGCTCTTTGCGGCCTATTATAAAGACGTTGAATATTTCGCGTCTATTGCCAAACCCGGTTCATTCTTTGATGGTCTGGGAAGCCTGACGTTTAGCCTGACGGACCCTTATGTGATTATCGGCCTGTTTATTGGCGGTATGCTTCCCTATCTGTTTGGCGCATGGGCGATGCAATCTGTTGGACGCGCGGCGGCGGCGATTGTTGACGAGGTTCGCCGTCAGTTTAAATCAGACCCGGGTATTATGGCGGGGACATCTCGCCCCGATTATGCGCGGGCGGTTGACCTTTTGACAGGGGCGGCGATCAAAGAAATGATCAAGCCGTCACTCTTGCCAATCCTCGCGCCCATCGTTCTGTTCTTTGCTGTGAAACTCACGGCTGGCAATGCGGCGGCTGTTTCGGCGCTTGGCGCGATGCTCCTCGGTGTTATCGTCACGGGCCTTTTCGTCGCGCTGTCCATGACAGCGGGCGGCGGCGCTTGGGATAATGCCAAGAAATATATCGAAGACGGCCATCACGGCGGCAAAGGCTCTGAGGCGCATAAAGCGTCTATCACGGGCGACACCGTTGGCGACCCGTATAAGGATACAGCTGGCCCAGCCGTGAACCCGATGATTAAGATTACAAATATCATCGCGCTTCTTCTGCTCGCCGTATTGGCGGGCCACCACTAGCCTTTAGTATCAATAATCGAAACCCGCTCTGATTGTCAGGGCGGGTTTTAAGCTTAGAGTTTTGGGGCTAACACTTTTCGTCTTCGCCGTCTCCGCCGCAAGCAGCTACGCGGATCAAGAGGCCCGCGACAACAACGGCCGTCACAGCGCCCACGACCAAGGCTGCTTTCCCTGCACTTTTTGTTCCCTTACTTAACCCGTATTCTTCATCCATGAGGACATTATACTCTTGCCCATTAAACGACAGAATGGGTTCTTGCGATAATGTCAGGGTTATTTCCGTAGGGTTAAGACTATGGCTTCGCAATTGCCAACTTTGAACACCACGTGTTTGTGGACTGTAGCGGTCTACGCTAAAGCTTAAGCGAGCATCATAGGTCGATGTCTTTAAGGCCGCCGCAGACCCAAACGGTATTTTCATTGAAAGTTTGGCCTCTGCCTGTTGGTGGGCGCTTTGCGGACCACTTTCTGTAAAGGCTGACTGTGCCAGCGCCGCTGTGGGCACGAAAAGACAATAAACGCCGATTGTGGTGAGGGCTGTCAATTTGATCCAATATTTCATTTGGTATACTCCTGATGAGCTCATAACGGATTTCAGCGCGCCCAATCAAATCACGCTTTCACATAAATTATTTCAGGAGATGTCTTTACACAAAGCTGCATTAAGAGTTTGTTTGCTATGCCGCGTTTAAATAAAGATATGACCAAATTGCCTGCGGCCAGTGATATAATTCGCCCCATCGGAACGCTACCGGGTGGGGTAACCCCCTCCAAACCTCGCCCTCCTAAAACTCGATCATTGCGACGCGATATTGACGCGCTTGTTTGTGGGCTTGCCATCTTTTTGGCGTGTTCGGCCTTTGCACTTTCGGCTTATTTCTTTTACGGATTCACGCAGACGGACCGAGGGTTTTGGACGCTCGCGAGTGCTTTTGGCCTGTGTTTTGGCCTTGGTAGCCTTGCCTTTATCCCACTGGCTATAACGGCATTCATCGCTCGCCAAAGTGCACAGGCCCGCGCGAGCCGAAAGTCTTTGGCCCTGGTTTTACTGCTATTTTTGCCGTGGATTTGTGTCTCGCTCGTGTTTATAGGCTGGAGCGCGCTTCCCAAAATTTACGGCATTAGCGCGCTCCTACTCAGTACCGCTCTTTGCTTTTGGGCGTTCAAACGCTTGCGGCATATCCCCCGATCTTAGAGCAAACACAGGGTTTGGGCCTAAAACTGCCCGTTTCACGGCTATGTGAGCTGTGTATTACAGTGGTTTAATTGAAAAATCGCCAAAAATGACCTATATTGATAGTAAGCGTTCAGGGACGGGACGTGAT
>CAKZTE010000018.1 GCA_937923115.1 uncultured Caulobacterales bacterium | reverse complement strand
CTAACTGAGGCGGCGATGTCTTTTGGCGGCTTAGCCATTGGCGGTCAGAGCCTCCAGATATGGGGCCATCTTTTTCCAAGCAGAGTAAGTCTTTGCCGCCTCGGCAATTTTAGCAGGCGTAGACTTCTTTTCAGACAGCGTATTTTTCAGCGCTTCGATAGCAACTGAACGGTCAACCAGTTTTGGATTGCGAAACGCGTCGGCCAGAGTTTTTTCCAGCGTATAAATCGGCACATCTATATTCGAAATCGAATGGCGGCTTACAGCCCCAGAATAATAAGGCTCTCGAAACCGCACGGCACGAATTTTCTGCTGCTGCTAAAAAAACTATAGTAAGACGCATAACTAAGAGGGCGCTAAGTAAACAGAAAAATTTATCAATTCTTTATTTGACTGCTGATGCCCAATCTCAATCCGAAACTGAAGTGGTCGTCCCTAGGTTTATTGATAAATGCATGAGTGCTGATCCCACCATTCGCAACGATTTAGTCGTGGAGTTGCATGGTCTGGTGTCTAAGCTGAGACTGGACGCAGAAATGCGGAAGGTTCAAGAAGAAATAAGAGGTTCGAAATTTAGTGATAAGGTAAATATTGAATATAGGCCAGCCGCTGACTATGAAACTCTGGTCAAAGGCTTGAATGATATTATGCCTCAAGTGGTTCACTATTCGGGACACAGCAATACATATGGATTAGCTTTTGACGATGGTAGTGTTGATGCTCCTGAAACCACTATGCTTTCTTATTCACTGTTATCTAAAGTCCTTAGCGCGCCTGACAATCCTCCGCGAATCTTGCTATTGAACTCATGTGAAAGTTCAGCGGGAAAAGAAGAATTGCTCAAAAATGTCGATGTGCTGATTTCTATGAAAGTATCTGTTTCCGATATCGCCGCGGCGACCTTTGCTCCCTTTTTCTATGCTGCGATCGCAAGCGGACAGTCTGTACAGTCCGGAGGAGACAGCTATATTATGAGGTCGTTTCAACGCCCAGATTAATAGCACTGCAAAAGATGCCTTTTCATTAGTCAGGGCGCGCTGATTTTACAAAGCGCCCATAAGGCCTAGGAGCTCCATCCGTGCTGTTTGTTCAGCGTTTTGTGACTGAACTAAATTCACCTCAGCATCGAGCAAGGTTTGCTCGACCGATAGTACATCAAGCAGTGTAGCAACGCCGGCTTGTCTTTGCATATTAATCGCGTCATAGGCTTTTTGCCCCGCTGCTTTTTGTGCAAGATTAGGCGCTATGCTTTGCTGCGCTGCTTCGACTTGTGCCCAGAGCTGTTCAATGCGCTCATTGAGGTTGTTTTGGAGCTCGCGTGTTTCAAGCATGGCGCGCGATTGGGCGAGGGCGGCTTGACGAACGCGCGACCGGTTTTCCCCGCCAGACAGGATGGGTACACTGAAATTTAAGAGAACCTCAGCCGCAGAGTTGCGGCGGATTGTGTCTGACTGGCCTTCTGCGGCCCGCAACACACCTTGCAGGGACAATTTAGGGCGGCCAAAGGATTTAGCAATACCGATATTTTGCTCAGCGAGCTCAGCGCGTGTGCGCCCAGCCGTGAGGAGAGCATTGTTTTGCGCGGCGGCTTCTTTGACCTGAGCTAAGCTGCTGGGCAGGGCGATTTCGCCGACATCCATAAGGCTTGGCGCGGCTTGGCCTGTCAGTTTCTTATAGTTGCTTTCGCTGGCAGCCAGATTTGCAACGGCCTGCTTTAGGCGAACTGAGACAAGGCCCAGACGGGCATCGAGCAAGGCTTCGTCGGTTAGCGTGCTTTCGCCCGCGCTTACCATGGCGCGCGTTACTCTGGCTTGCTCTTGCAATAAGCTGACGTTGCGCGTGTAGACTTCCACAAGTCTGCGGTCCCGCAGCACGTTTAAATGCGCGATGGCTGTCTCTTGTGTCACGGCCGTTTCCACGGCGTCGTAATCGGCTCTTGCGGCGTCAATGCCCACTTTGGCGACATTTTTCTGCGCCTTAATGCGTCCGCCTTGATATAGGGGGAGGGACAGATCAAGGCTGGCGGCGCGCGGCAGGCGAAAGGCTGAATCGGTTCGGTTGATAACGCTAAAGTCGGTTTCGTTTTGGCTTGCGCCCAATGTCCCATCCAAATTTAACCGAAAGCGGCCTTGGGCTTTGGCTTGTACCAAGCCTTCTTCGGCTTCCTGTATGCGGATATCCTCAATGGCAAGTCGCGGTGATTGCGTAAGTGCTTTGTCCATAGACCGATTGATCGAGGTCCCCGTCTCGACATATACGGGCTGCGGCGCGGCTTGGTAATCATTGCGCGGCGTGTCAGAATAATGTGCGGGTGCAGGCGGCTGAGCCGCGTAATTTGGATGAGCCTCATAGTTGGGCTGGGCCGTGTATTCCTGCTCAAAAATAAGGCTGTTATTTGTGCTACCATAGGGCGCAGCCTCATAAGCCGACGGATCGTAATGAGGCGCGCGGTCATAATAGGCCGCTGGGTCATAGGCGAGACCCGCCTCTGGCGCTCTGTTGTAAGGCCCGCCGTTGTAGCTTGGGGCATCATATGTAGGAGCATCATATGAAGGCGCGTGATAGGTCGCGCCGCCATATGGCGCTTGTGCATAAAGCAGTGTTCCGTCGTTGTCCGCGCGAGGCGAGGCCCAAGCCTGCGGCGCGGCTGAGCTTAGGGGCACGCGTGCGCGCTGGGATAAGCTTAGCAGGGTGGGCGCGTAGGTTTTCGGGCGAAACGATCTGCTTTCGCCGAGATGGTGTTTAAGTCCAGACCGTATGCCGCGCAGGGGCGGGACCGCGGCATTATGAGCATATTTTACATAAGGCTGCTTGCCCATCCATGGCTGCGGCATTGACGAACTATCTGGCATTGATGGATTGTAATGCGCTGATTGATCGGTTTCAAAAGCAGTCCAGCCCGATGGATGGTCCCCCGCAGAGGGCGTGCAAGCCGAGAGGCTGGACCCGAGCACGGCTATGATAGCGGCGCATGCGGCGTTCTTAGAGACGTTTTTTTTCATGACCTTAACCATCCCGCATCGTCTTTTTGAAGGTGTCGCGAAGCGGCCCCGTCAAATAATCAAAGACAGAGCGTTCGCCCGTTTGAATGAAAATATCAGCTGGCATACCAGGCATTAAAGTCTGCCCTTTAAGCTTTGGCAGCTCTGAATCGTCAATGGTAACCTCGACTTCAAAATAGGGCATGCCCGTGACTTTATCGACAATGCTGTCGGCTGACATCAAAGTGACTGTCCCATAAAGCTCGGGCGCTTGTTTTTGTTTGAAAGCAGAGAAGACAACATTTGTCGTTTGGCCCAAGCTCACTTGATCCATGTCCTGCGGCATAACTTGGGCCTTGATGATAAGGCTCGTGCGGTCTGGAATGATCTGCATGATTTCTTGTCCGGGGGCGATTACGCCGCCGACCGTAGAGATGCTCATGGCATGGACGGTACCAGAAACGGGCGCTGCAATGCGAATGAGATTTGATTTTTTCGACACCGTTGTAAGGGCTTGCGAAAAGCTATCAGCTTGGGTTTGGGCCAGACGCAAGTCCGTTAAGATTTGCTCGGTCCGCAATTTATTGATTTGCGAAATTTGTATCTGAGCCTCTTTGACGGCATTATTAACGCCCGCCCGCCGTGATTCAAGCTTGGCTACGGTGTTTCTAAGGCGTGTGCTATCGCGCTCGAGCTGGGTGACGCGGGAGCGTGAGACAAGGTTTTGGCGCAGAAGGTCTGTCATTTTAACAAGCTCTTGCTCTACGAGCTGAAGTTCAGAGCGCGTGTAATTTATCTCAGAGATTAAGCCTTCGTCCTCGTCGCGAAACTGATCTATGCGCTGGTTGAGCTGGTCAATTTCGCCCAAAAATGCACTTTTACGCGCTTGGAAGAGCTGTTCTTGCCCTGACATCGCGAGCCCTACCCGTGGGTTTGTTCGCTTCTGCCGTAGGGCTTTGGACCAGGTAACACGGTCCTCGCCCATTTGCTCCGCGGTGAGGCGGCCAATTAAGGCTTGGTTTTCAAAATAATTGGTCTCAGCGGCGTCCATATTGGCCTGCAATATTGTGGCATCTAAGGTAAGGACCGTCTGGTCTTTCTCGACACGGTC
>CAKZTE010000017.1 GCA_937923115.1 uncultured Caulobacterales bacterium | reverse complement strand
ATCGCTATCGCCTGCAGCAATGCGCTCTCTGACAATGACGCGCATATCCTTTGCAAGCGTGGCTTCTGAGTCCTCTATCGATTGGTTTTGGCAAACGACGCATCGCAAGGCATGACCGACCTCGCGTGCCCGTAATTCAACTTCTTGAGCATTGGGCGCAGTTTGGGCGCATGCCAAAGTAGGAATTAGCATCAAGAAAATAAGAAGGAAGGGCCTCATTCCTCTGCCTCCAAGCTCATAACGATTGGACGAAGGTTTTCGTCCCAAATTTCGTTAGTGATGATACCAGTGTGCTTGTAGCGGATACGGCCTGCCTTATCGACAAGAAAGCTTTCGGGCGCGCCAGTGACGCCCAAATCAATGGCAAAGCGGCTGTCGCCATCAAACAAAATCACGTCATAGGGATTGCCGTTTTTTTCAAGCCAGCGTTTTGCATCCTCACGGGTGTCGCGCCAGTCGACGCCAACCATCTTCACGGGCTGGTCTTTGGATATCTCCATAAGTTTGGGATGCTCGACCACACAGGACACACACCACGAGCCAAAGACATTTACTAAGGAGGTTTTGCCCAAAAATATATCCTCTGTCAGAATGCGCTCCGGCTCATAGAGTTCCGTAAGTTCAAATGCGGGTACGGGGCGGTCAATCATTTCTGATGGCAATATGTTAGGGTCACGCGTCAAGCCAAAAGCAAAAACAATGACCAGTGTCAGAAAGGCAAAAAGCGGCCATAAAGATTGTAAAATCCGCTTCATGATTATTCTGCGGGCAAGGCTGAAAGCGGGGCGGGGCGGGCGGCCCAAAACCGAAGGCGTTTATCAAATAGCGATACAAAGCCAGATAATCCCATTAGCATGGCGCTAATCCAAATCCAAACAACGAAGGGATGATGGTAAACTCGTACCGCCCATCCTGTGTTTTCATCGCCTTCACCAATCGCAGCAAAAAGCGTATGGGTTAAGCTAAGATGCAGACCTGCTTCAGACGTCATAATGTTACGGACAGGGAAATAGCGGCGCTCTGAGTAGAGATTTTCTATCTCGCGGCCATTCTTGGCCGCCGAAACATGACCACCAAAAAATTCATAATTGTCGCGCACGCCCGGCGTCATATCCAAAAGTGTGAACTCATATTTACCAAGGGTCACGCTCTCGCCAACCTTTAACATGGCCGCATTATCATCTGCCCAAACCGAAATAGAGGTTACGCTTGCGGCAAATATGGCCATGCTGAGATGTGCGCCAACAAAGCCAAATGTTGCAGCAGGCTGCGCGCGCAGTAGCGCCCAACTCTCCGTGCGTGAAACCTGTCCCCAACGAATTTTTCTGCCTAAGACAGCAAAGGTACCAAAAGCCAAAAATGCGGCAAGTCCCAATGACAATGCGCCGAGCACGGATTTTCCAAATATTGCAAAGAGCACAGCAACAAGGCCAAATAGAAGAAGACCCTTCACGATAACGGCTTTGTAATGGCTGAGCTTATCTTGGCGCCATTTGAGAAGCGGTCCAACCGACATAAACACCAAAAGGACGCACATAATCGGCGCAAAGGTAATATCATAATAAGGCTCGCCGACTGATATTTTATCTTGGGTCAGGCCATCAATGATAAGCGGGTAGAATGTCCCCAAGAAAACGGTGACCGTGGCCGCTATGAGAAGCAGGTTGTTAATCACAAGCGCGCCTTCGCGGGAGACAACAGTGAGCGGCGATCTATCACGAAGCGTATTTGCACGAATTGCGTAAAGCGTAAGCGCCCCGCCAATGGCGGCCGCCAGAAGGGCAAGTATGAAAACGCCGCGCTCGGGGTCGACGGCAAAGGAATGTACGCTGACCAATATTCCAGACCGCACAACAAATGTCCCAATCAGGCTGAGCGAGAAAGCACTGATGGACAAAAGGATTGTCCAGCTTGCCATGCTGTGACGGGTGCCGAGTACCATGATGGAATGAAGCAAAGCTGTCGCGGCAAGCCAAGGCATGAAGGAGACGTTCTCTACAGGGTCCCACATCCACCAGCCGCCCCAGCCAAGCTCATAATACGCCCAAAAACTACCCAGAGCGATACCCATCGTCAGGAAGCTCCAAGCGATGAGCACCCAAGGCCGCAACCATTTGGCCCAAACAGCATCAACGCGTCCCTCGATAAGCGCAGCCACTGCAAAGGCAAAGGGCATGGAAAGGCCGACATATCCCAAATATAAAAGTGGCGGATGGAAGGCAAGGCCAGGGTCTTGGAGCAGAGGATTTAGCCCAAGCCCGTTCAGCGGCACAGGGTTAAGGCGCTCAAACGGATTGGAGGTGAACAATATGAAAGCTTGAAACGCCGCCCCCAGTAACCCTTGAACAGCAATGGCGCGCGCCTTAAGCGATAACGGCAGACTTTTTCCAAAAACAGGCACAGCTGCGCCGTATCCCGCGAGGATTAAAATCCACATTAGCATAGACCCTTCATGGTTGGCCCAGACGGCGGTGACTTTATAAAGAAGCGGCGTCTGCGAATGGGAATGCATTGCCGCAAGTTTGATACTGAAGTCTGATTGTAGAAATACGGCAGTAATCGCGGCAAATGAGAAGGCGATGAGTAAGAACTGCGCGATGGCGGCTCTATCGCCAAAGGCCATCAGGCGGGCATCGTTTCGGTATGCCCCTATCATGGGGACAATGAACTGAATGATTGTCACCACGAACGCTAATATAAGCGTGATATGTCCTAGCTCTGCAATCATGCCATGCCTCTTCGCTTGCGGCCCTATAGCAATTAAGATGCCTTTTTCCCACCCCCATCGTCGGCTATTTTTAGCGCGTCATGAATAGGGCTTTTCGCCGCGTCACGATAGCTTTGCGCGGCGCAGCGCTGTTGTCATGCGCTATTAAAGGAACGAACTTTGGGCCGCAGCGTTGGAATAACAGAGGCAAATTTTAAATTATAGTGAAATGGTGAAGTGCATCTCGCCGTGATTGCTGTCATACCGCGTGTTAACACTACACATAACTAAAGTGCGTTAAAGCGATGTGCTCAAACTGAAGTGAATATTATGAAAAAGTTGTTGATCGCCTTTCCTATCCTTTTGCTGCTCCTTGTTGTTGGACTGTTTGCTTTGCCGTCTTTGGTACCCTCGTCAGTATATAAAGAGAAAATCGAGACGCAACTTAGTCAGGAATTATCGCGCGAGGTGCGCGTAATGGGCGAGGTGAAGCTACGGGCTTTCCCTCTTATCAAAGCCGATACAGGCCGCGTTGAAATCGCCAATCTAGCTGGGTTTGAGGACAATAAATTTGCATCAATGGACGGCCTGTCAGCGCGGGTAAAGCTTTGGCCATTATTCTCGAGACGCGTTGAAATCGCCAGATTTACGCTGATTAATCCCGAAATTAATCTAGAGAAACGCGCAGATGGACGCTCCAATTGGGTCTTTGGCGACCCGCAAGAGGCGGCCTCTGCCTCGCCAGAGGGGCCGTTTCAGCGCGATGGCCGCTATGCGGAGATTGACCCCAATATTGGCCAATTTACATTAGAGAACGGCGTCATATCCTATTCAGACCGCGCGGCGGGCGTTTCCCATAAAGTCTCCGAGGCCAATGTAGATTTTGCTCTGCCGAGCCTTGCGGCGACGCTTCGAATTGACGGTGACTTCATTTATAACGGTACCCCTGCGGTGTTGAATATGGAGCTGGACAGCATTCGAGGGTTTCTTGATGGCAAGGCCGCGCCGCTGAAGGCGAAACTGACAACTGAATTCGCCTCCATTGAAGCGGACGGTCAACTTCTTGCTGGCAATGATATTGCTGCGGCTGTCACCTTGGACGGTGATGTCTCTGACCTAAGCGCACTTATGGCCTTGGTTCCGAACGATATTGAGATTAGCAGCGCGGTGTCGCGTGTACAACTTGCGGGCCAATACCGCTATGAGAATGGCGTGTTGAGCGCTAAAGGCGCGGACATCGCCGTTCAAGGCGCCGCCATTGAGGCCGCGTTTAAGGGCGATGCGGTCTTAAAAGAGACGCCCTCTTTCACGGGCCGCGTTGAGGCGAAAAGCGAAGATGTTCAAGCTTTGCTGCGCGCTCTTCCAAAGGATATATTGCCTGCGGATATTCAAGGGCTGGGTATATTAAAGGCCGCTGAAGTTTCGGCGCAGCTAGGCAGCAAAGGCGAGGGGTTTGAGGCCAGCGCTATCGATGCCGTTGTGTCCGGTGATGGTTTCACGGCTGATTACAAAGGGTCCGCCGACATTGCCGAAACCATAGCGGCGAGTGGGGCGTTCACCGCTCGGGCAGACTCTGTCCCGAACATAGTGCGCGCGCTTGACATTGATGCGCCGCAGGCGAAGGCGCTGGGCTCGGTGACGGCTAGCGGGCAAGTTTCGCTAAAAGACGACATCATCACCCTTACCGCCATAGATGTCTCCGCGAAGGACGGAGCCGCGCAGGGACGATATACGGGTTCTGCAACACTTGCAGACACGGTTCAATTCGACGGCGCGTTTGACGCCGAAGTGCCAAGCCTCGCGCAATTTGCGCAGCAATCGGAAACCACAATTCCTTATAGCGATTCAATCGGGGCAATTACTGTTTCGGGCACTGTTAGCGGCCAGATGTCAGGCGATGGTCAAGTCATTAATTTAAAGACAGTCAACGCAGTTCTGTCTGGCGGTCAAATAAATGGGCGTTATGATGGCAGCGCGGCGCTTGAAGATGGGTTGGGCCTGAGCGGTACGCTAAATGTTGATATCCCATCTTTACGCGCACTTGCGAGCACGAACGGAACTCAGCTGCCACCCAGCACGCAGGCTGGAGAGATTTTTGGGCCATTTTCAATTTCAGGGCAGGTCAGCGGCACGCCCGAAACAATAAAATTTACCGATGCAAAGATTGTGCTTGATAAGCTGTCGAGCACAGGTGTTTTTGCCGTTGATCTTACGCCCGCCAAGCCCTTCGCAAATGGCGAGCTGGCCATGGCTGGGCTGGATTTGCGGCCCTATATGGCGGCCTATTCGGCACAAAACCCCACGGGCGAAATTCAGCCCTGGAGCCAAGAGCCAATCGATATGTCTTTCTTGAAATCTGTTGACGGCGATTTTAAACTGACGACCCCTAATATTGTCTTAGAACGGCTCGCGCTAGATAAATCGCAGGCCACAGCAAAACTTCGGGCGGGCGTTTTGACGGCAGATGTGCCCAACCTGGCTTTATACGGCGGACTTGGCCGCATGACGGCCATTCTTAATGCCGCGGGCAGCGTGCCTGCTGTGTCGCTAGAGGCGGGCCTCGATGATCTTAACTCCAATAAATTCCTTGCGGCGGTGGCAGGTTTTACCAATGCAACAGGTGAGGGCGGCACAGTTCTGAAAGTGTCAGGGCAAGGCCGCAGTCAGGCCGAAATTATGTCGTCTCTTATGGGGAGCGGCGATTTCAAACTCATCAACGGTCAGCTCTCTGGTGTAGATTTAAGCGAACTTTTGACGGGGCTAGATCAAGCCTTGACCTCGCGTTCTCTTCCAAGCGGAATTGGCGCAAAATATCAGACGAAGTTTAATGACATTATTGGTCTTTTCACGATTGAAAAGGGCGTTATGAAAATTGGAAAGTTTTCGCTCAGCGGCCTTAATGTTCTGGCTGAGGGTGAGGGGGAGATTGACCTTGGCGCGCAGAATATTGATTTTAGCCTGCGCCCAAGGCTGACAGGTAAGTCTGCGAGTGACCTCGCCGCTTTCGGCATTCCTGTAAGGTTCACTGGCGGCTTTGGGGAAGTCTCCGCTGGTCTTGATACTAACTTGCTTGGGAAGATTGCGGCAGAGCGCGCAAAAGCAGAAGCTCAAAACCTTGTTCGCGAAAAGATTGGCGGACAAGTAGGCGGCGCTGCCGGTGATTTACTGGGGACGGTTCTAGGGGGCACAAAGCCATCATCGCCTGTTGTGCCGGAGGGAACTTTGCCTACGCCAAAGCCCGCCGATGCTGGGGCCGTATCAGATTTACTTGGTGGGCTACTTGGTCAGAAAAGGCCTGCTGAAAAAGCAAGCGGCAGCGATGAAACCGATCCTGGAGGCGCCGTCCCCGCTGCGCCCAAGGTGGAGAAAACTCCGACTTTAGAGGACGCGCTTGGCGGATTGTTTGGCTCGACTAAGAAGAAAGAAGAGCCAAAGCCTGACGAGTAATCCGACATAGCTAAAAACTATGTGTTTTATAATTTAGTTATATTTTATTTATGTCTTTATCTCTCCTACATAGCGTAGGCGTTAGCAAAGGAGTTTAACATGTTTCGCGTAAGACAAACGAATTCATTCGCCAATTCACTTGCCAGTTTTATGGACGATATCATTCCGCAGAAGGCGACGACGCCTCAGCTTGTGACGATCGGCAGCTCAGATGAAAGCGCGGATGTCGCCAATGACTCGCTCTTTATGCAGCGACGCCGACGCGTTCGCCGTAGTCGTTCTGGTGTAAGCGCGCCAGCCGTCAAAACGGGATGGTATTAGTCTAGCGTCTACCAAACAATCAAGACCGCCTTTGTTCTTGGGTGAATAGGCGGTCTTATTTTATAGGCTTATGCTTTAACACTGGCCCCATTTTATGGCTGGGAGCAGATACACTGCTCTCCAAGGAGCCTGCGGTTCCCTGTCTTTGATAGATTAGCCTGCAAACTATTTAAGCTTCATACCAAAAGTAAAAGATTAATGGCCGGAAGGCTAACGAAGACTGTTACGGCAATGAAAAACTTAAGCTAGAAAATATCGTGTCATAATCAGCACGGTCGTTGTCGTCCATGACGTCAGACCAGACGGCGTGCTGCATCCAGGCGCCCTTGGATGGTTTTTTAAATGTCACAAATCCGTTCTCATCAGACATCTGTTCGCTTACAAGACCTAAATCGCCTGACAAATCTACCAGTCCAACTGTTACACCAGATTGAGGCTTGCCTCTGTAAAATATTTGGGATGTCATATCATCGTCGTTCGAGAGGCGCGCCGGGTTAGCTGTAGGCACAACTTCAAGCGTCATGCCAACGGTCAGTGTAGCTATAGCCTCATCTGTTGGGGTTGGTTTTCCGATTTGAATGATAGTCTTTCCGCGCCGAGAATAGACTTCTGTGCCTGGTTCATCAGTCAATCTGTTGCGGACACGATGAATTTTAATAGGCGTTAAACCTTCCTCATCGAGATAGGCATTGAATGCTTCACTCTCTAGCTTGCTATAGGCTTGAGTTGTCTCAATTGTAAGAAGATGCGTACCTGGCGTCATAAACTCAAGAGAGATATTCTTTGATAAGCCCGACACACTTGATTGACGATCGGTTATTCCGTTTGGCCCAAAACTACGAAATGAAATGATGCGGTGTGGATTAGTTGGCCACGCGAGTTGGTCAGTCGGGTGGCCAATCATGATGCCAATGTCAAGGGCTTCACCTAACTCTGCGACATAGCTCTCAGGGGCTATCCAGAAATCATGCGCGTGCGCGGGAACCGAAAGCGTCATGACACAGCTCGCAACCATCAAGGCCAAGGTTGTTTTTGAGTTCGGTAGAATATAGTTTATCATATTTGAAGTACGACACAAAGCGACATGGCGGTGCAAATTTCTTAATAATTTCGGACAACTTGCACACATTGCTTTAAAGTGAGCGTAACTTATATGTTGCCAACTTAGGTGCAATGCGGCACTCAAGCCTGCGCGTAATTTAATTTAGAGGCCTGATATTAAGACAGATAACACAGTTACCGTTGAGCGACTGCGATTTTTGCTAAAGCAATTGGACAAGGAAGGAGTTCAGGCAATGTCAGAAATATATGCCCTGACATCTGCGCCTCTGCTCGGCGTGATTCACCGCACAATTGGGGATGAGCGCGCCTCCACAAATGTTCTTAAGTCTGTTTATGCACGTGTTTGGGAGCTTAGAGGCCAAGACGAAAATGCTGTGTCGAACCCGCTTAACCGCTTGCGGGCTTTAGCGCATCGATATGCCCTTGATTACAAAATTAAACATGGCCTAAAGCCTGCCAAAGGGCCCGCCGTGTCAACATCAGATTTAAAGTCCCGTGAAAGTTTATTAGCTGACGGATTATCAGATAAAGAGTATATGCTTTTAAAGCTCGCATATCTAAACGCCATGCCGATTGCGTCACTGGCGAAGTCCAATAATTGCAGCGTTGAGGAGATGGAGCGCCGCATTCAAAATACACTATCGAAAATTCGGAGGGCTAAGACATGAGCACTCCAAAGACTGCACATGAAGCGCTCGCAATTGCTTATCTCTCTGGAATGGCAACAGAAGAGCAATTGATGGCTTATCAAAACTTGTTTGAAACAGATACAAGTTTTCGAGACACCGTACGTGACATTGAGATGTGGCTCGCTCCGCTCAACGAAATAACTGAAGATATTCAACCGCCAGAGGGTTTGCTTGAATCAATTCTCGCTGAGATTGATCCTAAATCTCATATGGACGAAGAGGATAAAAATCACGATATAAGCGACGACAAGATTGCCCCAATTTTCGGAGGTGACTCAATAAAGTCTGCCCAACCTACAAATAACAGAAAATGGAAGGGTCTGGCCATTGCGGCATCGTTGGTGGCCGTGGCGGCTGTCGGCTCTCATTTTGTGACGTTCAACTCAGCTACAAACCCTGAAAAAATGCCGCAGCAAATTGCGAACGTTCAGAAAAGCCCTGACAAAACTCAGCAATTCTTGGCACTATTGTCGGATGACAGTCAGCCAGAGCTTGTGGCGATTATCTATAATCCTTCTACCAAGAAAGTGGTCGCAAGACTATCTAATGTCACTGTGCCTGATGATGGTGACCTACAGCTTTGGTTGATAAGGGAGGGCCAATCGGCACCTCAATCCCTTGGTGTTATGACGCGCATAGGTGAAGATAATCAGCTCGAATTTGATATTCCAGTTACGTTGCAGGGCGGCACGGATACGCTTGCCATTAGTCTTGAGAAAAGCGGGGGCTCGACTTCAGTCGTGCCAGAAGGCCCCGTCTTGTTCACGGGCGCAGTCTCACGTTTTTAACTCGGGGACATTTACGCGAGGGGTGAA
Source organism: uncultured Caulobacterales bacterium (assembly GCA_937923115.1). GTDB lineage: Bacteria > Pseudomonadota > Alphaproteobacteria > Caulobacterales > Maricaulaceae > Fretibacter. Next base: position 580 of record CAKZTE010000017.1, on the reverse strand, counting down.
TTGCTGCTAAATTAGTTCTGAAATATCTCGCACGTCTAAATCGACACGCAGTTTTTGCAAACCTCTGCGTACCCAACTTTTGGCGGTATTTGTGGGCACGTTAAGACGCTCGCCTATTTCGCGTGAACTCAGCCCGTGAACTGCACTGAGCAAAACAGCTTGGGTCGTTTGCGGCGACAGTTTGTCAAGATATGGCGCTATCAAGCGACGCAACATCCACGCCTTTGCGCGATCATCAGACTGCGCTGTTTCGTCCTCAATCAAATCTGTAAGCTCGTCCGAATAGCCCTCACGCTTTAATTTTCGCAAGCAATCAAGTGATTTATTACGTGTCACGACCAACATCCACGAAAAGGCTTTGCCTTTGTTTGGATCATATGTGCCAGCTTTCTCCCAGATTTTCAGATAGCTTTGTTGCATGATATCGAATGTAAGCTGCTCATTACGCACCATTTTTAATGTAATCGCTGTCAGTTTTGGGGCTGTCAGCGCATAAACGCGTTTGAAAGCGTGGCTGTCCCTGTGGTTCGGTTCTGTATTGGCCGGCAACTACCGGTCGTTGTGGCGTTAATTCTCTTTT
>CAKZTE010000016.1 GCA_937923115.1 uncultured Caulobacterales bacterium | reverse complement strand
ATGTATGCCGCTGACCCCGGGAATTTCTTTGATTTCCTGCATGAGTTCAACGCAAATATTGCGGCCTTCCCGGAGAGGTTTATCCGCATCATTCAACCGCTTAATAACGCTATCGGGAATATGCACCCCCGGCACGTTGTCTCGCATCCAGCTCGCCGTGCGTGCCGATGGCAACACACCAACACCGGGTAAAATATAACAGTTTTCGGTCAGTCCCATATCAACAGCGCGGGCCATAAAATCTTTTAGCATTGGAATGTCAAAACAATATTGCGATTGAATGTATTCGGCGCCAGCAGCGATCTTCTTCGCAAGCTGATTAACGCGATTTTCAACAGGCGGCACAAATGGGTTTATGGACGAGCCAATGAATAGCTTGGGCGCGAGGTCGAGTTTTCGGCCGCTAAGAAAACGCGATTCATCGCGCAAAATTCGGAGTGTTCGCGTCAGGGAAATACTGTCTAAATCAAAGACGGGTTTGGCCTCAGGATGGTCTCCTGCGCCCACGTCATCCCCAGATAAACAAAGCGCGTTACACACGCCAAGCGCCGCCGCGCCCAGGGTATCGCCTTGAATGGCAATGCGGTTTCTGTCACGGCACGAAATTTGAAGAATAGGTGAATAGCCCACGCGAGTCAGTATCGCGCAAACCGCAAGGCTACTCATATGGCAGTTCGCCCCAGATCCATCAGTCGCGTTGATCGCATCGACATAACCGTCAAAAAGCGAAGCGCGCGCCAAAACCTCATCAGGGTCAGCAGAGTCAGGGGGCGCAATTTCGGTCGTTACGGCAAAATGACCGTCCTTTAGAACACGTTCAAATCTTCCGTGCGAGACATGCCCCTCAAGCATTTTAAGGGGGTCACCCGGATTAGTACCGAGAATTTCAACATCTTGGACGTCGATATCATCAACCACATTATCAGACATTCGTGGCCTCTTTATCACTCACAGTTTTGCCTTCGCGCGCAAGCTTGAGCCATGTTGAAGTGCCTTTGTCGCGGTGATCAACGGCAAACTCAATCGACTTGATGGCTTCACTATTTTTCATGCGTCCCGCGCCGTCCCATGCCTCTACCCAAACGCAGCGCATCTCGGGCTTAACTTCGCACATGCCGTTTTCGCGTACGCCGCCACACGGGCCGTTACGAATAGTTTTAGGGCAGTTCATCGGGCAGCTCATCCCCGTCTTAGATAAGGCGCAGCTTCCGCACATCTGGCAATCAAAAAGAAAACCCTTCACACCCGCTTCCGCCGCTGTGATGGGCTTGTCGAGCTTCGTCCCAAAGAGTTTAGTGATGCCTTTTAACGTCAAAATAATAGCAGGATTAACGGTGTTATAGAGGGCTTCCATGAAGCGTGAATTCCGAACTGACCATTTACGAACGCTATACATGGGCGGTCCCATCTGTTTCTAGAGCGGCAATGTGGGTATGCAATAAACCATAGCCGACAGGGCGATATTCAAACTCTAAACCTAAGAAGTCCGCGGCGGCTTTCGCTTCCGCCATTAGCGCATCCGTTGGCGCCTGCGACATGTAAATTAGCCGCTTGTAGTTTGCAAAATATGTCGCCTTGAGATTGGGATAACGGTCAATCCCAAAACCCTTAATCACTAAAGTCTTGAAGTGACGAACAAGGTAATCCGTTAAGAAAAACGTGCCCAGCTCTTCTTCCATCATAGCATCAAACTCCGATAGGCCCGCATAAAAAGCGTAACAATGCGCCCCTGGCAAGCGTTCCGCTTTGGGATGTTTTAGCATCATGCGGTCAAGCCCGCCGCCTGTACCGCAATCACCATAACCAATTAAAATGCGGTCATAGTCCCCGCCGCGCGCGGCTATTATATCCTCGAGCCCCGGAACAATCTTGTCTGGAAAGTTGTGATAGCTGGCCGGTAAGCATTGTAGATCGAACACACCATCCCCCAGACCAATCGCCTCTTTGACCGCCAGAATTTCTTTGGCCAAAGCTCCGCAGGCTATCACAAGTGTCTTATGCGGAGGTGCTGCCATAGTTTCCCTAACGATTTTTACCCATTATAGCTTTTGCAAGCTCGGAACTCATTGCGGCATCTCGTCCATAAGTGTGCGCATTAATGGCATCAGCAAACTCCTGGTTGAGCGGCGCGCCTCCGACCATAACTGGAAGCTCTTTGAGTATACCGCGTTTATCGAGTTCTTCAATCACCACCCCCATGTAAGGCATGGTCGTCGTAAGAAGGGCTGACATACCTAAAATATTCGGTTCGTGCTCATCGATTGCGGCAAGGTATTCTTCAACGGGCGTGTTTATGCCGAGGTCAATGACCTCAAATCCAGCCCCCTCAAGCATCATGCCAACCAGGTTTTTACCAATATCGTGAATGTCCCCTTTAACGGTGCCTATAACGTATTTTCCGACACTGCTGTTATTCTCGCTGCTCGCAAGAATTGGGCGCAGCAGTTCCATGCCGCCCTTCATGGCATTTGCACTTTGAAGGACTTCTGGAACAAACAGGATACCGTCCCGAAAATCGATACCTACAATTCGCATGCCTTCTACAAGCGCATCATTCAGCACCATATTAGCATCCCAGCCGCGATTAAGAAGAATTTGCGTGGCCTCTGTGACTTCAGGTATCATACCGTCGTATAAATCATCCTGCATTTGCTGCACGAGTTCTGTATCGTCTAGGTCCTGAAGTATGATGTCTTCGTCTTGATCGCTCATAATCTTATCCTTTAATCGCAATACGCTAGTCCCACGCTTTGGTTAGTTTCATCAAGCCTTTAAACACAGCCGCGCGGGATAATTACGTTAAATAATACTTCGCATGAACGGACATTTATGTACCTATAATCGGTTATTTGGGCTTTTTTCGTTTGAGCAAATTACGCGGATCGGTTCGCAGAATAAGCATCATAGAACGTGGACGGGCCATACCAACAAATTCCTCGTCTGTGACCTTAGCTTCGCGCTGAGACATCCGCCAAAAGCCAAAAATAGCGAGTCCGAAATGAACCGCCGCAGTAAAGGCAAACATGGAAGAGGCGCCATATATCGCCATAAATATCGGTGCGAGTGATGGCCCAATGACTGAACCAACGCCGTAGGTTAAAAGAAGCCCGCCGCTTATGGCAACAAATTCATCAGCTTCTGCATAGTCATTTGCATAGGCTGCCGCGAGTCCAAAAAGCTGCATAGCAAAACCGCCATAGAGCGCGCCGCCAACCAAAAGCATGGTTTGGGATTCGGGCGCAAATCTCCAAAGGAACACGCCAGCTCCAACGCTCATTAGGGACATAGAAATCATCAGGGCACGCCGCCCAAATCGATCAGACAGCCAACCAACTGGCCACTGCAAAAGCGCGCCTGTTGCAATGGCGATACTCATGAACGTTGAGACCACAATGGTCGGGTGCCCGAGTTCTTGTACAAACACTGGACCAACACCCCAAAAAGACCCATTCGCCAATCCCACAGCAAAGCAGCCCGCTACAGCATAAGGAGATGTTTTAATCAACTTTTTCATGTTCAATGACGTATTTGAAACAGCAATCGGCGCTTTGGACGTTGATAATGAGATCGGTATAACGGCAGCACAAATGCAAATGGCAACAAGGGAGAAAAGAGCAAAATCTTTGGGGTCAGCAAGTGTCAACATGAACTGACCGGCCGTCACAGCGCCAAGGTCGACCATACGGTAAATCGAAAGAACTTGTCCGCGTTTCTCGTTTGGGGCTTGCTCGTTTATCCAGCTTTCGATCAACATATAAAGGCCTGCGAAGCTAAACCCTGCCAAAACCCTTAAAATGAACCAGACAGGAACATTGATAGCGATAACATGTAGGAGCGCGGCCATCGCCGTGAGTGACGACAGGGCAGCAAACACGCGGACATGTCCAACGCGTTTCACGAGAAAGGGTGTCGCTAAACAGCCCGCGATAAAGCCTGCATAATATCCTGAGGTAAGTAATCCGATAGCCACAAGAGGGAACCCCTCATCAGCCGCACGAATGGCAACGAGCGTGGACATTAGCCCTCCGCCTGCAAGCAATATTGCAGCAGAAAGGAGCAACGCTCCAATCGAACGTAAAATTGTCTTCATGGCCTTAAACCCTAAAGCAGACGCACTGCACCTTCGCCTGATCGGCTATAAATCGCCATATTCGCCTCTTGCGCTTTACGCAAGGCAAAAGCAGTCGGCCCAGAGATTGAAACGAGTGCTTGAATGCCGCGTCGCGCCGCTTTTTCAACGATTTCATAAGAACAGCGCGAAGACATAAGAACAAATCCATCGCTTGGCTCGGCCTCTTCGAAGGTCATTGCACCCAATAATTTGTCTAAGGCGTTGTGACGGCCAACGTCCTCACGCGCAATTTTTATTTCGCCCTCCCGCGACACCCACGCCGCCGCATGGACGGAGCGGGTCAGTCGGTTCAAAGGCTGTAAATCTCGTAAAGAACGCATGGCTTTGGACATCGCCTCTTGCTCCAAGACAAGCGGAATGTCAGCGACCCTGGGCAAAACACGAAATAAAGCATCGGCATTTTCAAGTCCGCATAAGCCGCAAGAGGACGCGCCCACAAGATTACGGCGGCGCAGCGTGACATCGAGCTTTTCAATCGCCTGAGCCGCAATTTTAAAACGGAGATCAGCCCCTTTTTCAGATAGGTGTATATCCAGCGACTGAATGTCCCCTTGTGACTTTACGACCTCTTCGGTCAATGAAAATCCCAGTGCAAAATCTGCCAAATTTTCTGGTGTGCCCATCATCACCGCGTAATTGCGGCGGTTGTACACAAAAGCAATGGGCACTTCCTCAGGAATATGCCAGTTTGTATTACCTGCTTTGATTGACAGGGACGGCGGCAGCGCAGTTCCGTGAAAGGAAACCGGAAAGGACATTACTCGGCGGGTTCAACCGCAATTTGGCGATAAGCCTCGAGTTGATCTGCATAATCTTGCTGCCAATCAGACTTATGATTAGCAGGCGCAACCGCGACAGCAGTGACCTTATACTCTGGACAGCTTGTTGCCCAATCGACATTGTCCGTAGTCACCACATTTGCTCCCGTGTCAGGATGATGGAAAGTCGTATAAACGACACCCGGCTGCATTCGGTCACTATGTTTAGCGCGCAGCGTGATCTCCCCTTTGCGCGATTTAAGAGAGACCCACTGCCCATCATTAATGCCTTGTGCCTCGGCATCACTGGGATGAATTTCTAGCAAATCTTCTTCCCACCACAAATTATTCTCCGTGCGCCGTGTCTGGGCGCCCACATTATACTGCGAGAGGATGCGCCCCGTTGTGAGTAGAAGTGGAAATTTGCGGTTCGCGCGCTCTGTGGTTGGCTGATATTCGGTCGGTACAAAACGGCCTTTGCCGCGCACAAACTCACCGACATGCATCACTTCCGCGCCTTCGGGAGTGTCGTCATTCACAGGCCATTGCAGGCTACCAGCGTCATCAAGAACTCTAAAAGACACATTCGTAAATTGCGGCGTCAAATCAGCAATCTCGTCCATAATTTCAGAGGCGCTATTAAAGCCCATGTCTATACCCAGAGCTTTGCCTAAATCTTGGGTGACTTCCCATTCATGTTTGCCCGTGGCAGGTTTCATCACGGGACGCACGCGGTTAATGCGGCGCTCGGCGTTTATGAAGGTTCCATCTTTTTCAAGGAAGCTTGTACCCGGCAAAAACACATGCGCAAACCGTGCCGTTTCATTGAGGAATAGATCCTGCACAATCAAGATATCAAGCGCGCTTAGCGCCGCCTCAACGTGCTGTATATTGGGGTCTGATTGAGCGACATCCTCGCCTTGAATATACATGCCTTTGTAATTTCCGCCGATTGCTTCGTCGAACATATTGGGGATTCGGTAACCTGGTTTATTGTCGAGTGTCGCGCCCCATTTTGTCTCAAACAACCCGCGCGCCTCATCGTCACCGACAGGGCGGTAGCCAGACAATTCATGCGGGAAGCTGCCCATATCGCAGGATCCCTGCACATTGTTTTGACCGCGCATCGGGTTCACGCCCACGCCGGAGCGCCCAATATTCCCAGTTGCCATCGCCAAGTTCGCCATGCCCATGACCATTGTGGAGCCTTGGCTATGCTCCGTTACGCCAAGCCCGTAATATATCGCAGAGTTCCTTTGGCCCGCAAACATTCTCGCCGCGCCTATTATGTCAGCAGCAGGTACACCTGTAATTTTAGAGACGTTTTCGGGCGCATTTACTGGGTCCAGAATTGTCGCTTTCCACTCCTTAAAGCTTGCAAGATCGCAGCGCTCTTTGACAAAGTCCTCGTCGATAAGGCCTTCTTTCGCCGCAACATAGGCCAGCCCGTTTATAAGAGCGACATTTGTTCCGGGACGCAGGGGCAGATGATAATCAGCCTTTATGTGCGGCGAGCGCACCAGATCAATCGCGCGCGGATCAGCGACAATGAGTTTTGCGCCTTGGCGTAGGCGGCGCTTCATTTGGCTGCCAAAAACAGGGTGCGCGTCCGTAGGGTTAGACCCAATCACCATGATACAATCGGCATCCATAACGCTGTCAAAATTTTGCGTTCCCGCGCTTTCTCCAAAGGTCTGTTTAAGGCCATAACCCGTTGGCGAGTGACACACGCGAGCGCAAGTGTCGACATTATTGTTGCCAAACCCCTGACGGATAAGACGCTGTACAAGCCAAACTTCTTCGTTCGTACATCGGCTGGACGTGATGCCGCCAATGGCTTTAACGCCGTATTTGGCCTGTGCCGCCTTTAGACGGTCCGCAGAGAAGGTATACGCCTCTTCCCAGCTCACTTCGCGCCAAGGATCCGTGATATTCTCGCGTATCATTGGCTTGGTAATTCGATCTTTGTGGGTCGCATAGCCAAAGGCAAACCGTCCTTTGACGCAGCTATGACCATGATTGGCTTTGCCGTCTTTAAAGGGCACCATGCGAATAACTTGGTCGCCCTTTAGCTCCGCTTTAAAACTGCAGCCCACGCCGCAATAGGCGCAGGTTGTAAGCACTGTACGGTCGGGGACGCCGTGCTCAATAACTGATTTCTCTTGTAGCGTTGCCGTTGGGCAAGCTTGAACACAGGCCCCACAAGACACGCATTCGCTATCCATGAAGCTTTCGCCCATTGAAGGCGATATTTTCGAATTAAAACCACGGCCTTCAACCGTGAGCGCGAGAGTTCCTTGTACTTCATCGCAAGCCCTCACACAGCGCGAACAGACAATACATTTGCTCTCATCAAAGCTAAAATACGGATTACTATAATCTGTAGGCGCATCGTTGTGGTTAGCACCATCGTGA
>CAKZTE010000015.1 GCA_937923115.1 uncultured Caulobacterales bacterium | reverse complement strand
GCATCATCAATCGCAAAATCCACGCCGCAGACGCGGGCAAGCTCGGGGCGTTTCTCGCGGATTATATCCAGCATAAACCCTGTACCGCAGCCAACATCAACAACGGAAGTGCCGACGACGTCTTTGGCGATACGGTCCATACAGGCCTGCGAGTTATCAGAGCCTTCGTGGACGCGGGGGTGTTTCTTATACAGGTCTTCATATTCCTGATCGGTGAGGAATGGCGCGCGTTCGCGAAACTTGGCCAGATCAACGATGTGCTGCCCCCAGACAAGACGCGCAAGCGTTTTGAACGCGCCGCTATCGCGGATAACAGCGGGCAGAACATCTTCGAGGACGAAGCGTATTTTATTGGTGGTCTCGCGGTTCATTACCGGCCGCCTACCTGAACAGACCAAGCGCGGCGTTCCTTGGCGGAGCCGTCTTCCATAACGCCGCCGCGCCGCTCGCGCAGACGGGCCGCATTGGCAATATATTGTTCCCCGCGGCTAGGCGCGATGGAAAGATAATGAATACGTTTTTGCTCCGCGCGTCCCCGCGCGACGCTATCGAGCATAACACCTGCCATAAAGACCATCAGCGAGCCGAGCATCATGGTCATCGCCAGGACCCAAGTTGGCATTCGTTCGACAAGGCCCGTTTGGAAATACTCGACGAGGACAGGTGCGGCAAAGATAACAGAGCCCGACATGAGCGCCGCAGAGATGAGTGTAAAAAACGCAAATGGCCGCGTTTCTTTCATCAAGGTCGCAATCATGCGCAAGATTTTAAAGCCGTCGCCAAAGGTGCTAAGCTTGCTCTCCGACCCTTGCAGGCGCACGCCGTATTCTGTTGGGACTTCGACAATAGGTAAGCGCAGAATAGAGGCATGAACCGACATTTCAGTCTCAATTTCAAATCCGGGCGACATAGCGGGAAAACTTTTGGCAAATCGGCGCGTGAAGACGCGGTATCCAGAAAAAATATCCGTAAAATCATTGCCAAAAACAGCCTGATAGACTTTGTTAAAAATGGCGTTGCCAAAGGCATGACCCTTTCGGCCGGCATCAATCGTGACGCCTTTTCGGGTTCCCACAACCATGTCAACGCGCTCATCTAGAAGGGTCTGAATGAGCTTTGGCGCGGCGGTGGAGTCATATGTCCCGTCCCCATCAGCCATAATGTAAATATCGGCGTCAATATCGGCAAACATTTGGCGCACGACATTACCTTTTCCTTGACGGCGAGAGGGCACAACGATTGCGCCCGCGCGCGCAGCTTGCTCGGCGGTGTTATCCGAGGAATTATTGTTGTAAACATAGATTCGCGTACCGGGCAGGGCGCGGCGAAAGTCAAACACAACGCCGGCAATTGCTTTTTCCTCATTATAGCACGGCAAAAGCACGGCTATGTTCAAGTCCCCAAAATTTGTCGTTGCCATATTTTGTCCTATTCGCCCATCAGAACGCATTTGTTCTAGCTAGAAACCCTTTTGTTTTATCTGGTCTTAATCAATCAAAGTTAAGTTTCTGCAAATGACGGGCAGTCTTTCTGCTCGACTTTAAAACAAAGAGAGTCCGTATCGTGCCTAATTCCTCGCCCGCTCCAAGCCGCTCTGGCAGTCGCCTTGCTGAGATTAAGCGCCCGGTGCTGTGGGCCGCCATAGCCATGATAGCGGCGATTTTCCTGCGGGGAATTGTGACGGGGCAATTTGGGAAAATCGGCGTTGACGGCGATGACGTCATGCGCCTGATACAAATCCAAGACTACCTCGAGGGCCAAAGCTGGTTTGATACAGATCAATTACGCCTTGGCGTTACGGGCGGCACCGATATGCACTGGTCGCGTCTGGTAGACCTTCCAATTATCATGCTGACCCACCTTTTTGGTGTGTTCATGGCGAGCGAGAAGGCGCTCATGTTGGCCGTGTCCGTGTGGCCGCCGTTAACGGCGGGGCTTTTCGTTTTTGCAATCGCGAAAGCGGCACAATATTACGCTGCTATTGGCTCAGCAGCAGATGCATCATTTAAAACAGCGCAAGCCTTTACGCTCGTTCTGCTTGGATTTTTCACTGTGCAGTTTTTCCGCTTTGAACCCGGCGCGATTGATCATCACAATGTACAAATGGGGTTGATTGCTTTGGCTATGACGGGCGCTGCGGACACGCGCCTGCGGTTTAAAACCCATTTTATTGCCGGCGCGGGCGCGGCGCTTTCCGTGGCGATAGGAACAGAGGTTTATATCTTTGCAGGTGTTATATGCGCTTTTGTGGCCGTGAATTGGCTGGTGCGCGGCGAGGATGCGCGCCGCGCCGCGCAAGGCTTCGGGCTGGGGCTTTCGCTGGCCATGACAGCGGCCTTTTTCGCCACCATAATGCCAAAGGAATATCTGATTGTGAAATGCGATTCTCTGTCCCTTATTACGTTATCAGCGGGCGCGGCGGGCGGCCTAGGGCTGGCGCTTGCGGCGCAGCTCACGGCTTCAAAAACCTTTACAGCGCGGATTTTGGCCGGCGCGGGGGTAGGGGCGCTCTGCCTCGTTATATTTGCCTTCCAAGGTCCGCAGTGCATGTCAAATCCCCTTTCGGCGATCCCTGAGGATGTGAAGCGTCTATGGCTAGACGAGGTGCAAGAGGCGCGCCCGATTTGGAATGTTGGCGCGGATTGGCTAGCGGTCATTCCGCTGACCCTCGGGCCGGCGCTGCTTGGCATATTTGTGCTTGGGCGGCAGATAAAAGCTGACGCTAGATGGTCGCCCCGCTGGCTTTTCATGGCGCTGCTGTTGTCGGCGACATTGCTCTCGCTTTATCAGGTCCGGTTCAATATCTTCTCATACGTCTTTGCGCTGGTCCCACTTGCTGCGTGGGTTGCGGGAATTTACGCGCGCGGCAAAGCCAAAGCGGAGGCGTCCGAAGGCGCAAGCAATGTCGGCTATATCGGCGCGCTCGCGCTCTCCATTCCGCTTGTTTGGCTATTGCCTGCTGCGATAGCGCAAAGCAAAGCGCCTTCTGGGCAAAGCGCGCTGGAGATTGCCGCTGCGCAAGTTGGCACATGTTATTCTGACAAGGTGATGGCGGGGCTCAAGACCTTGCCCAAAGGTACGGTTGCCACCACAAGCAATGGCGGCAGCGAAGTCTTGCTTAAAACACAGCACCGCTCGCTCAGCGGAAATTACCATAGAAATATCGAAGGCATCTCAGCACAAGTTTATCTTGCGACTTCAGAGCCGCAAAAATCTTATGACATCATGACCCGCGCAGGCGTTGACTATGTGCATTTTTGTAATGCCTCTCCTGAAACGGATAGCCTTGCGCGCGAGAATGAAACCGGTCTTTATGCGCGGCTATTGCGGGGCGAAGTGCCAGCTTATCTCTCGCCTGTCTTGGTTTTGGAAGACGGCGGCGTTGTTATCTATAAGGTCAATTAGGGCGCTACTCCGGCGCGCCAACGGCCCAGATAAACGGCTTTACCGTGACCTCGCCAGCTAGGCCTGCGGCTGTATAAGGATCGCGGCTCATCCAGCCGTCTAATGCGACGCGGCTCTCGCTCTCGACCACTAAAAGGCTGCCGGCCATCTCGCCGACTGCGTCCAGCCACGGCCCCGCCATTAAGACCTCGGCGGCTTTATCTGCCTTCAGAAAGGCAAGATGGGCCTCCCTTGTTGCTTTACGGATATGGAGACTATCGGGCTTATCCTGTGAAAATATTAGAAACCGCATTTAGACCTCGCTTTTGTGATCGCGCGATAAAAGCGCCGTAATGGCGGCGTCAACGGACAGCGCGCCTGATAGAATATCCGCCATCGCCGTGCAAATCGGCATGTCGACATTATGCTCAATTGCCATTTGCCTGAGCGCGGGCGCGGTGGCGACGCCTTCGGTCACAGAGGTACGGTCAGATAAGACAGCCTCTACCGTTTTGCCTTGGCCCATCGCCAGCCCGCACGACATATTGCGGGACTGCTCTGAGCTGCATGTCAGGACTAAATCTCCAAGGCCGCATAGGCCTGTCAGTGTTTCTGGCTTACAGCCCAGCGCCGTCCCAAGCCGCGTCATCTCGGCAAAGCCGCGCGCAATAATGGCGGCATGGGCCGAGCGGCCCAGCGCTTTGCCCAGCACAATTCCGCAAACAATGGCGAGGACGTTCTTCACCGCCCCGCCAATCTCTGCGCCCAAAACATCGTTGGAATAATAGGGACGAAATGTTGGCGCGGCGATTGCTTTCACAAGCGCGCGTCCGTCCGCCTCATTGGCACAAGCAATCGTGACCGCCGTTGGTAAACCTTTGGCGACGTCAACAGCAAAGCTGGGCCCCGATAAAACGGCGGCCTGCGCGCGCGGCATAACGTCTGTTAAAACATCAGACATAAAACTGCGCGTTGAGATTTCTATCCCCTTAGAACACAGTACAATGGTCTGCCCGTCTTTGGCGAGCGGGGCGTAGCCTTCCAAGATGTTGCGCGTATGCTGGGCGGGCGCGACTGAGAGAACAGCGTCGCATGACCCTAAAGCTCCAATCTCGCTTGTGGCTTTAATTGAGGTCTGCAATTTTACGCCCGGTAAATAGAGCGTGTTTTCATGTTGGGTGTTGATGGCTTTTACGCAATCCGCCTCATAGGCCCAGATTGTGACGGCCCGTCCGCTGGCCGCGAGCGTTTGCGCGAGCGCTGTGCCCCAAGCGCCGCCGCCAATAACGCCGAAATTTTGAAATGTCTTTGCCATTATGATTTCGCTCCTTTGCGTCCGCTGCCGCTCATGGGGTTGGCGGCTGCCGCAGCACCGTCAAGCGGCCATCTGGGGCGGGCCTTGATCGATAAATCGCTGCGCTCGCCTGCGGCCAAACGCTCTGCGCCCGCAAGGGCAATCATAGCGGCATTATCTGTGCAAAACCTCAGCGGCGGAGCCAGTAGCGCGAAGCCGCGTGCTTCGCACAATGCCTCAAGGGCGGCGCGTATAGCGTGATTGGAGGCCACGCCCCCTGCTACAACAAAGCGGTGCGGGGCGGCCTCATGTGGCGCGCCGCGTAAAAACATGTCCATGGCGTTGGATGTGCGGTCGCAAACTACGTCGCAAACAGCTTGCTGAAAACTTGCGGATAAATCAGCGCTTGCGGCGTCTGATTTATCAGAACTCTCCCACGCGCGGGCCACGGCGGTCTTAAGGCCGGCAAAGCTGAAATTAGCGTGACCTGTGCGCGCAAAGGGGCGGGGCAGGGCATAGGCTTTAGGATTGCCTAATAGGGCCGCGCGCTCCACATTTGGTCCGCCCGGAAAGCCAAGATCCATGACTTTGGCGCTTTTATCAAAAGCCTCGCCCGCCGCGTCGTCAACTGTGCTGCCAAGGCGCTCATAGTCTCCTAGGCCTTTGACGGATAAAAGCTGGCTATGACCGCCCGAGACGAGCAACAATAAATAAGGAAAAGGACAAGGCGCGGCAAGGCGCGGCGAGAGCGCGTGGCCCTCAAGATGGTTTACGCCAATCAGCGGCACATTAAGCGCCATAGATAAACCCTTGGCCGCCATGAGGCCTGCAATCACCCCGCCGATAAGGCCCGGTCCTGCTGTAGCGGCAATGCCGTCCAATTCCGTGTAGTCAATATTGGCCTCAGTGATGGCCTGCTCAATCACGTTATCCACAACGCGCATATGAGCCCGCGCCGCAATTTCGGGCACGACACCGCCAAATTTCGCATGTTCCTCATCTTGGCTTGCAATGATAGACGACAGCAAAGTCACCGTGCCGTCTTGATGGCGGCGCAGCACAGAGGCCGCCGTCTCATCGCAGCTTGATTCAATGCCTAAAACAACTCTGTCTGTTAAGGCGAAGGTCTCTTGCATGTCTGGGGTCAAAGCGGCTATGGGCATGGCAGTTTAATGCCCTTAAAGGAGCGGCTTTGTCTAGTCTTGCCACACAAGTTAAAACGCTCACGATTGGGACGCGAGGCTCGCCCTTGGCACTGTGGCAAGCGCATATGGTGCGCGATGTCCTTAAGGCTGTTCATGGCCTAACCGAGGCGCAGATTGATGTTAAAGTTCTCAAAACGACGGGCGATGCGATAAAAGGGCATTTGTCAGAATTTGGCGGCAAAGGCCTCTTTACCCGCGAGCTTGAAGAGGCGCTGCTGGACAGGCGGATTGATTTGGCTGTGCACTCCATGAAGGATGTCCCTACCGTGGGGCATGATGATCTTGCCATCGGTGCAATTTTGCCGCGCGAGGATCCGCGCGATGCTTTTATTGGCGGCGCGGCGACTTCGCTTGAAGATTTGCCGAAAGGCGCCGTTGTTGGTTCAGCGTCCATTCGCCGCCGCGCGCAGCTGGCAAGCCTGCGGCCCGACATTCAATTTACTCTGCTACGGGGCAATGTTGGTACGCGCCTCGCTAAGCTCGCACGAGGTGATTGCGATGCCACATTCCTTGCTTATGCTGGCCTTAAGCGCCTCGGACAAAAAGAAGTTGTAACCAAAGTGATTTCTACCGATGTCATGCTGCCCGCGCCCGCGCAAGGCGCGGTCGGGGTTGAATGCCGCAAGGCAGACGCGCTAACAGCCGCTATTGCTGGCGCGCTTGATCATTTTGAAAGCCGCCTTGCCATTACAGCTGAGCGGGCCTTTCTGCGCGCGCTAGACGGGTCATGCCGTACGCCCATTGCAGCTTTGGCGGAAATTGAGGGCGGCGTCTTACGCTTTCGCGGGCAAGTGCTGTCCAAAGACGGCACGCTTGACTACCGCGCTACGGGCGAGACAAAGCGGGCAGCACCCGCCGAGGATATGAAGGCGGCCTATAACCTTGGATTTGACTTGGGCACGGAACTGCGCCGCGATATTGGCGACCGCATTGTTTGGGATGACTAAGACGCCCTCACAAACCGTTTGGATTACCCGAACGCAGCCCAGCGCTAGCCAAACAGCCGCCGCGTTTAAGCGCGCAGGGTTTGGTGTCATTACTGCGCCGCTTTTAACGGTTGAGCCTGAAACCCATATTGCCCCTCTTCCCGAAAGGGCTGTGCTTATTTTCACCTCGCAAAATGGCGTGCGCGCCTTTTGCAGCAGTCATGCGGCCCGCAATTACCCTGTTGTGACCGTTGGAGACGCCACGGCGGAGCTCGCCCGCCGTTTAGGCTTTTCCAATACGCGCTCGGCGGGCGGCACATCAGATGATATTGCGCCGTTAATTGCGCAGTCACCCGATAAGCAGGCCCAGTATTTGCATATTTCGGGCAATCATGTCCGAGGCGCGGTCTCGCAAGATTTAGCCGCTATGGGCCTTAAATCTGAAAGGTGTATTTATTACCGCTCAGCCCCCGTTCAGGCGATGCCCGATATTAATCTGTCAGAGGTCGATATAGCGGCTTTTTTTTCGCCATTGGCGGCGCAGACATTGGCTTTATTATCGCCCCAAACCTGCCATCTCAAGGCCGTGTCAATCAGCGCGGCAACAGATGACGCGCTTGGGACATTAAAGTTTAAAGAGCGCCGTATCGCGCGCGCGCCAACCCTCAAGAGCTTGATTGCAGCTTTGGGCGAGGCAGGTTAGGATAAGACATGATTGACAACGATAAAGACGCTGCTGCTGAGGACCATTTGGACGAAGTCCTTGAGGTTCAAACCCAAAATGAGGCCCAAACCGATTTGGATGTTGAGGCTGAGACGCTTGACGATATTACTTTGGCTCCTGCGCCCTCGAAGCGCGGTGTGGGCTGGGGCGCTGTACTGCCGCTCTTTATATTGGCTGCCGCAGGCGGGGCGGCGGGCGGCTGGGCACTGACGCAATATGTGATGCCAAATTATATCGCTCCACCGCAATCCGCTTCTGCTTCTTCTGACCTTAGCTCTGCGGCTTCGGAAATTGATTTAGCCCCCTTAACGGCGCGCATTGAGGCGACTGAGAAAAAACTGTCCGCCCAAGCCAGCCAGCTATCCTTCTTATCATCTGAGATAAAATCAGGCACGGCTTCGGTTAAGGTTGGCGGCGTGGATAAAGCTTTTGATGTCTCGCCGCTGCTCAGCCGCATTGACGCGCTAGAGGCGCAGCTGGGCGCGTCAGGAAAATTGGAAACATCTGGACTGCCTGCCCTCTCAAGCGCGGCCCCAGTCTTAGGCGAAGACGGGCAGCCATTAGCGGCTGCGAATTACCTCAAGGTTTATGAAAACCGTCTTGTGACATTGGAGAAAAGTTTTGCTGAGGTGCAGGCCCTTGCCGAGACAAGCGGTCCCGTTTTAGAGGCTGACTCAGACGGCGAAACCAATGCCGTACGCGAGAGCCGCGAGGCTGCGCATGAATCGCTCAGAGCCGATCTTGAGGCCATGCGCGCACGCGTAAGCCAATTGGAAACGGACATCACAGAAGCTCAAGCTTTGGCGGCGACGCCGACAATTGTGCGCGAGACTGTCCTGTTGCCGCCTTTGCCCCGCGCGGCCATGGTTGACGCGCTCACAGCGCCGCGCGACGCGGATAGCCAAGGCTGGCTGAACCGAACGCTTAATAAACACATTTCAGTGCGTAACCCACAAGAGGTGGCCCGCGCAAACGCAGCGCTGGACGAAATTGAAACATTAACCGCCGCGCGTGATTATGCGGCGGCGCTAAAACGTGTCGAAGCCATGCCGTCTGATGTTCGTAGCCTTGCGGCTGACTGGACGCAGGCCGTTAAAGCCGAAGTCCAAATTCCTTAGGAGCCTATTATGATAAAATACGTCATCGCTGTTGTGGTCGCTATGGCCGCTGTCCTGGGACTGCTGCTTTACATTGGCGACGCCTCCCAGCTTCAAATTATTTCAACCAGCCCGCGTGATTGGCTTAATAAGGATATTGAGCTGTCCTCGCGTATGGCCATTGTGATTGGCCTTTTGGGCCTCCTTGGTATGGCTGTATTGTGGTCATTCATTTCATTTTTACTGCGTCTTCCGAGCCGCATGAAATCTGGCCTTGGTATGCGAAAGCGCAATCAGGCGCTTGACGCCATGGAAGAGGCGCTATTGGCGGGCGTTGAAGGCGATACGGGAAAATCTCGCAAGAAAGCGGAACGCGCGCGCGCGCTTATTAAATCGGACGCGCTTGGCCGCATCGTTTCCGCGCAAGCGGCTGAAGCCTGCGGTGATAGCGAAGAAGCCATCACGCATTACCGTGCCATGCTGGAGGACGAAAAAACAGCGCCAACAGGCCGGCGCGGTCTCGCCCAGCAATTACTGGCGATTGGCGATACAGCCGGCGCGATGGAGTTATCAGAAGGCGTTTACGCTGAAAATAAAAATGCGCGCTGGGCGTTTGATGTTTTGTTTAATGCGCAAGTTACCGAAGGCGTTTGGGACCGCGCGGCCGAAACCGTTGCGCTGGCGGACCGCCGCAAGCATTTAGACAAAGAGGTGGCCCGCCGCCGCCGGGCTGTGCTGCTGACGGCCCAAGCGGATAAGCTGACCGATGCAGGGCAAATGCCAGAAACCGCGCTTGACCTTGCGCTGGACGCGGCATCAGAGGCGCCAGACTTTGCGCCGGGCGTCGCCCTTGCCGCGCGGCTTTTGATGCAGAGCGGAAACGCAAAACGCGCCGGGCAAATTATTGAAAAAGCGTGGGCGCGCCGCCCGCACCCCGCTTTAGCTATCGCTTACCGCGACGTTGTGGCTGACGTTTCGCCCAAAACCAAGGCCAAACGCCTTGCGGGCCTTGCCAAATCAAATTCGGGTCACCGCGAAAGCGCGCTTATGCTGGCCGAAGATGCTTTGATGAACGGCGACGGTGTTGCGGCCTGGTCCGCGCTCTCCCCACTTGTGTCAGAGGATAACCCGACGGCGCGTGTTTGCCAGCTAGCCTACCGCGCGGAAACAATGCTCAATAATACATCGGATGCGCGGGTTTGGTTGGAGCGCGCCGCTACGGCGACGGCCGAAGCCGATTGGTCAGATTTGGACCCGCAAGGCGATGCCTTTGATTATTCTGATCCAGATTGGCGCCGTCTAGTCTTTAGTTTTGGCGATACGGGCGAACTTATCCATCCGCGTTTTGAGAGCGGGGCAGCGCGCCGCGCGGCCTTGTCCGCCGCGAGCCCAAAGTCCAGTCCGCCAAAAGCTGAGGCCGTGGCTGCGCCTACGCCAAAACCTGAGCTTGACAATGTGCCACAGCGTCAGCCCGATGACCCGGGCGTCGGTGATAGCATTGCGGGTAAGGTTGATGACGATCTTGCGGGGCGTCTCGACAGCTTACTGGGTGACAAGACGCCCTAGCGCGGACATCAGCCCTATACACTACGCTTAATAAAGCCTAGAGGCCCGCTTTAAGGCGGCTTCTGACCCTATTTGGGCGTAATTGTGTGCGGCGCGTCTTCCGGGCAAAACCGCCCAATTTTAAAGTGGCGAATTTGCCCCTGAGAAAAATGGGCCCTTGCCGCCCATTTGTGAAATGACGCTATGACTGACGATACCCCCAAATCAAAAAAAACAAAGCAGGCAGAAAAGGCCGAAGCCGTAGACAATACGGCGCTGGCCCATCCCACCCTGCTCAAGGCGATAACAAAAAAGGGTTATGACAAGCTCACCCCTGTGCAAAGCGCTGTCATTGCGCCGGAGCTAGACGGGCGCGATCTGCTTGTCTCCGCGCAGACGGGGTCGGGCAAAACCGTGGCCTTTGGCCTTGCAATGGCATCAACCGTCATAGGCGAGGATGAAAAATTACCGTCTGCGGATACGCCGCTTGCGCTCGCGATTGCGCCGACGCGCGAGCTTGCGCTGCAAGTCAAAAAAGAACTGGATTGGCTTTACCGCGAAGCGGGCGCAAAAACAGCCAGCTGCGTTGGCGGTATGGATATGCGCGATGAACGGCGAACGCTCGCGCGCGGCGTACACATTGTTGTCGGCACGCCGGGCCGCCTTTGCGATCACATTAAACGCGGCTCTCTGGATATGAGCGGGCTGAAATCCGTCATTCTCGACGAAGCGGATGAAATGCTAAAAATGGGTTTTCGCGAAGAGCTAGAGCTTATCCTCGGCGCGGCCCCTGAGGATCGCCAAACGCTTTTATTCTCTGCGACTGTGGCCAAACCTATCGTCGCCATTGCGAAAAAATATCAGCGCGACGCTATCCGTATCAACACGGCGGCCGAGCGTAGCCAGCATAATGATATTGATTACCGCGCGTTGACTGTTCGGGATTCTGACAAAGAAAACGCCATCATTAATGTGCTGCGTTATTATGATGCCAAAAACGCCATTGTCATTGGCGATACGCGCGTGTCTGTGAACCGCATGGTTAGCCGTTTTAACAATCGCGGATTTTCTGTTGTCGCGCTTTCGGGTGAGCTGAACCAAAACCAGCGCTCCGCCGCCCTGCAAGCGCTGCGTGATGGCCGCGCCAAAGTGTGTATTGCGACAGATGTTGCGGCGCGCGGACTTGACTTGCCTGATCTGGAACTG
>CAKZTE010000014.1 GCA_937923115.1 uncultured Caulobacterales bacterium | reverse complement strand
CGGCGTCTGTATGCACGAAGCCTTGTTTGACGACCGCTTCCTTGAGGGCACTGGCGTCGACACGCTCGATTTTGCCAAAGCTATGATTGACGAAGGTTATCACCCAATGACGATGTATTTCCCATTGGTCGTACACGGCGCAATGCTAATCGAGCCAACAGAGTCTGAGTCCAAAGGTGAGCTTGACCGCTTCATCCGCTCTATGCGTAGCCTCGCGGAGAGGGCGAAAGCGGGCGATGCCGAGAGCTTTAAAAACGCCCCTGTCTACGCGCCTATGCGCAGGCTTGACGAAACGCAAGCGGCGCGTAAACCTGTCCTGCGCTGGACCCCGCTAGAAGAGACGCAGCAAGCGGCGGAATAGACTCACCGAAAATTGCTGCGCGCTTTACTCGGGCGCGCAGCAGGTTTTACGCGGAGGTGAAGCTCTTCTTGGTCATTTCGCCCACTAACTCCGTCAGTGTTTTCATATCGGGCGCAAAGGTTGTCACCGCTCCGATAACGTCGCCCGTATGGGTCTGCACAAGCAGCGCCTTAGCGTCCCCGTCTCTGACGGCATCGGATGCCTCGTCATAGGTCAAGCCTGTTGCTTCCAAGTTGCGGTCGCCAAAACGTCCCCATGACGCGCCGCGGTTCACTGCATATATCAAGACATAGTCTTGACCTGCTGCGGCGGCGGCAAGACGAATTTCGTCAATGCGGTTGTCGCTTTCTTCCGCGCCCAGAGGCACGCTGGCAAGGATTTCAAAATGCACGCTGGCGGGCAGAGGCGCAAAGGTCGTGGACTCGCTTTGGCTAATGGCCTGCCATGCGGAAGCTTCTTGGTGTGGCAAGGGTAGGAATTGACCGTCATGCAGCCGCGCGACGGCTATGTTTTTTGGAAGAGGTCTTGCCGTCATCTCTGCGGCTAACGGCGCGGCGTTTGAACCCGCGCCTGCGTCCTGCGGGGCTGGTATCATTTTCATGACCGCCGCCGTGTCGGCAAATGGCGTGACGTCTAGTGCGCTCGCGCTATTGGCGAAGCCTGTTAAAATTGCGGCAATCGCTGCCGTTTTTAAAATTGTTTTCATAAGTAAGCCCTTTCGTGTTGATAAGGTTACTATGGCGCGCGAGTGGGGCGCTATCATGCTGCCTTCATGCCGACGTCAAGGCAATCGCGTGGCCAGAATAAGGCCGGTAGACGGACCGCAAAAACCCGCTGTCACAAAGGGGAGAGCGTGACAGCGGGCCTGTTTCTAAACAGCCCCAAGATCAGGGCTTATTGGGACGATTTATTTAGAAACTAAACCGAAGGCCCGTCCGCACCGTTGCGTAATCCAGCTCTTCTAGGGTTGCTATGCCTCCGCGGTCCACGGGCGTATCAAAGTCAAGGTCATTGGCGATGCGAAATTCGCCAAATGTGGACACGCGGTCACTCAGCGCGATTTCAACGCCGCCGCCATATGTTAGCCCCCAAACTTCGTCAGAGACGAAATCTGTGGGCGGGGCAAATGTATAGCTGAGCGCGCTATCAAAGTCATGGGCCGTTGCGCCGATTAGGCCATAAAGCGCAACTCTGTCAGTGATGTTTGCGCCAAAACGCAGGTCCGCGCCATAGGTCGAGTTAAGTGAGACCTCATTGATTTTGACATTATTAATAGTCGTCGTCTCGGCGCTTTCATCAGAATAAAAAGCCTCAACAGACACGAAGAGATCGGACGCAATGTGTTTTTTATATCCAATGCCGCCAAAAAAACCGATGGCTGTATCTTTGTCGATGACTGTGCCGCTTGCGCCGCCCGCCGCGCCAGTGTTAGGTTGATTTGACCCCGTATCGCGGCTTGAGAAGCTTGATTGACTGGTCGCATTGATACCGCCAGATACATAAACGCCGTCACTTGCCAAGGCAGGAGCAGCTATAGCAAAAGGCGCAGCAATAATGGCGGTAGTCAGGATAAGGTTTTTCATAAGTCTCTCTTTTTCTGCCCGTTCTCGGCGAGCGGTGTTTGGGTTAGCCCTGTTGGCTGAAGACGGTTTAGGCAAAGGCGTACTCACTTGCTAAACAAGCGGTAGAGAGATTTTCGTGACAGTGAATGGCGAAAGCGTGTGCGCCCCTCACGCGCTTGTGTATAAGCAGTAGCGGCGCGTGTGACGCTTTTTGAAGGCAAAAAAATAGGCCCGAAGGCCGATTTTAAGTTTAAATCTGGCAGCGGTATTTATGCGCGTTTGATTGCGCGTACGACCAAGAGCAGGATAATCGCGCCAATCATTGCGTGGATAATAGAACCGATGATGCCGCCGCCAATTGAAACGCCTACTATTGGCAAGATAGAGCCCGCTATAAAGGCCCCGACAATGCCGACGACAATATTGCCGACAAGGCCCATGCCGCCGCCCTTAACCAAAATGCCAGCCAGCCAACCTGCAACGGCGCCGATTAGTAGAAATATGATAAGACTTTCTAGTCCCATGGTGTTCTCCTTATATTTTTCTTGTATCTACGCTTTACTCAATGTTTAGAATTCAGAAAGGTTCCCCTCTGGTTTCGACAAACAGGCGTTAACCGTTATTAACCTCTTTTTCCTTGGCGAAGCCTCGATGTTCCCCTAGTGTTCTTTTATGCATGCTATCAGAATCATCGGGATAGACCCTTCACTTGTGGCCTGCGGCTGGGGCGTGATTGACATAGAGGGCACAAAGCTGCGCCATGTTGCCCACGGCGTCATAAAACCCAACACCAAAGCTGAATTACCCGACCGCTTAAAAACACTCTTTGAGAGCCTTGCGGATGTTATTGCTCTTCACCGCCCGCACGAAGCGGGCGTTGAGGAAGCCTTTATGAAGAACAATCCGATGAGCGCGCTTAAGCTTGGCCATGCCCGCGCTGCCTGTCTCTTGGCCGCTAGCACTGCGGGGCTGGGCATTGGGGAATATGCCCCGCGTTCTGTGAAAAAATCCGTTGTCGGAACGGGCGGGGCAGACAAAGCTCAAGTCGCACATATGATGAATGTACTCCTGCCGGGATGCGGCGTGAAAGCGGGCGACGCCTCTGACGCGCTTGCGATTGCGATATGTCATGGCCACCGCGTTAATGCGGCGGGGACATTATATCGGCGCACGGGATAAAACCCGTTTTGTGTTAATGGTGGGCCATGATTAGATTCGGAATATCATTATGATTGGAATGCTCAGCGGAACATGCCTGCTTTCAGGTAAAGGTGAAGCAATTATTGACGTGAGCGGCGTGGGCTATTTGCTATCTTGCGGGACGCGCACGCTTTCGGGCCTGCGCGAAGGAGAGGCGGCGCGGCTACATGTCGAAACACACGTGAGAGAACAGGCGATTACGTTATTTGGATTTGGCACAGAAGAAGAGCGTGCCTGGTTTGTGCGCCTGCAATCCGTACAAGGTCTTGGTCCTAAAGCAGCTTTGGCGATCTTGGATATTCTTACCCCTGGACAGATATTATCGGCGGCGAGCCTTGAAGATAAAGCCAGCTTTGCACGCGCATCGGGTGTTGGGCCAAAACTCGCGGCGCGGATTGTTATGGAACTGTCTGGTAAGCCTGCGCCGACGGGGCGTTTCTTTACCGCCGCTTTCACTGCGCCGTCGGACGGGGTGCAGCCTGAAGCCGACCGCGCAGAGGGCCTTAAGGATATGATGCTCCGCAATGATGCCATTTCGGCCTTGCAAAATCTAGGAATTGCGCAATCCGATGCTCTGCGCTCTGTAGCAGCGGCCTACAATACCTTCGCCGAGGACCCGCCGCTGGATGACCTTATTAAAGCTGCCTTGAAAGAACTGTCTAAGTGACGGATGAAGAACGCATTATTGACGGCGAAAATCAGCGAGGCGACGGGCGTGATCGGGCGCTGCGGCCATTGTCCTTTCATGACTTTGTTGGGCAGAAAAACGCGATTAAGAACCTTAAAGTCTATGTCGAGGCTGCGCGCCGTCGTGAAGAACCGCTTGATCATTTATTGCTCTCTGGCCCGCCCGGTTTGGGTAAAACAACGCTCAGCCAAATCGTGGCGCGTGAACTTGGCGTTAACTTTCGCTCGACCTCTGGTCCTGTGATTTCAAAGGCTGGTGATCTTGCGGCGCTGCTGACTAATCTTGAACCGCGTGATGTTTTATTCATTGATGAGATCCATCGCCTTAATCCCGTGGTTGAAGAAGTGCTTTACCCTGCCATGGAAGATTTTGAGCTTGATTTGATTATAGGGGAGGGGCCAGCGGCGCGCTCAATTAAGATTGATCTCGCGCCCTTTACGCTGATTGGCGCGACGACGCGGGCGGGGCTGCTAGCCACGCCTTTGCGTGACCGTTTCGGCATTCCTGTTCGGCTTGAATTTTATGATACTGAGGAGCTAACGGGCATTGTTATGCGTGCCGCGGGAAAGCTAGGCATGAATATGAGCGATGACGGCGCGCGCGAAATTGCGCGGCGCTCTCGCGGCACGCCCCGCGTGTCGGGGCGGCTGCTGCGGCGGGTGCGCGATTTATCCGAACATGCAGGCCATGATTTGGTTGATGCGGCGGCGGCAGACGCTGCGCTTTTGCGGCTCGGCGTAGATGATATTGGTCTGGACCGCCAAGACATGCGCTATCTGCATGCGCTGTGCGAAATGTTCGGCGGTGGCCCTGTGGGAGCCGATACACTAGCGGCGGCGCTATCCGAAGCCCGCGACGCGCTGGAGGATGTGATTGAACCTTACCTCATTCAGCAAGGATTTTTGCAACGCACGCCGAGAGGCCGCGTCGCAACGCCCCGCGCCTTCGCGCATTTGGGTCTGGCCGCACCTGTACGGCCTAATGTGCCAGAGCTTTTTGAAGGAAAATGATGGCTGACGACACGCATATAGCGCCCCAAGACCTGCCTACCATGGGTTATTTTAAGGGCCGCGAGCATTACTATCCTATTCGAGTATTCTATGAGGATACTGACTTTAGTGGCGTGGTGTATTACGCCAATTATTTGCGTTTTCTCGAACGCGCACGGAGCAGCTATTTCCGCCTAGCAGGGATTGGTCACGCTGAACTGCTTGAGCGCGAAACACCGCTCGCCTTTGTTATTCGTAAGATAAATCTGGATTATAAACGTAGCGCCCACATTGATGATGTGCTCTCCGTGATGACGACATATGATGTGTTCAAAGGCGCAAGGCTCCTCGTGACGCAAAAGGTGTTTCGCGGGGATGAACTGCTCCTCACCGCAGAAAGCGAAGCAGCCTGCATCGACCTAAGCGGCCGCCCCAAACGCGCGCCGAAAGAGATGATGGAAAAACTGCGTCCATATTTGCTGGAAGGTTAAGCGGGAATAATATCAAAGGGCAATGTCAGCCGCGCCGCCTTGCCTTTTATTGGGACTGTGCCGTGCCACATATATGACGGGAACAGCACTAGCCGTCCTGCTTTGGGCTCAACGAAATGCTCGGCTGTCATGTCTGAAATTTCTGTCGGCGGTTGACCAAATTGAATCCAGCCGCTTTTATCGTTTGAGGCCGCGACCTCGGGCGGCACTTCCACATAATAAGAGGAGCTGAGCCAACCTTGTGGATGCACATGGTTCACGTGAAATCCGCCCTTTGTCAATTTGACGGACCACGCCCCGGCTATGCGGTAATTGCCGCTATTGCGCCGTCCAATAGGGTGCGTCGTGGCGGTGCCAATCGCCGCCATATACGCTTGAACCGCGCTATCAATACTTTGGAAAAATGCGTCTATCACAGGGTTATCTGCGAAGCGTAAATCAAATTCGGTTTGTGTGCCAAGACGCAAGGATTGATCGAGCGGCGCCGAACGGAATATGTGAAGCTCGGACAATGCCTTGGAAAGCGCCGTATTAAAATCTTCAATCGTGTCGTATCCCGTTGGCGGGGAGAGGTCATAGGCTCTCACCATAGTCGGGTAATCGTAGTAATATTGATAGTTTTGCCCCTTGGCCCGCCCGCCGGTCGCGAGCATGGCAATCCAAAACTGATCATTTGGAACCATTTTCAGAGCACTTTGCGCAGCGATGAGCGCATCCTCAAACTCACCCGCCGCCAATGCTGCGCGCGAAAACTGTGCCATATAGTCTAATTGGCCGGGCATGGCCGTAAGAGCCTCTTTCGCGGCGATGTAAGCGTCCCGAACCTCGCCTTGGAGTAATGAAATTTCGCTGTTCGTTTTTAATAGGGCTGGATGTTTGCCATGCATTTTTAGCGCGGACTTTAATAGCTTGCGCGCGGCAGACAAATCGCCAGCCTTAATGTTTATATCGGCTATCACGGCGCAAACGTCTGGAGCCGCGCTCTTAGAAAGTTTTAAAAAGTATTTTTTGCCTTTCTTCCATTGCCCCGTCATCGCGTAAATTTGAGCCGCATTCTGTATGGCTTGCGGCCCTTGTACGGGGTCAGTGAATAGGGACTCATAGGCTTGAATAGCGGGATCATATTGCATTTGACCCGTCAAAATTTGACCTCTGAGAAAATCATGCCGCGTGCTATGATCTGACTCCAGAGTTTCTAAAGCCTCCAGTGCTTCGGGCAGGCGGTGACAGTCTTTTAAACATGTTGCTTTCGCGAGAGCAATGGTGGGCACCGTCTGGTCTTGTGGGGAGAGTTCGCAAAACGCGTCATAGGCTAGATCGGGCTGCGCGCTATTAAGGAGTAGAAATGCAAGATTGCGCCGCGCGGCGGCGTAATCGGGTTTGACGCTAAGGCTCGCTCTGAAGGCTTTCTCTGCGCGTACACTATCATGACTGTCTTGCTGAACTAAGCCCAATAAATTTAGCATTTCAAAATGGCTCGGGTTTAGGGCAAGCCCGTGTTGCAGCCGTGCCAGAGCTAATTTGGGCACATTGCTGCGGTGCGCAATGATGGCTCCTAGATAGAGAGCGTCAATATTTTTGCTATCCTTTGCAATCAACTCAAAAACTTTGGTCTCGGCGAGCCTAAGGTCCTCACTGTTGAGCGCCGTTAAGGCGTCTTGAAATATTTGGGCTTCTTGGGTGATGGCGTTGCCTATGTTTTGGGTTTTCATTTTTAGCTTAGAATGGCTTAAAACGGCGCTCCACTGCAAGCAAGCTGTCATTGACTGTTCATCGCGGCCTAACCATTGTCTTGCCGAGACGTAACTTGCTCATGGCCTTCCTTTCTATCCATATGCGGTATGGCGGAATTGGGGGATATTAAGGTGCGAGACGCGGCGATAGAGAGGCAGCAACTTGCGGTCGCCTTCCTTCTTGCGTTTCTGTTGCACATTAGCTTTGCAACTTGGTTGCAAATACGCAGTCATGATGTGCAGCCATTGCCGATGATGTCTGTCATTGATGTAAAGTTATTACTGCCAGCACCAATCGTGACCTTAGAGCCAGCTCTGCCCGATGCACCACTGCCTCCGAATGTACTGGCACCGCTGCGAGACGCGCCAGTTGATCCTCCTGCGCCAATTCTAAATCCAGATATTGCCGCCAAAACATCCGTTGAGACTGCACCGCCCGTCATCACTCCTCAGTCTTTGCTGCCTGTCAGCGCTGTCCCGCCGCCTGTTCTTAATAACGAGGCAGGCTCGACGGCAGGACAGTTTCCCTCAGTGGAAAACGGTAAAAATTATGTGCCGTCCCAATGGGCGCTGGAGCCGCCGCTCAGTGATAAAAATTTGAGAGGGTTAGGATTGCTAGGGGATGTCGATTGCTTGCGGGCTCTTTCTGAGGATTGCGCGGCTTTGCGAAAAGAGGTGTTTGCAGAGTATGAGCTGACGGAGATGGAGAAAGTCTGGACGGCACAGCGCGCGGATACCGGTATGTCGGCCGCGTTTTACGGCATGAGCGAGCGCGAAATAAGGCTTAAGATTGGGTCACACATTGCGGGCGAAAACGGCTTTATGATTTTGCCGGGTATCGGGATTGACGGCTCGCTTTGGGATATGTTGCACGGCGTGAAAAAGACGTGTCAGATGAAACGCGGGATAAATTCAGATGGCCGATATGAGGTTGTGAGGGTCTGCCCTGATAGCCTGCCTGCTGCGCGCGATAGGAAATATTATATTCCGCCGAAGGAGTAGCCGTGTTAGTCAAAGCCATGACTCGCGACACACTCTTTCTTCTTCCGCCCGGCTTCAGCGACAATGAACGCCGCGAGTTTTGCCCAGAGTGCGCGGAAATTTGGGGCGTGCTGTCTTATTTTCCTGCAATTAAGGAAAGCGTGGACATTGTGTATCAACCGATTGAAAAACCGCGCGCTGATCTGGTCGATTTACTCGGGGATAAAAACCAAAACTGCCCGACGATGGTTTTAGCAAAAGCCAGCCCCGATTTTGAGGGCTGCGGCATCATGCAAAAAAGCGGGCATCGTTTTATGAACAATGCCAAGGACATCGCAAAATATTGGGCGGCGCGTTACGGCACGCCGTTCCCTAGAGGTCATTGAAGCGGCCATTAGAACAGGCCATTGGAGACTGCCGCGCGCGCTAGTTATTGGGATCCAAATCAACCTTGGGCGTTTCCATAAGCGTTTTTGGGCCGCCGAGCTGCTCAGTTTGTAAATCACCCAAATCCTCAAAGCCGTCCATCTCTTCAGGCGTCAGGCTCTCAATTGCAGGCTTGTCGCAAAGATCAAGCACCTGTCGGCCTTCGCTGTCAACATAGATGACTTCAGCGGGCTTTATCTCACGCTCAACCTTCTCAGTCCGCTGAATAGGCTCATAAGGCGGATTTGCAATTTCAGTCGTGGCGTAAAATACTTTAGTCTCAGCAGGAATTACGACGCGTTTGAGCGCAGATATCGGCGTGCAGGTGCTAATCGGTTCTGGCACGATCACTACAACAGGTTCTTCAATGACTTCAGGCTCTGGCGTCGAGGCGCAAGCCGCTAGAATAGAGGCAAGAGTGGCAGCAGCAAGAGCAGTAAAACGTGTCATAAATATCTCCAATAAGGCGTAGCGCCGATAAGGGCTTATAACAGGCAATTGCGAAAACAATATGACCTTATTCAGTTTGACGCAGCGCAATTGTGGCGCGCGCGTTCCAATGCCTGCTTAATTTTGCCAAATTCGCATTAAATTACAGCAATCAAAGGCCGTATTAACTTCATGGTTAACAATTACTTGCACAACAGCTTTATCACGCTTGCGACCTTACGGCCTGTTAATTGGGCAAGCGGCGCAAGGCAGCTTAGTCTTATGCCAAATTATGCCTGGGGGCGACCTTGGGGCGAGACGAAACGGAAAAATTATGATAGATATCGTGACAATTATAATGGCGGCAACGCCGCTCGGACCTGCAGATGCGGTGACAGACT
The DNA here is from genome assembly GCA_937923115.1 of uncultured Caulobacterales bacterium. Lineage (GTDB taxonomy): Bacteria > Pseudomonadota > Alphaproteobacteria > Caulobacterales > Maricaulaceae > Fretibacter. Next base: position 7,675 of record CAKZTE010000014.1, on the reverse strand, counting down.
TCTCTTTCCTTAAACTTTTTTTGATGGCCGACTGGGTTGTGAAATCAGTCATGCTGATTTTGATTGCCGCTTCAGTGTGGTCGTGGGCCATTGCTGTGGACAAAATCATTACCTTTGTGACGCTAAAGCGCCGCGCCGCCGACTTTGAAGAAACGTTCTGGTCTGGGCGCACGCTGGACGAGCTGAGCCAAGGCCTTGCTACAGAAGCGCGCGATCCGATGGCGCGCGTCTTTGCTGCTGCGATGCGCGAATGGGACGAAAGCAAATCTGGTACGCGCTCTGAACTGGCGATGCATAGTACGCATGAGCGTATTGACCGCGTCATGAATCTTGTCGTGAACCGCGAAATTTCAAAGGTTGAGCGCGGCATGGGCGTGCTGGCGACTGTGGCATCGGCCTCTGTATTTATAGGTCTATTTGGAACCGTTTGGGGGATTATGAATGCGTTTCGCGCAATTGCAGCGACGCAAAATACCAACCTCTCCGTTGTGGCTCCCGGTATTGCCGAAGCGCTCTTTGCGACGGCACTGGGCTTGATTGCCGCTATTCCTGCGCTGATCTTCTATAATGTGTTCTCCAGCGATATTGAGAAATATTCCAGCCGTCTTGAGGGCTATGCCGATGAGCTTTCGGCTATTTTGTCGCGTAAACTTGGCAAGGGTGCATAGCTATGGGCGTAGGAACGACAGGCGGTAGAGTAGGGGGGCGCGGTAGTCGCCGCCGTGGCCGCCGATCTAGGCTGAATGCAGATATTAATGTCACGCCGCTCGTCGATGTGATGCTTGTGCTGTTGATTGTCTTCATGGTGGCCGCGCCGCTTCTCTCCGTTGGCGTGCCCGTCGAACTGCCTAAAACGGACGCTAAATCGTTACCGTCCGAGAGTGAGCCCATTACAATTACCGTAGACAAAGACGGCAAGGTCTTCTTGCAGGAAACTGAAGTTACACTAGACGATATTGTTGTGCGGCTGACCGCCATTGCGCAAAACGGCTATGAGGAACGCATCTATCTGCGCGGTGACAATGCGTCTGATTACGGCTCCGTCATGAAGGTAATGGCGCGCGTCAATGCGGCGGGTTATTCTAATCTTGGCCTCGTGACGGACCCTGTGAGCCAGTAATGCGCTTCGGTCTTCCGATATCCCTTTTTGCACACGGCTTGTTCCTTGCGGGCGGAATATTTGTGTTTGGCCGTAATATCCCTGTGCTGGATGAGGGGCAGGTTGTGGCGGTTGAAATGCTCACACTTGCGGAATACACAAATGTGCGCGCGGCGGTAAAGCGGCCAAAACCCAAAGCGCCTGAACCCGAAATTGAGCCCGAAGAGCCTATGCAGCTTGAAACGCCGATGGAAACCGCCGAGGTCGAGTCGGATGTGGTTGAAAAACGTCAAGATGTGGCAGCTGAAAGAGAGCCCGAACCAGAGCCCAAGCCTGTAAAAACCGCCGAAGCCGAAATATCCGAGCCCGATAAGCCCAAAGACGAGACGCCGAAGCCGCCCGAGAAGCCCGTTTTTGATCTCGATGCTTTTTCTGATATCGTGAACAGAACGCGCGACGCCGCGCCTGAGAAAAACCAGCAAGTCGCGCTGCAATCCGAGAAAAACCTCTATGAATACGCCGATATAGCCCGCACGGCGAGCGGAGAGGGGACGGGCCTATCGGTTAGCCTTCTTGATAAGCTACAGACGGAAATGATGCGCTGCTGGCGCGAGAGCCGCGATGCAGTGGACCCCGAAACCCTTGTTGTTCAGTTCCGTTTGCGCCTTTTGCCAGACGGCTATGTCGAAACGGTCGAGCTTCTTGGCGAGACAGGCAACGGCCCTTTTGCGGCAGTCGCCCGCCAGCGTGCCGCGGCGGCAATCAAGAAATGCGAGCCCTATGATTTTCTACCTGAGGAAAACTATAGCGGTTGGAAAGATATGACACTAAGCTTCAGGCCTAGAGCTTAAGCAAGCGCTACGCGCGGCGGCATGACTGCCAAGCGCGCCGCGTAATTAAATTCCATAAGGATACCTCGATGAAATCTGTGTTAAAAATTATTGTGATTATGATGAGCGTTTTTACGGCCTCGCTCGCCATGCCAGCTCACGCGCAGCTATCGATTGATATCACAAAGGGTAATATAGATCCCACGCCTATCGCTATCCCTGACTTTATGTCAACCGATAGCCGCGGGCAGCAGATTGGCCGCGACCTTGCCGAAGTTGTCCGTGCTGACCTTGAGCGCTCTGGCCTTTTCCGCGCGCTTGACCCCAACAGCTTCATTGAGAAGCAAACCAATATTGACTATGCGCCGACCTATGCTGATTGGCGCGTAATTAAGGCCGAAGCACTCGTATCAGGGCGTATTGTGGTCGAGTCAGACTCGCGTATGCGCGTTGAATTTCGTCTTTGGGATGTGTTTGGCGGCGAGCAGCTTTCGGGCCTGCGCCTCGCCGCGACACCTGACAATTGGCGCCGTATGGCTCACAAAGTCAGCGACGCAATCTACACTCAGCTAACAGGCGAGACAGGATATTTCGACAGCCGCATCGTCTTTATTGATGAGAGCGGCCCAAAGACGGACCGCAAAAAGCGTCTTGCGATTATGGATCAGGACGGGGCGAACCCGCAGTTTCTGCTGACAGGCCCAAGCACAGTCATCACGCCGCGCTTCTCGCCTAACTCTCAGAAAATTACCTATATGAGCTATGAGAATATCGTGCCTGCGATTTATCTGCTGGAAATTGAAACAGGCCGCCGCGAACTCCTCGGTAGCTTTCCCGGCATGACATTCGCGCCGCGTTTTTCGCCTGATGGAAATAAGATGATTTTGACGCTCGCCAAGGCAGGTAATAGCGATATTTATTCGATGGACTTGCGGTCACGCTCGACAACGCGCTTGACGACCAATCCAGCGATTGATGTCTCAGCGAGTTACGCGCCCGACGGTAAAAACATTGTCTTTAATAGTGACCGCGGCGGCTCGCCTCAGATCTACACGATGAACGCAGATGGCCGGAATGTGAAAAGGATTAGCTTTGGCAAGGGCCGCTATAACGCCCCCGTCTGGTCACCGCGCGGCGATAAGATTGCCTTTGTCAAAAGCACAGGCGGAAAATTTCATATCGGCGTGATGAACCCTGATGGGTCTGGTGAGCGCTTGCTAACTGAAAGCTATCTTGATGAAGGCCCAACGTGGTCGCCTAATGGCCGCGTAATTTTATTTTCCCGGGAGACACGTGGGCGCGGCGGAAAGAATGAAATTTGGTCGGTTGATTTAACGGGTACGAATTTGCGCCGTGTCCCGACGCCGGGGTCTGCCTCTGATCCCGCTTGGTCCCCACTCTTACCGTAATCGCCGCGCACTATGCCGTCCTGTTCCGGGAGGCCTTATTTTGGCTGGTTTTGACGCGTTACCTCAAAGCCGGCGCAACTAAGCGCGAAGCGTGTGACATTTTGAGCAAATATATGAAATTTTAGTGATAATGACGCTAAGACCTTGAATTGTCATAACCTTGCCGCTTAAGTGCCACAAATAACATCCACCACAAGGATGAAAGAAAGAGGACGACCGATATGACAAGACAATTAATTTTACTGCTGACCGCCGCTGCGTTTATGACAGCATGCGCCTCAAAGCCAAAAGTCGTCGAAGAGGTCGCAGTTGCTGAAACGCCAAAACCCGTTTTTGTACCTGAACCTGCGCCGCAAGCGCCTGTAGTTCAAGCCCCCATTCAGCAGCAGCAGCCCGTGATACAAGCGCCGGCGAATAATCTACCCACGCCTGGCTCGGTTGACGATTTCATTTATCAGGCGGGCGGCGATGCGCGAGTCTATTTTGGTTATGACCAGTTTAATCTGACGCCGAGCGCGATGGATAATCTTCGCGCGCAAGCCGCATGGCTTCAGCAATATCCAAGCGTGAACGCTGTTGTTGAAGGCAATGCCGATGAGCGCGGCACCCGCGAGTACAACCTCGCCCTAGCGGCTCGCCGCGCTGAAAGCGTGAAATCTTTCCTTGTCGGGCAGGGCGTCGCGAGTCGCCGCCTGACCACCGTATCTTATGGCAAAGAGCGTCCCATTGATGCGCGTTCATCCGAAGCGGGTTGGGCCAGAAACCGCAATGGTCATACGAATGTCATGAACGGCGCTGTTGGCTAGTCCGCACGACCCATTTGATATTTGAAAATGACGCTGCAGCTTATTGCTGTGGCGTTTTCTATGGCAGCGCGGGTTATTTGACTTTCGCCGTTAACTGCGTTTCCCATAACAAACCCAAATTCCCTTAACTGCGATTTAATGCGACGTGTCATAGTCTTGCCGCTATATTCCTTTTATATCAGATTGGCGGCGCATCCGCGTGACATCTTGGAGCTTTACATGCCTACTATTCTTCATTCTATTCTCGCTATGTGTGTCATCTTTTTAATGGCGCAGCCTGTCGCCGCGCAGAGCAAAAAGGAAATCGCCGCACAAGGTCAATTCATGATGGAGCGTATTGAGCGCCTTGAGGGCCGAATGCTAACGGGTGACCCTGCCGCTGAGCGGTTAATGCAGCGCATGGACGCTTTGGAAGAAAACATGCGTACGCTCACAGGCGAAGTGGAGCGCCTTCGGTTTGAGCGCGACCAACTGCGTGCTGAGATTCAAGGGATAGGCAATACTATCGCGAGTCTCGAAGGCCTAGCGGCATTGGCCACACGGATGCAAAATCACTTGGACGCGGCAGATACCGCCGCGCGAGACCAATTTGCCGGGCAAAGCTTTTCCTCTCCCTATTCGGCAACGGTTACAGGTGAGCCATATTTTGCGCCAAGCGACGGCACGGTTTCAATGCAACCAAATTCAGCCTCGCCCGCGCCTTCATTTGCTGAGCAGGTCATTGCCGCGCAGCAGTTCAGTGGAGGGACTAATCTGGAAGATTTACCATTGGCAGGGAAGACCAAGCTCGCTGAGGGCGATTTTGCCGGCGCGCAAACGGCCTTTAGACAATATCTTGATATTAATCCCGCGGCGCCTGATTCTGGGGAGGTCAGCTATTGGCTTGGGGAAAGCTATTTTGTACGCGGCGGATATGCGGATGCGGCGGATGCTTATATTTCGTCAATGCGTCTGGACCCACAAGGTGTCATGGCCCCCAAAGCCATGGTGGGGCTCGCCGCGACAATGCGCGAGCTTGGCAAAAAAACTGAAGCCTGTAGCGCGCTCGGCAGCTTGACGTCGCAATATCCAAATGCGTCGGCTGAGGTGCGCGAGAAAGCCCGTCTCGAGAGTGCGCGCACAGGCTGTTAGCCCTTTGCGGGCCGCTAATGCCCGCTATAAGCGGATATGGATTTAACGCTTAACCCGTCTGCTATGCCAAATACACGCTTCGCCATTGCCTATTCAGGCGGCGGGGACAGCACAGCTTTGCTTCATGCGGCGCGCGATAAAAACCCCCTTGTTTTGATTGTCGACCACGGCCTTCGAGCAGGTTCGGCGGCTGAGGCTAAGGTGGCCAAAGCGTTCGCCGAGGCACTCGGATTACAGGCGTCCGTGCTGTCTTGGCAGCCGCCGCCGCTATCGGGCGGGGTACAGGGGAGGGCCCGCTCTGCGCGCTACGGACTGCTGGGGGAGGCATGCCGTGCTGCGGGCCTATCTTATTTGCTTACGGGCCACACCGAAGACGATCAAGCCGAGACGGTTTTAATGCGCCTAAAGGCGGACGGGTCTTGGCGCGGCGCGGCCGCCATGCGCGGGGTCACGCCGTCGCCACTTTGGCCGCAGCTCGCGGGGGTTAGCGTTTGTCGCCCAATGCTTAGCCTCTCGCGCGCGCAGATTCGTGCCTATCTTGCCGCGCACAATCTGCCTTATGTTGATGACCCGTCTAATGAAAATCGCCGCTTTGCCCGCATCCGCGCGCGCGATGCGCTAGGCCGTAATCCGCTGTTACGCCGCGACATGCTAGCGCTTTGCCGCGACATGAGTGAAGGCCGCACCCAAGAAAGAAAACGATACGCTCAAAACCTCAGGGATCATGTTACTGAAGATGATTTTGGCAATCTCTTTTTGCCGGTCATTCCGTCTCCGCATTTTCTGGGTTATCTCATTCGCGCTGTTAGCGGTACAAGCACGGCTCCGCGGCAGGCCGAGTTATGTCGCTTGGTCAATGCCTTACGCGAGTCCGATTTCCGCGGTGCGTCATTGGGCGGGGCTGTTATATCGTCGCAGAAAACAAGTTATATGATTAGCCGCGATCCCGTTATTGCATCGGGCCGAACCGCTACTGCGCCGCTGGCGCCGGCGCCATTTTCTGGCCGCACACTATGGGACGGGCGATTCTGGATTGACGGTAAGGGCACGCTGGCCCCTGCGGGTAAAGAGTGGGCTCACGCCCCTGCGCCAATGAAACAGGCGCTCAAACTTTGCCCAGCGCCTGCCCGTGCGGCCTTGCCGATATGGATCCATAACGAGCAAATTGTCGCCATTGGGCCCATTGGACGCGATGGCCAAAGACTTGCATCGGTCAAAAGTGCTGTTTTGCCGCGCTTAAAACGCGCTTTCGGGCCCTCTCGCCTTGAACCGAAATAAGTCGGCAGCACGTATGTAAAATATAGGATTGCCCCCTTACACATTGGCGCGGTATCTCCTATCTGTTAGAGAAGAAACTCGACCCGTTCTAAATTGAAAGAGCCGTTATGAACCCGAAAACACGCAATTACGTCACGTGGGCTGTCGTCATCACTATGTTCCTTGTCATGATGACCATGACGCAAAACTCTATGACGAGCGCGACAACAAATGAATTAAGCTACACGGAGTTCACCCAAGCGGCCGAAGCGGGCACGCTGCGCGATGTAAAAATCGATCCGCAGACTGGCGTGGTTACGGGCATGCTTGATGACGGAAAGAGCTTCCGCGTAAACGGAACACCCTATAGTGACCGCACAGCCGAAGCCTTAGATAGCGCCAATGTTCCCTATGATTACGGCGAGATTAAAAAACAGAGTATGCTCGCGAGTTTCCTATTCTCTATTCTTCCGCTTGTTCTCTTTGTGGGGATTGCTATTTTCTTTATGCGCTCCATGCAGGGCGGAGGCAAAGGCGGCGCGATGAGCTTTGGTAAGTCTAAAGCCAAACTCCTGACTGAAATGTCGGGTAAAGTCACATTTGACGATGTGGCGGGCGTAGAAGCGGCCAAAGAAGATCTCAAAGAAGTCGTCGAATTCCTCCAAGACAGCACGCGCTTTACGCGTCTTGGTGCCAAAATCCCAACAGGTGCGCTTCTCGTTGGCCCTCCAGGGACAGGTAAAACGCTCCTCGCCCGCGCGGTGGCAGGTGAGGCAGGTGTGCCGTTCTTCACAATTTCAGGCTCTGACTTTGTTGAAATGTTTGTCGGTGTCGGCGCGTCGCGTGTACGTGACATGTTCGCGGACGCGCGCAAAAATGCCCCCTGCATCATTTTTATTGACGAGATTGACGCCGTGGGTCGCCACCGTGGTGTCGGCACATCTGGCGGCCATGAAGAGCGCGAGCAAACGCTGAACCAACTCCTCGTCGAAATGGACGGCTTTGAAGGCGATGAAGGCATTATCATCATCGCGGCCACAAACCGCCCTGACGTTTTGGATAAGGCTTTGCTGCGTCCCGGCCGCTTTGACCGCCAGATTGAAGTGCCATATCCGGATATTTCGGGCCGCGAGAAAATCCTAG
>CAKZTE010000013.1 GCA_937923115.1 uncultured Caulobacterales bacterium | reverse complement strand
TCAAGGTCTCACGCTCGCCCCGGTCTCATCGCGGATTCCCTCTCAATAAGAGACTCTGATGCCCACACCCCAAGGCCCCGTAAGCGAGTACCGCCCTGCCGTGGCGATTGTACTCTTTAATAAAAAAGGCCACGTCTGGCTGGGTCACCGCTCAGGGAAACAAACTGACTTTGTATGGCAATTTCCGCAAGGCGGGCTGGACAAAGGCGAGTCGCCTGAATTTGGCGCGCTTCGGGAACTCCGCGAAGAAACGGGAATCTCCGTTGAAAACCTTCGGCCCCTCGCGCGTATCGACGAAGAACTTTTTTATGATTTCCCGCCTGAATATGGCCAGCGAGGGCGCATGCAAAAGTGGCGAGGACAACGGCAGCTTTGGTTTGCCTACCGCTTTTTGGGAAAGAAAGCTGATGTGAATTTAAAATTTCAAAAGCCAGCCGAGTTTACAAAATGGCGCTGGGGCAGCCTTGCCGAAGCGCCTGAACTCGTGGTGCCGTTCAAGCGCAAAGTATATGAACGTGTGGTCTCCGAATTTGTAGGCTTTGCGGGGCCCTCAAAATAGCCTAGGCCAGTTTATGACATCTTCGCCCCCTGCTTCTAAAACGCCCAGCGCTGAAAAAAGTGGCGGCAAAAATGCGATGATTTTTGTGCTCTTGACGGTGATGATAAATTCTATCGGCTTTGGCATCATGATACCCGTCCTGCCTGACTTGCTCAAAGAATTATCAGGTTTGGGCAATAGCGACGCCGTAATTCACGGCGGCTACCTCACCTTAGTTTTCGCGGTGATGCAATTTATCGCCATGCCCATTATCGGCGCTCTCTCAGATAGCTATGGGCGGAGGCCCGTAATGCTTTTCTCGCTCTTTGGCCTGTCCATTGACTATTTCATCATGGGCTTTGCTCCCACACTCGCCTTTCTATACCTCGGGCGTATCATTGCAGGCGGCACAGCGGCAACCTTTAGTACAGCCAACGCTTATATCGCAGATATAAGCCCGCCCGAAACGCGGGCACAAAACTTTGGACTTGTCGGCGCGCTGTTTGGCGTTGGCTTTATGCTTGGCCCTGTTATCGGCGGTATATTGGGTGAGTACGGACCGCGCGTGCCGTTCATTGCCGCGGGTATTTTATCGATGATGAATGTCGTTTTTGGCTATTTCGTCTTGCCGGAAACCTTAGCCCCAGAAAAACGCCGAGCTTTTTCATGGAAACGGGCCAATCCCTTTGGCGCGCTACGCTCGCTCGGCAAGATTATTGGTGTCAAAGGTCTTATATTTGTGACCTTCCTCCTCGCCCTCGCGCATACGGTCTATCCGACGACCTATACCTTCACCATGAACGAAGCTTTCGGATGGGATAGCCAAGACGTTGGCTGGTCACTGGGCGCTTTTGGTGTTGCAAGCATCATTGTTCAGGGCGGCCTTATCCGCCTAATCATTCCAAAAATTGGTCTGTATTGGGCGGGCATAATTGGCGTTGTCTCGGCCGTCATCGCTTATGCCATTATGGGCGGGGCCAATACAGGCTGGATGATTTACGTCGCAGGCCCTTTCGCGGCCTTTGCGGGATTGGCAGGGCCGTCCATAAACAACATGATGAGTTCCCGCATATCAGAATCAGAACAGGGTGAACTGCAAGGGGCGCTGGGCGCGGCGCAGGGATTGGCTATGATGGCGGGGCCTATATTAATGACGCAAACCTTCCAGCGATTTACAAGCGGCGCAGCGCCGACATATATCCCGGGCGCGCCCTTTATTGTTGCGGCGGCACTCGCTGTATTGGCATTAATTACGTTTTTTGTGGTCACGACAAAAGCTGACCGGAACGCGCGCTACGAAAAAGCGGCGCCTTCTCCCGCCTCTAACGAGCTGGAACCAAGTTAATAATCACGACCTCAGGCGGAGACCGAAACCGCGCAGGCATTATAGATGTGCCTAGCCCTGCTGTAATGATAACAGGAATGCCGCGCCAGTCTCTTAGTCCGTAAGCATATGGTTTACCGATCTGCGTCGCAGTAATTGCGCGGCCTAGCAAAGGCAAGTTAATCTGCCCCCCATGCGTATGACCCGCTACGGCAAACACCGTATCTGATCGCAAATATTTAAAACTATCAGGCGAATGCATCAGCGACAGTGTGGTTGATCCGTTTTCACAGGCCTCGAAAGCTAAAGGGTCTTCGGTATCAGTATCCGCATCAGCCAGCCCGACAATGCAAACATCCCCAATGTTAACAGCTTGATTGACCAAGACTGTAGCCCCCGCATCTGTCAGCGCCCTGATTAAATACGGCTGACTATACCACCTATCGTGGTTCCCCATAGCAGCATAAACACCCATTGGCGCGGACAAATCCGAGAGCGCAGCCAGCCCTCTATCGAGCGTGTCATTAAAGGTTTGCGTGTGATCTTCACGGCGCTTGTGGCCGTTCACATAATCTCCCGCCAAAAAAATGATGTCAGGGTTTTGGGTGTTAATTATAGCAGCCGTTTTCCTGATACGGTTGGCGGGCACATGAACTCCGCCAATATGCAAATCACTGA
>CAKZTE010000012.1 GCA_937923115.1 uncultured Caulobacterales bacterium | reverse complement strand
CTGAGAGAGAGTTTTGAGAATATGTCGGCGCAGAATATGTTGTCGTATTTCCATAATTTGACGGCGCAGAATAAACCGTGCTTGCACGCTGCGAAGAGAATTCCGGAGTGCTAAAATCTGTGCCAAGCGGATATGTTTTTGCCATAGGGTATTGCGTGGGCGAATTTGTCGTCACGACATTTGCGGATGCAGAAGGCGCTTCAAAAATCTCGATTTGATAACCATAGCTATCTGTTGTTGAAATCGCGCCTGCCGTTGGGGATGAATATGTGGTGCTTTGAGTGGCCCGAATACGGTCAGCTTCGGCAAGCAATGCGGCGTATTCTTCGGGGCTAACATCGCCTTCGCGTATGGTTTGCGCGCGGACAATGTCCGTGTCTGCCGAGGTAATAGACTGATAATGCGAGCTTTGCGCTGTCGCGGCAGTTGACAAAGATGCTGCCAAGGCTGCGCCCAAAATAAACTTTAATTGCGCCATGATAAACTCCTTCAATCCGGCCAGAATTATCATTTAATGAAGGAACAGAGTTAAATTTTGGTTTAGCTTTAAGGTTAACGGCGTCTTAAAGAACTTTGCTTTTACCGGCTTCTATCAATGGCAGGCTCATGGGCATGATTTCTTGCTCGTCTATCTTTTTGCGCGCTTTGCTTGCCACGGTAAGCATTCCGTCTGCGACTGCGGCCATTTTACCGCCCGCCGCGAGCTGGTCAAGAAGCCCTGCTGGCATAGCGCGCACGCCGCACGTTATCACTATACGGTCAAAAGGTGCCTGGCCCGGCCAGCCATATCGCCCATCGCCGTGCCGCGTCACCACATTGTTTATACCGTTCTCAGCAAAGCACGTCTCGGCAGCCTTTAAGAGGCCATGGTAACGCTCAACAGAATAAACACGTCGGCAAATTTGCGACAAAACAGCGGCGTGATATCCGCTCCCCGTCCCTATTTCGAGCAGCTTGTGCTCAGGCTTTAAATCCAAAACTTGCGTCATAATCGCAATATCATAGGGCGCAGATATTTCCTGCCCGCAGACGATCGGCAGGGCGGCGTGCTCATAGGCTTTGGCCGCATAGCTTAGCCCGACAAAGCGGCGGCGCGGGACAAGCTCCATCGCGCGCAGCACAGCGTTATCGGACACGCCCCGCCCGCGCAGCGCCATAATCATATCAATGCGTTCAGGATCAAACATGTTGAGGGTCCAGCCAGCCAAGCTAACGAAAGGAAGCTAAGATATTCATTGATTTGCCCGCCATGTCGAGCGTTAGCGCGACATAGATACAGATAGCGCGCCCAAGGTCTCTTGATGAGTCAAATCAACATGAAGCGGCGTGACGGAAATATAGCCGTCATAAATCGCCCGCAAATCTGTATCTGGAACGGGTGTATAATTCTTAGCGCCATAGGTTAGCCAGAAGTAATTCCCACCCCGCGGATGCTTACGCTTATCCACCCCTGTCATTTGAAAATCGCGGTGCCCTTGGCGCGTCACCTTTACCCCTTTTACGCCGTCAACGGGCGTATCAGGGAAGTTAACTGACAGGATGACTTTCTCAGGCCAGCCCGCCGCGAGTAAATCGCGGATGACTTTTGGGCCGTGCGCCTCTGCGGTCTCCCATGGCAAGCTACGGGCGTCCTGAAACCCGCGCGCGAGCGAGAGCGCAATTGACGGAATACCCATTTGCATGCCTTGCAGCGCGCCTGCGATTGTGCCGCTAAATGTCACGTCCTCGGCGAGGTTTTGCCCGCGGTTCACGCCAGACAAGACCAAATCAGGCGGATTATCGAGCAGTACATCTTTGAGGGCCACGATCACGCTATCCGTTGGCGTGCCTGTCACGGCATAGACGCGCTCCTCTAATCGTCGGCACATGACAGGATTGTGCAAAGACACGCCGCGCGAGGCCGCAGATTGCTCTGTATCGGGCGCGACCACCCATACGTCACCCGACAGCTCTGCCGCGATACGGCGAAGCACTTGCATGCCCTCGGCGCGCACGCCGTCGTCATTGGTTAAAAGTATGCGCATTTAAACACCGTTCGTCCTTAATTTAAAAACCCGCTCACCCCGATGAAAATCGGGGTCCATCACCAAACATCGTATCAAGAACCAGATTCAGAAGATGGTTCCCGTTTCTAGGTGTTTCCTTCGAAAACACCCTGAACGGGATCAGCGGTTTTGTTTTACGCGATAACCGTCTTGCCGCCCATATAAGGCACAAGCACCTCTGGCACTGTAACGGTGCCGTCCGCATTTTGATAATTCTCGAGAACCGCAACAAGCGTGCGCCCCACCGCAAGGCCAGAGCCGTTGAGCGTGTGGACAAAACGGTTGTCTTTTTCGCCGTGTTTATAGCGCGCATTCATGCGGCGGGCTTGGAAATCGCCGCAATTAGAAATCGAGCTAATCTCGCGATAGGTGTTTTGGCTTGGCAGCCAGACCTCAATGTCAAATGTGCGGCGCGCGCCAAACCCGAGGTCGCCCGTGCAAAGTTCAACCACGCGGTAGGGCAGTTTGAGGCGTTTCAACACTTCCTCCGCACAACCCAACATGCGCTTATGCTCGGCCTCGCTCTCTTCGGGGCGGGTAATAGAGACAAGCTCGACTTTGTTAAATTGGTGCTGACGTATCATGCCTTTTGTGTCGCGCCCCGCACTGCCGGCTTCCGAGCGGAAACACGGTGTATGCGCGGTCATGCGGATAGGCAGTTTTTCAGCGTCGATGATAGACTCGCGCACGATGTTTGTGAGTGATACTTCGGCAGTTGGGATTAGAAACTGAAAAGCGACTCCGTCTTTAATTAATTCACTTAATTCACTCTGAGCTTCTTCAATTTTTTCTTTGCTGACTTCTTGTCCTTCATTGCCTGCATTAGTAATGAGATTTGCTCTTGAAATTAGTCTTTGGGTTAATTGAAGAATTTCATCTTTTCCAATTTTTTCGGCATAACTCTTAATTTCTGCCAAGCTATCGGTAAACTCGTCAAACTCTTTAGTGTTAAAAATATCAATCCGAGCTTTCATTATGTCAATGCTATGAGACATATTCACAATACCCTGACGATAACTTCCATTTATCTCGTAAAGGTCTTCAGAAAATTTCGGCAACTGTCCCGTACCAAAGAGTGATGGACCTTTTACTATGTAAGGCGGCGTTGTCTCCTCATAGCCATGCTCTTCCGTCTGCAAATCGAGCATG
>CAKZTE010000011.1 GCA_937923115.1 uncultured Caulobacterales bacterium | reverse complement strand
TTATCTTCCACCATGCATAGCTATCAATCTCGGAAAGACTAAGCTTCAAACCTTCTCCCCCTTCAACTCCGCCTTCAACGCTTCCGGCTTCTCTGCCCATAGAAATCCAAAACTTACGGCGCCTTCGCGTGTCGTGACATGGTGGTGCATGCGGTGTGCGAGGACGAGTCTGTGGGGATAGCCCCAAAGGAGTTTTTTGGACGGGGTGTAGTGAAATGGCCAGCGTTGGTGGACGAGGCCGTCATGGACTATGCCGTAGAGCACGCCGTAAATCGTAAACCCGAGCGCGATATACCAGAGGACTGGCGACCAGAGGCTCCCCGCGATAAATAAGCCCGCCGCGATAAAACTGAACGCGACACCGTAGAGGTCATTCGTCTCAAACTTGCCTTGCGTCGGCACGTGATGGCTTTCATGCCATTTCCAGCCGCGCTTACCATGCATCCAATATTTGTGAAACAATATGGCAAAGACTTCCATGCCGATGATGGCCGCGACGGTAATGAGGATGTTGATAATCATGCGACCTCCGCCTCATGCGTTTTTTTTCGGTAAGGCAGACGCCACCACGGCTCTTGCGGGTAAAGGTGATGCTCGTGGTGATAGCCAAAGTGAAAACAAGTGAGAAGCGACAACCATCTCGGAAAGCCATTCGTGCGCGCATTGTGATGGTCGGGAAAACCCTCCGCGTGACGATGGGTGAGGTAAGTCCCGAAGTAAAAAAGCTGCACAGACGATAGAATAGCAGGCACCGCCCACATCACGATTGTATTCAAATACGGCGCGCCAAGCGCGATATAGAGCAGCGTAAACCCAACCAAAACCGCGATTTGGCGCAGACCGAAATAGGTCGTGAAAAACTTATAATACCACGGCCAGAAACGGTGCGGGTCGTCTGCGTTAAAATCAGGATCGCCTGCTGTACCGCTTTCCGCGTGATGTTGATGATGCGCTTTGGCCATGACTTTCCAGTCAAAGCCCGCATAGACAAACATAATCGCCGTGCCGACGCCCGCGTTCCATTTTGGCTTACCCGGGAATAGCGCGCCGTGAATGGTGTCATGGGCGACGATAAAAATACCGACATAAAGCCAGCATTGCAGCGTGATGAGGCCTATCGTCTGCCAAAGCGGGTTGGAGAGTTGGTGCACGAAAAGACTATAAAGATGCACCACGAGCCACGCGCCGCAAACGAGGGCCGCAAGAATAATCCCTGCGGCTGTGCTTGGTTTCGTGATGGTACTGGCTTGGCTCATGATGCTCATACGTGTTTGTGCTGTGATTAGACGCGCCGAAGCTGGTGCGAAATAATGGCGGCAAGCACAAGCAACATGGCTGCGCCGCCAAATAATACATACCACACATCTAGCAGCTCAGCCACGCTCTGTCCCCGTGCCAAAATGCCGTAGACTGCATCAATGGCGTAGCTATTGGGTGTGAACTTGCCAAAGTCTTGCAGCCAGTCAGGCATCATAAAACGCGGTACCATCGACCCGCCCACCGCTGAGAAGAGCAGCACGACAAAGGTCGATACGGTGTGCATTTGCGACGATGACTTACACAGGCTCGCCGTTAGCAGTCCAATTGAAGCGGCGAGCGATGCCATGCCCAAACAGGCCAGCGCAAGAGCGGGCAAGTGCGGCAAGACGGGGACATCAAAGAAGACATGGGCAACGGCGATAATAATAGCGGCTTGAATGAACCCAATCAGCGTCAAAAATATGAATTTCCCGCTGAGCATAGAAAGCGCGCCGCCCGCGCCAACCAGTAGCCGATCAGAAATCCCGTTTGCGCGTTCCTCCAGCGAAAGGGATGCGCCTTGCATTGCGGAGAATAGCAAAAAAAGTATCGCCGTTGCGCCGATATAATAGGTCACGGATTGATCGCTTGGCCCGTCCTCCGCCTCTGTGTTGAGCGCCGTCACATCTGTGAATATCGCGGGGGCGCTGGACGTGCTATCAGCGAGAAGTTGCCGTATTTGCCCTTTTAAAACTGTTGCGGCAATCTCGCGGCTGGGTTCTGAAACGATAATAATGGCCGGGGCGCTCCCGTCTGACATATCGCCTGCAATCACCACGCCCGCATCATCTTGGCCGAGGCGGACCCGCTCACGCACATCGGATAATGTCCAATCAGCATCAGTGGAGAGGGTGAAGCTCTCCACATCTTTCAGGCGATCTGCAAATCCTTGCGAAGCTGGGGCGGTGGAGGTGACCGCAAGCGCGGCCCGTAGATCAAGCTGCCCGCCGCTGGCGTTTGAAAATATAGCGGCAAAAATTGCAAAGATGAAACCGGGCAAGACAAATGCGAGCACCAGCGCGCCTTTGTCTCGCCACAGACGCAGCCACATGATTTTGAAAACAGCGCTAAGCATTACGCCGCATTCTTAAAGGATAAAGGTAGCGTTCCGTTTTTCTCTATCGCATGCATGAGGTGATTAAGCCCCGGACGCCTGACGCTGATCTCGCGCAGTGTGGTGTCTGTACCGCGCAGACCGCTCATGAATGCAGACACAATTTTCTCTTCGCTCTGTTCCGTGACTGCTGTCCAGATTGTGGGCAGCTCGGCTTGGGCGAAATCAAAGGGTTTCATAGCGTCCAAAGTCGCCGCCTCTGGCGCTTTGGACAAACGAACCATGACCTCGCGCGCATCGCCATAAATCCGCGATAGTAAATCCGATGGATTATCAAACGCCAATGTTTTCCCGCCCGCTAGAACAAGTAATTTATCGCATAGCGCCTCAGCTTGTTCGAGTTCATGCGTGATCAGTAGGACCGCCATGCCGTCGTCGGCGAGCTTTCTCGCTAGTCGGTGAACTGTGTCGCGGGCAGGGGTATCGACGCCCGCTGTGGGTTCATCCAATATCAAAACTGCGGGGTTGTGCATGATGGCGGCGGCGACATTAATGCGCCGCTTCATGCCGCCTGACAGCTGTGAAACCAAGGCCTCTGATTTGTAATCCATCTCGACCGAGGCGAGAGCTGCTGCAACAGAGTCGCGCCGGTTCTTGCGTCCGCGCATGCCCATAATTTTAGCAAAAGCTCGCAGATTTTCGCGCGCCGTCATATGGGAATATAAGCCAATATCTTGGGGTACTAATCCAATAAGCCGCTGACGGCTCTGACTGGACCTAACGGGACGTGAATTAATCAAAAGCGTTCCGGCACTTACATCTATTCTGCCGCATAAGGCTTTGATGAAACTTGTTTTTCCTGCGCCATTTGGACCGATTACACCGATAATTTCGCCGGCATTTATATCAACCGATAGGCCATCGAGCGCGCAGAACGCGCCGTAATTCACAGTCAAGTCGCGCGTGGATAATATGGGGAGTGTCTCGCTCATTTTAAGAACGAAAATTGGGCGTCTATAATCGCATTTAACATCGCCGAATTGCTAAGCTCTGCTCGGCCCAGAGCCTCTTTGGCTGCGGCGATATAGCCTTGCAATCGTTCCATAGCAGCGGCGCTGCCTGTTAGCGCAAGAATTGTGGCTTTGCCGGTATCACGGCCCACTGACTTTTCGGCTTCCGCTTCGCTCATGATAGTGTCTTTAACATCGTCCATGAGCTGGAAGGCAAGGCCAAGATGATAGGAAAAATCTTTGAGTGCGGCTCGGCGCGGCGCAGATACAGCCGCTAAAATGGCGGCACCTTCAACAGAGAAATCAAAAAGTGCGCCTGTTTTTAACGTGTTGAGCCGTTCAATCTCAGCGACACTCGCACTCGAGTCGGTATTGGATAAATCGGCGATTTGGCCCGCAATAAGACCCTTGGACCCTACGGCATAGGAAAGAAGTTCGACAAGTTCAATCCGGCTCTGCGCGCTAACATGTTGCAATTTTGACAACACGCCAAAAGCAAGGTTAAGCAGCGCTGTTGCGGTTAGTATTGCCGTGCTTTCATCAAAAGCGATATGGGTCGTGGGTTGATTACGCCGCAGGGCCGCATCATCCATACACGGCAAATCATCTAAAATAAGCGAGGCGGCGTGCACCATTTCCGCGACGCAGCCAACATCAACGGCGGCTTCGCCCTCAAAGCCAGCCCCCTTTGCGATAAAAGCGCATAGCAGCGGGCGGAAGCGTTTACCCGGCGACAAAAGTGCATGGCGCTGCGCGGCGTGAAGCTGCATAGGCCAAGTTTGCTCTGAGGGTACAAGTGCACTTAAGCGCGCTTCAATCGCTCCGCGCGCCGCCTTAAGTTTGGCGACAGCGGTTTCGTTTTCATGTAAATTTATTGGTGCAGAATCCATAGTCTTTTTTGGCATAGGCTCAGCTCGGGGGGAAGCTGTAAATCAGCGGCTATAGGGCCGCTGCGTGATGCCGTAAATGGTCTTCGATAAAGCTAGCGATGAAGAAATAGCTGTGATCATAGCCGTCTTGCATGCGAATATTGGCGGGTTGGCCTGTTTTTTCACAGGCCGTAGCGAAAATATCTGTGCGAAGATGCTCTTTGAGGAACTGATCGTCTGTGCCTTGGTCGATTAATATTTTGGCCGGGGTTTGTGCCTGAATGACTAAATCTGTCGCGTCATAGGGACGCCATGTGTCCGCATTTCTGCCAAGATAGCCCTCAAAGGCTTTGCGGCCCCAAGAGACTTGGGAGGGCGCTACAATGGGAGAGAAGGCAGAGCAGCTCTTAAACAGCTTTGGATTTTTAAGGTGCAGCGTCAGCGCCCCATGACCACCCATGCTGTGGCCAAATATTCCCATGCGGTCCATATCGACGGGTAGGTGCTCACCGATCCACGCCGTCAGTTCATCGCGAATATAGGTTTCCATATTATAGTTTTTCGCCCAAGGTTCCTCCGTCGCGTCGAGATAAAAGCCTGCGCCCTTACCAAAATCATACTGGTCTTCCGTGTCTGGCACATGGTCACCGCGTGGGGATGTATCAGGCATTACAAGGACTATACCGAGTTCTGCCGCGATACGCTGCGCGCCCGCTTTATACTGAAAATTGGTCGTATCGCAGGTCAGTCCCGAAAGCCATATCAGAACAGGCGCGTTTTCCGCCCCCTCTGGCTTAAATGTTGCAACCTTCATATCGCATTTACACACCTCGGAAGGGTGCTCGTAAGTGGCTTGAACGCCACCAAACATTTTGTTTTGGGAAAGAAGGTTTGTCATGGTTTGGCCTCGATGACTGGTGTGGGGAACTCAACCATAGCACTCACCGTGTAACCCGCAATTGCAACTTACTTCAAACTTGTATAATTCTCTAGATTGTTAATTGGAAATATATCTTTTAGTTGTCGGAAGTCTGCATGAATGTATTGAAAGCAACGGCGACGGCAGGTGCTTTAGCAGGTTTGGTCTTTGCCGCGGAATTCGCGCAGGCACGCAGTGCTCAGGGTAATTATGGCGCAAATGTTCAATCTGTTGACTATGAGAAGGGCGAGTTAGAGAAAGCGGGGAAACATGTTGAGGCGTTTAATAAATAGCGCGTACACCACAACTCATTATTTTAAAAACGCTCCTTATTGGGGCGTTTTTTTATGGGGTTCTGTGAGTTCAATAAAGGTGCGTATAGAGCTTCGGCAGCATAAACGACGCCGTCTGGCATAAATTTTGCAAACTAAACCTTAGCTAATTCTCCCTATTTTTGAGATCTAAGAAGTTGAATGGCCTGATGTTAAGATTAATTTTTCGTTCTCTCGTTACATTACGGGTTAACACAATTCATGGCCTTGGTCGCCAGCGCAGAACAGGATCTAAAATGAGCAAATCCGCCGCACATATTCCGCCGCGTGACCGCGCCTCAGATTTTGCCAATCGCGCGGAGTATTTTGGTGCGCTGGACGGCTTTCGCGGTCTGCTTGCGCTGCTTGTTGCAATCTATCACACGCCATGGGGAAGTAAGCTAAATGCGACGGCTTTCCTTAATCAAGGCGCGGTCATTATTGATCTGTTTTTTGTCTTTTCAGGCTTTCTCATGTTCACCCTTTATGGGCGGCGTCTGCAGACGGGCGGGCAGGCAAAGTCATTTTTGTGGCGGCGATTTGCGCGGTTGTACCCTGTGCATTTCGTAATGACGATGATTTTTCTCGCCTTCGCCCTGCTTAGACTCATTGCCCATAAAGCTGGAATTGCCACTACAGATATCGGCGAAATACTGCCCTTTGAAGCGGGCTCTACTGAAACGCTGTATAGCCTGCTGACAAATCTGAGCCTGACACAAGCGATGGGCCTGCATGACAGCCTGACATTTAACCCTCCTGCTTGGACGATAAGCGTTGAGTTCTTTGCTTACTTTGTTTTCGCCGCTATGCTGTTGTGGTTGCCGCCAAGAAAGCTCTGGCACTTTGCACTTATTGGGGTAGGGGTCGCGGGGCTATATACGTTCTTAGCATCGGTTAAACCCGATATGAACATCACTTATGATTATGCTTTCTGGCGCTGCCTTGGCGGCTTTTACACGGGCGTTTTAGGCGCAGAAATATACCGCCGCGTGAGATCGGAGCCCGTAGATAGCGTAAGTACATCAGTTTTTGCGCATCATTTACTAGAGTTCACGACGCTGGCTTCCTTCATAGCCTTTGTAATATACATGCCGGGCAAGCTACAGTTCTTTGTCGCGCCATTTTGCCTTTTGTTTGTTGTCGTGTTTGCCTTTGACCGAGGGTTCGTCTCAAAAATCATGATGGCTCGGCCATTCCCGTTTTTGGCTCGTATTTCTTACTCCGTGTATATGGTTCATGTTATCATTGCGATCATGGCCGATATTTTCGCGGCCAAGGTGCTATCTCGGCTATTTGGGGAGCGCTGGCATGATGTTGGTTGGAATGGTGATTTATATCTATTGCCTTATCTCATCGGCGTGATTATCGCTGGCTACGCTTTGCAGCGTTACGTCGAGGCTCCTGCCGCTAAATGGCTTGGCGGAATGGAAACTGCCCAACGTCGAGTGGCCGTTAGTTAATCTGTTGTATTAAGCTTTGCAGCGTGTGTTTTATAGACTTAATCCACCTTGTTAATTTGTAAGCCTTGTCTTGCGCCCGCTGCTCTATCGCGCTAACTCGCGACTATGACCGAAACGCGATACGACAAGCTTGATCAATTGGGCACCATGAAAGGGCTGCCGTCCTCGCCAGAGGAGGCCGTTCTCGAACGCGTGAAAAACCCCTGTGATGAGCCTTATATGGTGCGCCTCGTTGCGCCCGAATTTACCAGTATTTGCCCTGTCACGGGACAGCCTGATTTCGCGCATTTGGTTGTAGATTATGTTCCTGATGAATGGATTGTCGAAAGCAAGGCGTTCAAGCTTTTTCTTGGCAGCTATCGCAACCATGGCGATTTCCACGAAGCCTGCACAACGGGTATAGGCCAGAGATTAGTGCGCGAAATCAGTCCGAATTGGCTTCGGGTTGGGGGCTATTGGTATCCGCGCGGAGGCATCCCGATTGATGTGTTTTATCAGCACGGCGAGGCTCCCAAAGGGGTTTGGATACCAGATCAAGGCGTTCCGCCCTATCGCGGAAGAGGCTAGCGGGCCGCTTGGTTTTAGGCAACTAAAGGCCTTTGCGGTTGTTTATCTCGTTCAATTCTCTATTTAGAAGATGACTGGAGAATATCATGCCCAATTTAAACGTAGCGACAGATCAGAATGCAGATACTTGCGTTTGGTCCCGCCTTAAGCAAGAGGCCGCCGCTTTTGCGACCAAAGAGCCTGCTTTATCGTCGCTTATTCATGCTACAATTCTAGAACAAGAAAACCTCGGCGGCGCGCTGGTCAACCATTTGTCAGAAAAATTAGCGACGCAAGAGTTCTCAACGCTCAAGACTCGCCGCGTGCTGACCGAAGCGATTGAAGCAGACCCTGAGCTTGTTGAACGCGCGGCAAAAGATCTTCTGGCCGTCAGAGAGCGCGATCCAGCCGCGCAAAGCTATTTACAGGCCTTTATGTATTTCAAAGGCTATATGGCTATTCAAACGCACCGCTGCGCGCATTCACTTTATAATTCAGGGCGGGACTTGCTGGCTTTTCATTTTCAAAATCAGTCCTCCGAGAAATTTGGCGTTGATATAAATCCCGCCGCCCGTATTGGCCACGGCGTCATGCTTGATCACGCGACAGGTTTTGTGATGGGCGAGACGGCCGTAATTGGGAATGATTGCTCAATCTTGCAAGGCGTGACCCTTGGCGGGACGGGCAAAGCGGATGAAGATCGCCACCCAAAGGTCGGGGACCGCGTCCTGATTGGCGCGCATGCCTCAGTGCTGGGCAATATCAAAATTGGAAATGGCGCGAAAATCGGCGCGGGCTCTGTTGTTCTCAAGCCTGTATCAGAAAATTGTATTGTTGCAGGCGTCCCTGCGAAGCCCGTTGGCGGGCCTTGCTGTGACGGCAATCCTGCTGGAACTATGGATCAAAAATTTGGAGAAGACCTATGAGCCCTGAGCAAATTGTAAGCGTTAGAAATTACCTCTGCAAACGTCTTGGCACCGAAGCTGTGACAATCAAGCCGCGCAAAGTAAAGGACTCCGTGGAAGTTTATCTGAATAATGAAATCCTTGGCTTGTTATATATTGACGATGAAGATCCTGATGACGTGTCCTATGATTTGAACATTTCTATCATCGCGCAGGACCTTGAAGATTAATGGCAGTCTATTCGCTCGACGATAAAACGCCCGAACTGGCCGAAGATGCTTGGGTTGCAGAGAGCGCGAGCGTCATTGGCAATGTGGTCATGCATGAAGGCAGCTCGGTCTGGTTTAGCGCGGTTGTGCGCGGCGATAATGAAACGATTGTCATTGGCAAACGCAGTAATGTTCAAGACAATGCGGTTCTTCACTCCGACCCAGGCTCTCCGCTCAATATTGGCGAAGGCATTACGATCGGCCATCAAGCCATGGTGCATGGCTGTACGATAGGCGACAACACGCTCATTGGTATTGGCGCGACAATCTTGAACGGCGCGAAAATTGGCAAGAACTGTCTTATTGGCGCGCACGCGCTCATCACCGAAGGTAAAGTGATTCCCGACGGCTCCATGGTCATGGGCTCCCCGGGCAAGGTCGTGAAAGAGCTTGGCGCGCATCACATTGCAATGCTCCAAGGCGGCGCGGAAGTTTACGTACAAAATGCCAAACGATTTAAGGCGGGCTTAAAGCGGGTTAACTAAAGCCGGGGATCGCTTTCAATACTCGCCCAGAGCTCTTTGATGCGGGTATCCATATCCGCGCCAATGTTAAACCAAGCCGTGCGGTTGTTAAAGCTGTCCATGATAAATACGCGATCTTGGCGCGTAAGGGTGTTGGCAAGGGCGTTGCGCAGATTATCGATATCTGTGCCGGCGCGCACGAGCCAGACTGTGTCGCCAATGCGTTGCGCGGGACCGAAAGATTGCAAGGATTGCAAGAACCGCATTCCGTTTTCTGAATTAATTTCCGCCATAACAAGAAACACTGATGGAGCAATCGCCGCCTGAGGCTCGGACTGTTGTGCGGACCTCTCGCCAGTGTGCATATGGGGCTGCGGTGTTAACACGTCTTGAGGTTGAGGCCTTATCTCGCCGCGCTGAGCTTGATGCTGTGCGTGCGCTTGTTGAAGAACATGCGGCGCGGCGTAGGGCGCGAGCTGTCCTGCAAAGGCTGGAAAACCTGCGGCCATCGCAAAGCCTTGCGTGGCGTCTTGCGATATGAGTGAACCCGCTATAATGCGGCCCTCGCCGATGAATGCAATCATCTGGGCCATGCTATAGGGGCCGTAAGATTGCCCGCTCACTTGGACGTACCATTGATTTTGGTTTTGCATCATTAAATTTCCCAGCGGCCCTGAGCAGACCTTGGTAATTCTATACAGCTTGCGGCGCGCCAATCTATGAGAAAAATTCTATCGAGTGCAAAAAAATATGTTAGGAAGCGCCATGCAGAACGATAGCGCTAAGTCTCAGCCGCGAGAACCTATTTTCAATATTAAAGAAAAGCTGCCCGTCATGCTTGGGGTGATGCTACTTATAATATATGTGCTCGTCTTCTATGGCGAAAAGGTTGGGCTTGGCTTCGTTGAAAGACAGGCTGAGTATTGGGCTCTGCTAAAATCCCACGATTATTCAGGACAAACATCGCTTAGCAAGACAACCGCTATTATTGGCCATGGTTTTATTCATGGCAGTTGGACGCATGTGCTTTTGAATGTTGGCATGATGATTCCTTTCGGTGTGGTGACCATTCGCGGCGCGAAATTAATGTCCGCCTCCCGAGGGCGGCGTCCCTCTGGCAATGTCGCGTTTTTAGCTATCTTCTTTGGCGGTGTTATTATTGGCGGGCTAGGGCAACTCGGCCTGTGGAGCCTTACGAACGAAAGCGGGGCGGCGCTAGGCGCATCAGGCGGCGTTTCAGCCCTCTTTGCTAGCATGGCCTGGGCGATTGGCGGTCCAAAACAGCTTCTAAAATTTGGCTTTGGCTGGCTAATCATCAATATACTGATGATATTTGGCGGTGATTTGCTCACGGGCGGCGGCGGGGTCGCGTGGGCCGCTCATTTGGCAGGTTTCGCAGCGGGCGCGATTCTTGCGCCGTTTTTGGTTCGCCCTAATATCAGCGCCGGATCAATTACCGCCCGTTAGTGGTTTATCGTATAGGTGAGCCCGTTAATCTTTACAGTATTAATATGGCCCACTGCACGGCGATTTACCTTCACTGTAATTTCCGCCTTTGGGGCCGCACGGTTTATGGCCCGGTCTATTGCTAAATTCGCGGGCAGTGTTTCAAAAAAATAGTTTATCGACACGTCATCCCCCGCGCGATCGGAAACGACGCCGCGCAGGCTGATTGTGCGCGCGTCACTGCGTTCCGGCCGGTTCTGCGAGATGGCATAAGGGTAACTTAGCTTATAATCAGTATCGTCATTTTGGCTTATGTCGACATTTAGATGGACATAAACAACGTCTCCTACAGCCACATTTTTGTTACCGGCAAGCTGGCTTAGATCCAGAGTGTTGATGTCGGTTACAGCTTTAATTACCCCACCCTCATCTAGAAGCGTAGCGGGTAAGGTTAGCTGAATCTGCGACGGGGCCGCAAAGCTCTGCCGCGCGAGTGTCAGGGCTGGGATTGCGCTTAAGAATATCCCCGCCAGCACTAAATGTGGAATTGAGCGGCGGGGCGATGACATTAGGCGTAGCTGTTCGCAGGTTCTGCTGCAAATAATGCCGCGAAACACAGGCTGATGACGAGACACATCCCGAAGGCAAGGCCTGTTTCAACGCTCCAAATATTGGGATTAAGCATAAGGGCAAGCTCCGCCGCAATAACGGCGAGCCCTGCAAACATCATCATCAGACTCTTGCGGCGGGCACCGTTGACGCACATCGCAATCGCGCTGGCCGAAATCGCAGCACCAATCGTCAGGCCAATGAGTGGTCTTGCGGGCATATTCAATTCAGCTTGAACATAGCTTTCAATGAGCGCCCGCTGATCAAAGACAGCGGCCGCAATAACGGCCGCACCTAGCGTGAACAGCACAGCCATAGTTGTCATTTGATTATGGGCCATGCGTATCAAGCCGGCAATTCCGATCAATGCAATACAGGCGGCGCCTGTCACCTGCCATGATAGCTGACTAAGCGGATGAGCTGAGACATCGCCCCATAAATTAGCATTCGTCCCAAGCCAATAGTGCTGAATAGCCACGGCACCGACCATGGCTAAGCTCCAGCCGAAAAAAACATGCAAGGTTGACGTTTCCCAAAATACGTCGCCGGCGGCTTTGCCTAGCCTGTAATGCGCCATGCCGATCATCATTGAGAAGGCTGCGACATGAAGCATTGAAATATCACCTGCCATTAATCGATCGCTTAATATCCAGAACAGCCAGCCATGGGCGCCAATCAAGGTAAGTGTAGCAGCAAATTTGCCGTCATTCTGACCAGCAATGAAAAGCTGCACAAGGGCCACAAGCGGATAGGTCCATATCGAAACGAGGCTCACACTAGGGACGAGCGTGAAATAGGCGAGCCATACAACCCCGGCACAGGCCGACATAACCAAAGTGAACCGCGATCCAAGAAGGGCCGAAATAAGGGCTGTAAGCCCCGCAAATCCGACAATGCCATCGGCCAAACTCAGCGGCAGGCCCCACTCACGCGACACCAGTCCCCATATGCCGAGCCCTGCTAAAGTGGCAGCGACCACACAGATTTCTGATATGAAACTGTCTCTGCGGCCCTGGTTGGAGCCGATATTTTCTGACTTTGCGCTTTGAAAGCTTGTCCACAGCGCTGTCCACACCATCGCACTCAAAGCGGCAATACACATGTAGAGACCTTGAGCGCTATAAAAGCAATATGCTGAGGTAAGCGTCGCAATTAGCGTGCATAGCAGGGGAAGGCCGACGCCAAATTTGGTCGATAAGTTCGCGGGATTGCTAGAGACGGTTTGTACTTGCATGTCGGAATTACTTTGCTGAAGCTTGTTAAGCTCCAGATGATGCAAACGACGTTCCAACTCTTGATCTCTCAGCATAGCACGAAACCCTGTAGAATCGCCTTCAGGGCGCGTGTCGCGGGGGGCGTTATCGTTTGCCGTTTGTATGGAGGCGTCAGGAGTCATCAGTTGTGCTTAAGCATGGTTAACGCCGCCGCCTATAGCGCTCACTTAGCAGGCGAAAACTTTGTCAAATTTCAACGAAATTATATGATTTTACGCGCGGCAGTTGAGAATTATTTCCTCGCCCGCTGTCTGGCACGGTCTAGCGCCGCCGAATCGACATTGGCTTCGAGTCGCTCACGTAGTTTTCTACGGTCGTTGTCATAATCGTCAATGCCGCTTTCGCCAGACTTTAGGAGCCAAAAATAAGCCTCTTCATAATTTTGCGTCACGCCTTCACCCTTTGCGAGCGTAAAGGCGTAAAGAAATTGACCCTCTTTGTCGCCGCCTTCGGCTGATTTTTTAAACCAATCGGCAGCCTCTGTTTCTGAACGTTTTGCGCCAGCGCCCTGATAGACTAAAAGGCCATAATCCGCTTGCGCGCCGGCAATGCCGCCGTAAGCTGCTTGCTTCATCAACTCAGCGGCCCGCGCTGAATTTGGACGAATTTCAAAGTTTTCTGCATACATGATGGCGGCAATATAGGCGGCCTCAGCGTCTCCAAAATCTGCCGCTTTCTCATACCAAACAAGAGCCGCCTTTGGGTCGCTCTCAATGAGGCTATCGCCCATTTTGCGTGCGCCTGTGCTATCGCCCGCGTCGGCCGCTTCTGTCATCCAGCTTTTGGCTTTCTCGGCATCAGGCGCAATGCCGATACCTTTTTGATACATTTCGCCAATCGCGCGTTTGGCCTCAAGGCGACCGAGTGCAGCCGCAGATGCAAAATATTCCATGGCGTCACTTGGCGTTAAACCGCCGCGCGATTTTAAAGCCATTTTACCCAGCGATAGTTGCGCGTCTGTATTGCCATTGCTGGCAGCGCGTTTGAACCAATCGGCAGCTTCGCGGTCATTAATGAGGCCCGTTTCGCCGTTCATTAGTATGGTGCCCGCGAGGACTTGTGCATCAGTATTGCCCTCCGCGCCGGCAAGTTTTGCGCTTGCGAGCGCAAGATTGAAATCCCCAGACTCGTAAGCTCGAAGGGCCGCCTCAAAATCTGCGGAAGGAGAAGCAAGCGCGGAATAAATTGTATTAGGCGGCGTCGTTGCCACCGCGGGCAGGGCGATAAGCGTCGTTATGCTAACGCTCAGGCATAGTCCAAGCAAAGCTTTGAGAGCGCCTTGACGGCGTGGGTTGGTCCTTTGGGGTGTTGCCACACGCCCGAACTCACGGCGATAAAGTCCGCTCCCGCTTCGATGATGAGGGCGGCATTGTCTACGGTTATCCCGCCAATCGCTACGCAGGGGACTTCGACTGCTTGATGCCACCATTGTAAAATCTCCAACTCTGCGCGGAATTTTGGGCTTTTGGTTGGGGTCTCAAAGAACGCCCCAAAAGCTACATAATCCGCGCCGGCCTGTGCGGCCTGAAACGCTAACTCGCGGCTGTTATGACAGGTTATGCCGATAATCGCATCACCGCCAAGCAGCTCTCTAGATGAATAATAGTCCATGTCATCCTGCCCAATGTGAGCACCGTCTGCACCGCATTCTGCCATTAAATCAGGCCTATCGTTCATCAGAACATTGACGCCATATTTATGACAGATTGGAACAATAGCTGAGGCTGCCTGAATGATGGCTGAATCCTCGGCGGGGGTGCCGTTCATGTCTTTTAGGCGAATTTGAAGGCAGGCAATGGGCAAATCTGCGGGCGCGGCAGAGAGGGCCGCTTCCAAATCAGCGGCGAATTTATCCAAGTCCTCAATGATAGGGGGCGTGATAAGGTAAAGCTGGCACACGGACGCTTCCGAAGGTTTCACATATTCAGCGGCTTTTTGGGCATTGTATTTTTTTGTAGCTTTAGATTTTTTGTGTTGGCTCATGGCTCACTCAGTGTAGGCGTGATCCGTTTGGAACAGGTGTGTCAGGGCTAAATAGGACGATATTACCGTCCGCGTCATTAAAGCCAAGCGTAAGAACTTCAGACATTGTTGGGCCGATCTGGCGAGGCGGAAAATTAACGACAGCCGCAACCTGCTTCCCGATAATGTCTTCTGGATTATACAGCGCGCGTATTTGAGCGCTTGACTTTTTCACGCCAATGTCGCCGCCGAAATCAATTTGCATCTTGAGGGCGGGCTTGCGGGCTTCCTCAAAGACCTCCGCATGGACAATTGTCCCGATACGAATGTCAACTTTCAGGAAGTCCGCAAATTCAATCGTGTCAGACAAATGCGTCTACCACCCGCAAGTGCGGTCTTTGTTTTCTTCCTCTAGGAACGTCATAAGCGGCGCGAAATAATCGAGAACCGCCGTGGCGTCCATATCCCGATTACCGGTGAACGCTTCCAATGCATCTGGCCAGGGCTTTGAGGCACCCATCTCCATCATCGCATTGAATTTTGCGCCGACGTCTTCGTTGCCGTAAATGGAGCACCGGTGGAGCGGACCTTCAAAGCCTGCTTGCTCACATGCGGCTTGGTGGAATTGGAACTGCAGAATATGGGCAAGGAAATAACGCATATAAGGCGTGTTGCCAGGGATGTGGTATTTTGCGCCGGGGTCAAAGGCATCTGCTGGTCGTACACCCGGCGCACGCAAACCTTGGTATTTTTCACGTAGCTCCCACCAGCCTGAGTTATAAGTTGCAGGAGTTAGTTCACCTGAGAAGACCTTCCAGCGCCATTGATCAACCATAAGACCGAATGGCAAAAAGGCGACCTTGTCCATCGCTTGGCGAAGTAGCAAGGCGAGATCTGCATCTGCCCCCGGAACATCTTTCTCGTCGAGAAGGCCGATCTCAACGAGGTAATCAGGTGTAATGGACAACGCCACCATGTCGCCAATGGCTTCGTGGAAGCCATCATTCGCGCCATCTTTGAAAAACACAGGCTGATTTTTATAAGCGCGCTGGTAAAAGTTGTGACCGAGCTCGTGGTGAACTGTTGAGAAATCATCAGCATTCACTTTGGTGCACATCTTTATGCGGATGTCATCCATGTCATTAATGTTCCAAGCGGACGCGTGACACTGGACTTCTCGGTCAGCGGGCTTAGTGATGAGTGAACGCTTATAAAAAGTGTCAGGCAGAGGGTCAAAGCCTAGCGAGGTGAAAAAGCCTTCAGCTGTTTGCACCATTTTAAGAGCGTCATAATCTTGCGCTTCGAGCTGCTTGGTGACGTCTACGCCTTTCGTTGCGCCCTTAGGCTCCACGATGTCATAGATATTGCCCCATTGCTGTCCCCACATATTGCCAAGAAGGTCTGCGCGGATAGGTTGGTCGAGTGGCACAACATCATTGCCATATTCTTTGTTGAGCTCCGCGCGCGTGTAGCAATGAAGCTGCTCATACAGCGGTTTGACTTGGGCAAATAGGCGGTCGGCTTCTTTTACAAAATCATCGGCAGGCATATCATAGCCTGAGCGCCATAGCGCGCCGGTGTCAGCAAAGCCTAGCTCGCTCGCGCCGTCATTGACGATGCTCGCCATAGCGGCATAATCAGCCTTCATCGGCTTTGAAATCGTCCGCCAGCCTTCCCAAACAGCCTTGAGCGTTTCGGGATCGCGTGATTTTGCAATAATGTCCGATGCTTCGCCGAGTGTGAGTACGCGCTCGTCTTTTGTGAGTTCTTGACCGTCGGCCATTGGCGCAAAGGATTTGTTTTTCGCGTTAAAAACGAATTTCCCAGTACCATATGTGCTGTCCAATTTTGTCATAAGCGTAGAGAGCTTTTCCGCAGCGCCTTCTTTGTCCGGCGCAGGAAAGTTACTCCCGCGTTTCAAGCCGTCCATTTTGCGCGCCATGTCGGCGGGCAGTGTCAGTCCATTAAAACGCTTAGCGCGATTAGCAAGGTTAGTAGAGAGTAGCGCGCCTTCTGCGCCCACCTTCGCAGCAAGCCAATTCGTGTCATCGGTAATGAAATTGGCATTAACCCAATAAACGCGGGCCGCATATTCGCTGAGTTGGACGATTTTCGCTTCGGCTTCTTCAAGAAACTCACGCGCTTGCTGCACAGTTGCGGGGCCAGTGGGGTCTCCGTATTTATCGAGCGTTGGGGCAGGCGGGGCTTGCATGGCTTCTGAATGCTTAGCTAATTCCTCAAAATCGCTTTGCCCTGACTCGCATGCGGATAGTGCAAGTGAAGCTGATGCGAGAAGAACGGCCATCATGGCGGCCTTACTGGACGTACGCTGAAGTAACTTAATCATGGGACCCTCTTTATCTGGCCAATCTAAACCAATTGACCTATCCGTAAACTAACTGCACACGCGGTCAAGCAAACCTAGTGCCAATGCCGTATTTTATCGCGCTTGTGCGTCTAAAAAGTAACAGTGATTTACGGCGAGAAGAATAAGAGTGATTTTACCATGACAGCAGCCTCAGATAACATCCCCGGAATATTGATGGTTAATCTTGGATCTCCTGAAGCGGCCGAAACGAAGGCGGTGCGTAAATATCTGTTTCAATTCTTGCATGATAAACGCGTGATTGACACCACGCGGTGGCTTTGGTGCCCCATTCTACACGGCATCATTTTGCGCGTGCGGCCTGCAAAATCAGCCAAAGCCTACAAGAAAATTTGGCACCTACCCGAAGGCGAGGGCGATAGCCCAGAGGCGTGGGCCGATAAAGAAGCCCCGCTGGTACGGATCACACGTGCCCAAGCCGAAGGCGTGCAGGCTCGCCTAGGCGGTAGCGCCCATGTCGAGATTGCCATGCGCTATGGCAACCCCTCGATTGGCGACGCGCTCGACCGCCTTAAGGCCAAAGGTTGTACGCGGATCGGTATCTTACCAATGTACCCGCAATTTGCAGGCGCGACGACGGCCTCGATTTATGACGGCGTGGCGAAAGCGCTGATGAAGCGCATGGATGTACCTGAGCTTCGGTTTGTACGGGATTATTACCGCGACCCACGTTTCATTGCTGCGCTGGGCGAGGGACTAAAGTCGCATCTGGCCGGCCTCGACTGGACGCCTGATGTGGTCATGACAAGCTATCACGGCCTACCGCAAAGTTATGTTGATAACGGCGACCCTTACCAAGGTGAGTGTATTGCGACGACGGATTTACTGCGAGATTATATGGGGATGAGCGCACATGAAATGCAGACAACATTCCAAAGCCGTTTCGGCCCCAAAGCATGGCTTCAGCCTTATACGGATAAAACGCTAGAGGTTATGCCCGAACAAGGCGTGAAGAAAGTTGCTGTCATGATGCCCGGTTTTGCGGCTGATTGCTTAGAGACGCTTGAAGAAATTGCCATGGAAGCGTATGAAACATTTGAGGAGCACGGCGGAGAAAAGTTCACGACCGTACCGTGCCTTAATAATGACGCGGCGCATTTGGATTTTTTAGCCGAGCTCGTGAAAGAAAAACTATTGGCGGGCTGGGTTTCAGAAGCGGCTTTAGCTTAGTTGATTTCTTATAGCGCTGAATATGATTTCCATACTTGTTATTTTATCAAGTACGAAACTGCTTGAAAGCGAAATATCTGCAAGGTTTTCATAGGCGGTTTTACGCGAGTTAAGTAGGCTTGGGTAACAATCCAAAATGCTGTCTTCTTTCGTTTTTCCGTCCATCTTCTTGTAATAGCCGCGCCAAACCAGCGGCTTGGGGAGAGCAAAATAATCTTCTTTCAGCCGCTCTAAATCTTCTGGACCTGCCGCAATATGCACAATCAGAAAATCACGTTTTAGTTTTTCGGTAACGTCACTATCGACATAAATAACGCTGCCTGTAGTATCGAGTAATGTATTGCCCATCGCCCGCGCGATGGCCTTACGCGTTGCGTTAGTTTCTAGCTTGATTGAGAGGGCTTCGCGGTCGTCATATCCGTCTGTATAAGGTTGCCCTTGCCATGCGGCGAAGTCGGCCATACTGCCTTTGCCCAATTCTTCTCGGATTAAGCGGTCTACTTCAACCAGTTGAAAATTATGGGTTTTTGAAAGACGTGTTGCTGTATAGCTCTTGCCTATATTGGACATACCGATAAAGGCGATGTGTAATTTTCCGGCGGCGTAACGCGCGTTGAATTCTGCCTTCGTAAGCCGCATCAGGCGCGGCGAGCCAAATAATTATCAAGAGCCTCAAGTGTTGGTTCCATAACATGAACGCGCTGTTTTTTCGACATCGCCTCGGCGAGCATTTGCGGTAGCGGCACATCCTCATGCAAGATACGTTCAACGCTATCGGCAAATTTGGCGGGGTGAGCCGTTGCGACAGTCACTTGGATAAAGGGCTGCAGCACTTCCTCTGAAAAGGCTTGCATCGCTAAATGACCAACGGTTGTGTGGGGGCACATGACATAGCCTGTTGCCGCGTGAACGCGGCGCATATGACGTTCTGTTTCTATGTCCGAAAACGACGCGCCCCAGCAAACATTTTTCAAGGCGCCAAAATCACCATCAAATAAATCGACAATGCGCGGGAAATTATTAGGCCGGCCAATGTCCATAGCATTGGACAAAGTCGGCACCGAATCGCGCGGCGTATATTCACCCGTTTCAAGATAATCAATAAAGGGGTCATTAGCATTGTTGCCAATAACAAAACGCTCAATGGGCGCGCCCATTTTACGCGCGATTAATCCGCCTGTCAGATTACCAAGGTTTCCTGATGGAATGGAATATACGATCGGCATGGCGGGATGTGCGGCGCGAATCTGGAGGCTAGACCAGAAGTAGTAAAAACTCTGCGGGATAACGCGGCCCACATTGATTGAGTTCGCGCTCATGAGATTATATTTTTGGCTCATGCTCTGACTGGCGAAGGCTTCTTTGACTAAGGCTTGGCAGTCATCAAAACTTCCATCAACCGAAATGGCGTGCACGTTACAGCCGCGCTCCCCCATCGTCGTCAGCTGGTGCTCTTGCACTTTTGAAACGCCGCCTTTGGGAAAGAGGATAAATACGGTTATGCCGTCTTGATCCAAAAAGGCATCGCCGATTGCGCCGCCCGTATCACCGGATGTGGCAACCAATATCGTGCGGCTTTCGCCAGATTTAGACATGATTTGACTCGCGGCGCGGCCCATGAAGCGTGCAGCAAAATCTTTAAAGGCGAGTGTCGGGCCGTGAAACAACTCGAAAAAATAGGCGCTTTCCGCTTCGGGCATTGCCGCGTCCATGACTTTTCCGTTTACGGCGCGAAGCGGCATGTCGAAATCATACGCATCACGGCAGATGTGCTTTAAATCTTCATCTGAGAAACTGTCATCGACAAAGTGGCGTGCTAGCTTTGCCGCGCAATCACCAAA
>CAKZTE010000010.1 GCA_937923115.1 uncultured Caulobacterales bacterium | reverse complement strand
CGTCGCCTCTAGCCCGCTGACATCTTGGTTATACAGTGTTTTCAGCCTGCAAGGTGCCTCTAACCTTATCGGCGCAACCGACATCACTTTGGCTGTTATCATTGCACTAGGTGCAAAATTTCCGAAGCTCGCGCTTGTCGGGGCCCTCGGCGCGCTCGCGACAATCTTTGTCACATCAAGCTATCTTCTGACAGCGCCTGTTTGGGAAGCTAGCCTCGGCGGTTTCCCAGCCCTCTCAGTTGTTCCTGGCCAGTTCTTGCTTAAAGACATCGTTCTGCTGGCAAGTGCCATTTTCCTCACGGGTGATGCGCTCAAGCGCATCGCTCGCACGGCTTAATCAAACCCCAACCCAACACAATTAAAGGACCTATCATGTCACGTTTAAACACTATCAACCCAGATACGGCAACAGGCCGTGCGGCTGAACTCCTCACGGCCGTCAAGTCCAATATGGGAGCTGTTCCCAACCTTACGAAAGTAATGGCAAACCAACCCGCTGTACTTGAAGCATTTTTAGGACTAGGGGAGGCGCTTTCGAAAGGTAGCTTTGATCCCAAAATACGCGAAGCAATTGCGTTGACGGTTGCCGGTGCCAATAGATGTGACTATTGCGCCTCAGCTCACAGTGCGATTTCTAAATCGCTTAAGGTTGAGCCCTCAGAAATAGACTCGCGTCTTAAAGGACAGTCCGCTGATCCGAAACTCGCGGCACTCCTGAGTTTTGCCAAGACCATTGTCAAAAAACAAGGCTTAGTCAGTGATGATGATTTAGCAGCCGTGCGGGACGCAGGCTATGACGACGGCGCAATCACCGAAGTTACAGCGCATGTAGCGGCTAATATTTTCACAAATTATATCAACCACGTCGCCCAGACGGACATTGATTTTCCTGTTGTAAAAATTCAGTAAAAATAAACCCACGCTTACGGTCTAAAGGTTCGAACCTGACCGTAAGCGGCTTATAAACGTCCTAACCTCTTTCGACTCTGTCTTCTAAGCTTTTAGCGCGTTATAAACGGCTTCTCATTCGGGCAATTGCATATAATTTTAGATTTGATGAATGACCTCTTTCAAAAACAGGTTTATCCTGTTCTTGATAGTATTCTTCTTGAAAAAACTAACCCATAGGTAATTCCCAATATCATGCAGGCAGTCGGTGGAACATCTCTTTATTAAACAAGCGACAAAGATTTTTTCTGCATAGGAAAGAAAGCTGTCTTCGATTCTTTGCTGCTAATGCGTATTCGGGTCAGAAACTTTAGACGCAGTAATATTTATCCCTTGATCTGTTCGTCTGTCCGCGTCTTGTGACCAAGAGACTGCGGCAGCTTTTCTTAAAAAGGCTTTTGACGCATACTGATCCTTGCGTCTAATCTATACGCGGTAATCACCTGATTTGAGTTTTACTATAGTTGCCATTTTGTGTGCAGTACCACAGAGAATCGGTGTGATTTCCAGTGAATTTGAGTGCACACGCGTCCTTTCTAAGTGTTTGAAGTATAACAAAAAATGAAACAAAATCAAGAGTTTACAGTCAGTGTTGCGCCCATGATGGATTGGACGGATAGGCATTGCCGTTGGTTCCATCGGCAGTTGTCGTCGCGAGTTTTGCTCTATACTGAAATGGTCGTTGCAGATGCTGTCATTCATGGTTCGCGCGATCAGCTTTTAGCGTTTCATGATGTTGAACACCCTGTCGCCTTGCAAATTGGCGGCTCTGACCCTGCTAAGCTTGCACGGGCCACAGTTAGAGGCAGCGCTGAGGGCTATGACGAAATTAATATTAATATTGGCTGTCCGTCTGATCGTGTGCAATCGGGTGCGTTTGGGGCGTGTCTCATGAAGGAACCAGAGCTTGTCGCGTTGTGTTATGCAGCTATGGCGGCAGCTACGGATAAGCCTGTCACAGTGAAGTGCCGGCTTGGCGTGGATAATCAAGATGTGGAGAATACCTTACCACGTTTTATCGAAAATGTTGCTGAGTCTGGGTGCACTCATTTCATTATTCACGCACGCAAAGCATGGTTGAAAGGGCTATCTCCAAAGGAGAACCGTGATGTGCCGCCTCTTGATTATGCTCTTGTGCGGCGTATGAAAAAGCAATTTCCCGACCTTGAAATTATTCTCAACGGCGGCCTAGTTGATGTGGAGACGGCGGCGGACGAAGCGCGCGCACTCGATGGTGTGATGTTTGGGCGTGCCGCCTATCATAACCCTTGGATGCTCACCGAAATCGATAGCCGTATTTACGGCGCGTCAAAATTTTCTTTACACCGTGAGGACATTGTCGAAAAGCTGATAAGCTATGCTCGGGTCCAGCAAAG
This sequence comes from uncultured Caulobacterales bacterium, assembly GCA_937923115.1. Lineage (GTDB taxonomy): Bacteria > Pseudomonadota > Alphaproteobacteria > Caulobacterales > Maricaulaceae > Fretibacter. The sequence continues at coordinate 22,973 of CAKZTE010000010.1, read as the reverse complement.
CCGCGACCGTTCTACCAAAGCGCTCATCCGCCATGTTATGGGGCTTTACATGGGGCAGGCTGGAGCACGTTTGTGGCGGCGCACATTAAGTGAGGGGTTAAGCGCAGGTCTTTTGCCGTCTGATATTATTGAGCAAGCCGCTGCTGCCTTAGCGCGTTACAGAGACGCGGCTTAAATGCTCGTGAGCCTAAGCGCAAAGCCATAAATAATCGGCATTGTTATAATGGACAAGACCGTTTGTACGGCGATGAGGTTGGCAGAGAGGGGTGCATCACCGCCTAGTTGCTTGGCAAGAATGTAGCAATTTGTGGCCGTGGGCGTTGCTGTGCATAACACTGCGATTAAAATATGCAATGGCGGCAAGCCAAGTAGAAGACCGAAGCTGAGCGCGGCCGCAGGTAAACCAATCAACCTAATAAGTGACCACAGAAGCGTGCGGGAACCAGCGCGCTTTAAGGCTTTGACGTCTACGCCCGCACCTGCTGTTAGCAAACCCAGGGCTATGACAGACTGGCCTAATAACCCAAAGGTCGTATCGACAACTCCTGATGGTACCGCGTCTATCAAGTTTAATCCAATACCGATAATACAAGCGATTAAAAGGGGATTTGTCGCGAGGTCGCGCATGACGTTAGGTGTTCGTCCGGGGGCGGATTCCGCAAATTTTGTTAAAGCGCCGATAGAGAGAATATTCGCAATAGGGATCATGGCTGCGGCAGAAATTGCGACAAGGGCCAGTCCTTCTCCTCCAAACAAAGCGCCTGCAAGTGAAAGGGCGACAAAGGCCGTCCAGCGAACATTGGATTGAATGATAGACCCTATCGCGGGCGTTCCCCGTGATGTGCTGGCGAGTAAGCCGACGGCACCTAAAACTAGCTGCGCGCCAACTAACGCGAGTGCAAGCCCCCAAGGCGCTGTCTCAAGCGGCGCGCGCGCAATCTCGCGGATAATCAGAGCCGGGAATAGAAGATAGTAGCTGACACGTTCTATGCCTCGCCAGCCTTCAGCGGCAATGACATTTCTCCATGCTAATAATCGGCCAATTGCCACAATAATGACAACAGGCAGAAGTGCTTGCAAAAATAGCAGCATAATGACCCCTCAAGTGAGGTTCATGCTGTGCCTTAGAAAAGCTTAGCCTTCAAGTGCAGCTTCAAGAGATGCTTGTAAACGATCTGTATCTGCTCCCGCTATCATCATGTCATTAATAATAAAAAACGGCGTGCCTGTAAGCGACGGGATGCGGTTAGCCAGAATGAGTGTGTCCTCGAGCAAGGCATCAATTTCAGGGTCCTGCATATCGCGCTCAAGTTTCTTGACATCGATACCAACATTCTTTGCTATATCTTTGATACGGTCAGGGGTGAGCCCGCTGGCTTCCATTAGGGCAGTGTGCATCTCAAGGTATTTACCCTGCTTGTGAGCAGCCAGAGCCGCTTTGGCGGCATTGCGCGATGTCTTTGTCCGTCCGTCCAATATAGGGAGCTCTTTGAATATTACGCGTACATCATTTGGATGCGCTTCGAGTGTTTTGTTTACCCAGTCCGTTGAGCGCTTGCAGAAACCACAATTATAATCAAAAAATTCGACCATTGTGACTTTTGCATTTGCAGGGCCAATTTTTACGTCTCTTGGATCATTCTCTATGCCTTCTCGAACAGCAGCCATCATGGCTGCCTCTTCCTTGCGGTCAAGTTCATCCAAGGCCTCTTGGATGATCTCAGGGTTCTTCATGAGATAGTCTTTGATAATCGACTCGATTTGCGCGCGATCAGTGGAACTTGGGCTCTGGGCTTGAGCACATCCCGCTGTTACTAGAAATGAAAGCGTTATGGCGGTTGTTGTCAATAATTTCATGTCGGGTCTCCGAATTTACGCTCAGCGTATCTGCAAGGTCTTAAGACTGGATTATGGTTTAGGTCGGTAACGGTCTTTGCCTTTGGAGGCAAGCCTCGTCCGCGCTATCACGACAATGTCAGCGGCGCGGCGATATTGCGGCGTACCAAACTCGAGGTCTTTTTGAGCGCGCTGGGCAAATGACATCGCGCGTTGCATGTCGCCACCGTTAAACGCTTGCTCCGCGACGGCATATTTTGCCAGAGCCTCTTTACCCTGCTTGCCGTAGCCTTGGGATAGATAGTACCAGAGCGCGCCGTTATCATTTTCTTTCTGCAGGGCAGATTTCAAAAGGTCGATGGCGCGCTTGACTTCAGCAGGAGAGGCTTGTTCTAGTAAAGCTTGAGCTAAGGCAAGCTCAAATAATGGGGCATCCGGTTTTAAGGTGAGGGCGCGTTCAGCAGGCGCGATAGACTCGCTTGATTTTCCGCTTTCAAATAACATCTGAGCCTTAAGCTCATAAAAGTAAGGATTGTTGGGGTAGTCTTTTATCAGGCTATCGATCTCTCTAATGGCGCTGCGCAGATCGGCGCCCTTAAAAAAGGCAACCGAGCGCGCATAACGGGCCTCATCTGATTGATCTGTCTCTGGAAATTGTTGGAAAACTCGCTGCGGTGGGTCTAGAAAACCTTGTAGTTTCGCTTTCGCCATATTGAGGCGTTTAATATCTTCTTCGGGGTCTGGCTTGCCGTAATAGGGGCTCTCCGCTACGACTTCTCTCAAATTATCAATGCGAGTTGATGATAGGGGATGTGAGCGAAAATATGGATACCGACGGGCTTGAGAAAACACTTCCTGATAACGGAACTTCTCAAAAAATTGAATGAGCCCTTCCGCTGATTGCCCCGTACGTTCAAGGTAGTCTGCGGCGTATTGATCGGCAACAGACTCGGCAACGCGCGTATTTGCGAGTACGTCAACCTGACCAAATTGCTGCGCGCCGCCCAAAATCATGGCCCCTGCACCGCCTTCGCCCGCCAAAATTGCGGCAATACCAAGACCTGCAGCGAGTAACATAGAGCCATAAGCATTGCGATTGCCATAGCTAGAACGCGCAAGCCGCCCATCTGCAATATGGCCGGCTTCGTGGGCAATAACCCCTTTGAGCTGCAGCGGCGTTTCCGCTTGTTGGATGAGGCCCGTATTAAGAAATATGTTTTGACCGCGCGTGACAAAGGCATTGAGAGAATTATCATTCACTATGTAAATATCAACGTTGTCGGCGTTTAGTCCTGCAGCTCTTAAAAGCGGCGTCGTGAAATCCTCTAGTGTGTCTTCAATTTCAGTATCCCTAATAAGAGATTGGGCGCTGGCGGGCAGGGCCGTGCTTATCATCATCACAGCCGTAACGGCTCCTGCAATCGCAGCCTTCATGCCAGTTTTGAACGGATTAAAGGCAGTATTTGAAAGAGTAGAGATCATAATTGTCCATAGTAAATAAGCCCACAAAACATCTATGTTTCGCGGGCTTAGGTCAAGTGAATGGGCTGTAAGAAAGCAGCGTTATTGCAGTCACATTTGGGTGAGAAATAATGCTGCTGTTACAAGCCTATTGCCTTATTTCAAGATACGCGACAACCAGCCGCCTTTCTTTTTGCCCTTTTTATCTTTGCCTTCGCTCGGTTCAACAGATGAGGCCACAGTGATAGGTTTCGCGTCTAGGGCCACTGTGGGTTTGGAAACTTTTTCAGATGTTGGTGAGGGGGGTTCAGTTGTGGATGGCTTCGCTGTCAACTCTTTCACATCGGCTTTTTTCGCTGGAGCTTTCTTAACAGCCTTCTTCTCTAGAGCCGCCCTTTTTACACTTGCCTTGCGCGTTTTTGGCGGCGTTTTAACGTCGGTCTCTTTTGTATTTGAAGGATCAGCTTTTGCCTTGGCAGATGCCTTTTTACGGGTGGGTGCCTTCTTCGTCGCCGCAGTTTTGGGCGCTGCTTTCCGTTTGGCAGCAGGTTTAGCAGGTGCGGCTTCTACAGAGCTTTCTATGTCAGCTTTCGTAGTGCGGATTGGCGCCGCCTTGCGCGCGGGTGCCTTAGACTTGGCGGTTATCTTCGTCACAGTCTCTTTGGGCGCTGTTTTTGACGCGGCTGTTTTGCGTGTACGTTTAGCAGCAGGCTTGTTTTCTTCTGATTTCGGGCCTTTATTCGGCGCAGGGCGTGTTCGCGCCGTAGACGATTTAGTCTTTGATGCTTTTGTCTTCGACGTTTTTGTCTTTGGGGCGACTTTCTTACGTCCAGGAGACTTAGCGGCAGGTTCAGCTTCCTCTGTTTCCGGTTCTGACGACTTGCGCGCAGGGGCCTTACGAACGCCTTTACTGCGCTTCAGAACAGGGGCCGGAGCCCTATCCGCTTCGATTGCTGCTGCAACCGTTTCCCTTGATTGCTGATTTTTGTCCGCATCGTCAGCAGACTTCGAAGGGGCTTTACGTTTGCGGCCACGTACTCTTGAGGGTTTCTGCTCCTCTGTCCTTTCAGTTGGTGCAGTTTCTGAATCGGCTTGATCGGCTTCGTCCGTCTGAACGCCAGACTCGACGCCGTTTTCTGACGAGTCTTCACGCTTTTTATTGCGGCCACCTCTGCGGCCACGACGGCGGCGACGCTTGCGGTTGCCATCCTCTTCGCCGTCTGTGTTATCGTCTCGCGATTTAATGTCCTGTGATTGGCTCTTTGATTTAGTTTTAGCCTCGGCTTTAGTCTCATCGTCGTCCGTATTCTCATTGTCGCGCCCGGTCTTAGCTTTTTGATTGCGGCGATCTGAGGATTTGCGGGCTTCCTGATCAAGTTTACGATTTTCTTTTTCAATTGCGTCAAGCGGATCCGGTGTCTGATCAGATTTTTCAACAATCTCAATGGCATAGGATGGGCGAATAAGATTGTCATCACCTGAAAGTTCCGTGAAGAGACTGAACTCTTCATCAACATGGGTCAGGAGATCGCGTTTCTCGTTGAAAATATAAAGCGCAACATCAGGTGAGACTTTTAGCTTCACGCGCTTGGCTTGACCGCGAACACCAATTTCCTCTACAGCGCGGATTGCCGCGAGGGCGCTGCTTTCGATAGTCCGTTTACGGCCCACGCCGTCACAATGTTCACAAGAGGCGGTTGAACCCTCAAGAAGGCTGCGGCGGCGACGTTGCCGAGAAATTTCCATAAGGCCGAATTGAGAAATTCGGCCCATCTGTACTCGGGCACGATCCTGTGTCAGCATGTCTTTCATTTTCTTCTCAACCGCGCGGTTATTGCGGTTTTCGTCCATGTCAATGAAGTCAATCACGATAAGACCCGCCAAATCCCTCAAACGCATCTGCCGCGCGACCTCTTCAGCGGCTTCAAGGTTGGTTTTCAAAGCTGTACGCTCAACATTGCGCTCTTTGGTCGAGCGTCCCGAATTGACATCAACAGAAACAAGGGCCTCTGTCGGATGAATGACAAGATAGCCACCAGACTTGAGCTGCACGACAGACTGTAGGCTGTTTTCAATCTGTTTTTCGACCTCATAGCGAAGAAATAGTGGGACGTTGTCCTTATATTGTTTTACATTCTTCGCATGGCTCGGCATGAGCATTTTTATAAAAGCTTTGGCCGATTTGTAGGCGTCTTCGCCCTCGACAATAATTTCATCGATGTCTTTGTTATAAAGATCGCGAATAGAGCGTTTAACCAAATTACCTTCCTCATGAATGAGAGCAGGCGCATTGGAGGTCATCGTTGTATCTTTGATTTCTTCCCAAAGACGGGTGAGGTAATCATAATCGCGTTTAATATCTGTTTTGGTTTTCTTTGAGCCAGCGGTCCTGACAATGACACCAATTCCAGGCGGCACGTCTAAATCATTTACGATTGCCTTTAGATGCTTACGATCCGCCCCATTGCTGATTTTGCGGGAAATACCGCCGCCTCGTGGGGTGTTAGGCATGAGGACGCAGTAACGTCCTGCGAGTGATAGATAGCTTGTTAGCGCCGCGCCTTTGTTACCGCGTTCTTCTTTGACGGCTTGAATAAGCATGATCTGGCCACGCTTTATAACCTCTTGGATTTTATAGCGGCGGCGGCTAATGCGTTTGCGGCGTTTGACCGCAACCTGATTTTGCTCGCCTGCGATTTCGGCATCAACTTCGTCCGTAACGTCGTCGTCGAGGGCGTCCAGATTTGGATCCAATTCCTCTTCGTGGTCATCATGGTGGTCGTCATGAGCCAATTCTAGGTCATCACTTTCTGATTGCCCTGCGGCGGCGTCTTCATCCTTGAGCGCTGACTTTCGGCGTCCGCCACTTGACTTCTTGGCTACGGCTTTCTCTTCGTCTTCTATTTCGGCTTTATTGTCAGCTTCTTCATCCTCCAGAAGCTTCGCACGGTCCTCATAGGGAATTTGATAGTAGTCGGGATGAATTTCACTAAAGGCGAGGAATCCGTGGCGGTTCCCGCCGTATTCAACAAAAGCAGCTTGTAATGAGGGTTCAACACGTGTGACCCGAGCGAGATAGACGTTGCCGCGAATTTGCCGTTTATTACGGCTTTCGAAGTCTAATTCTTCAACACGGGTTCCGTTGACGACGACAACCCGTGTTTCTTCCGGGTGGGAGGCATCGATTAGCATTTTCTTTGACATGAGATTCTCCAAAATGCCCGAAAATATCGTCTGCAAACCGCATGAAACTGCGATGAGACGGGACTTGACGCAGGGCGTCAGCGGGCGGGTATAATTTAAAATTTAGTGTTCGGACAAAACGCAGTGCTCTGCTGGTAAAAACCAAGCGAGATAACATATCTTTGAGCGCTGTGTTCATTGTAACTCTTGTTTGGCTGTAAATTACAGCGGTGAAAGCATCTTTAATGCTGTGTCTGAGGCGGCACGTCTCGAAGTCTAACTTCAAGGGTTGAGTGCTCTGCCTTCAGCCCCCTTGTAGTGCCTGAATTTGGCTCACTGCGCAAAGCCTTTTTATGCTTTGGGGTGGATTCTCGTAAGACTCTGCTAACGCCTCGGGACTATAAAGCCTTTGTTAAGCTTAAAAGGATCAAAAATTGCGTGTCTTAAGGTCCATATGGGTTGCTGTCCTGCTTCTCGCAGGCAGTGTCGCCGCGTCGGCTCAGACGGTAACGGCTATCGTTGTCATGGAATCGGCCTCTGCCACGGAAGTTGAAGTTAAATTTGACAGGTCCGCCCGTAAAGCCAGTAAAATTTTTGCAATTTCGGAAGATAAACCCCGCTTAGTCCTTGATTTTAAAGGAGTTAATCACGCAATAAATCAAGAAAATAACCGTATAAGCGGTGCGGGATTTGTAAAGGCCATTCGCTTTGCGCAGCGCGGTGACTCGCAGAGAGACCTGCGTTTGGTTATTGATCTTGCTAGTGCTGATGTGCGTCATGTTTCGCGCATGCGCGGAGACACACTTGCAATCACTTTAGGGTCAAACGTCTCAGGGAAGAGCGGCCTAACAGACTCTCAGATTATTTCCACTAAGGCACGGCTCGAGGCAGCCCCTATTGCACTGCGTTATTTTAAAAATGAGACGCCTTATCCGCGAATCAAGCCGGGAGGTAGCTTGGCTGTGCCACCAAGGCCTGCTCGCAAGCCTGTAATTGTTATTGACCCGGGCCACGGCGGAAATGACCCCGGTGCGATTGGCGTTGCGGGGACGTTGGAAAAGAAAATAACATGGGCCGCTTCATTGGAGCTTAAAAAACAGCTGGAGGCAACTGGACGCTACACCGTTCTTATGACTCGCTCGAGCGATGTTTATGTTGCGCATGACGAAAGACTGCGTATCGCAAGAGCAGGCGGAGCAGACTTGTTCCTCTCCATACATGCGGATGCCACGGCGAGCGGCTCTGCGCGGGGCGCGTCAGTATATACACTCGCAGACCGCGCGATTAACCGCTCTAAGCGGATTGTGAACACTCAAAACTGGATTATGGATGTTGATCTGAGTGAGCAAAGCGACCCTGTTGGCGATATCCTTGTCGATCTTGCGCAGCGTAAAACAGCCAGCCAGTCCGATGAATTTGCAGAGCTGCTTATCACCAAACTTTCGAAATCAACACGATTAATAGGCAACACGCACCGCCGTGCAGGGTATTTTGTTTTGCTTGCACCAGACGTACCCGCTGTCTTACTAGAGCTCGGGTTTTTGTCTAACGCTGATGATGAGGCGCTCCTAAACCAAGAGGTCCACCGCAAAAAAGTGATAACATCCGTGACGCGGGCAATTAATCTGCATTTTGATAAGCAAAAGTCGTGACGGGCTTGGCGGGGCTTGATAGTCTCAACTGGACGGCGAATCTACTGAGTACAGACCGGCAGGCGCTATAGGCGCTGCAAATTGCCTATCTTATGACTTGATTATGCCGCAATGGCGCGCGAGTACAGCGCTGAAGACGGATGATATCGAGCGAATAATTATGCAAAAGTTTTTGAGGATTTTAAAATGGCTCGTCGCGATTGGTGTTGTGATTGGTATCATCGCAATTATCTTTGTCGCTGTGTTCATTGCCCGCGCGTCCAAGGGGCTTCCATCAGTTGAAACGCTTCAGGATTATCGCCCGCCCGTTATGTCTCGTGTGCACGCAGGTGATGGAAAGTTAATTTCAGAATTTCGTAAAGAAGCGCGCGTTTTCGTCCCAATTGAATCTGTCCCAAAACAACTTCAGCACGCGTTTGTGGCGGCAGAAGATCAGCGCTTCTACAAACATGATGGGTTTGATGAGAGAGGTTTTGCCCGTGCCATGGTCGCCAATATAGGCCACGTCATTCGAAAAGAGCGCTTAGAGGGGGGCTCGACGATAACGCAGCAGGTTGCCAAGAACTTTAAGGTGGGCAGCGCCCGTACCGTAGAGCGCAAAGTGCGTGAAGCTATTATCGCAGGCCGTATTGAGAAGGCCATGACAAAGGACCAAATACTAGAGCTTTACCTGAATGAGCCATATTTCGGACGCGGTGCTTACGGCGTTGCGGCGGCTTCGCTGAATTATTTCGGTAAACCGATGAAAGATTTGAATCTTGCTGAGATCGCTTATCTTGCTGTCTTGCCAAAAGGCCCAGCCAATTATCAAGTAGGCGACCCTGCCAAAAAAGTTCGCGCGCTGCGCCGCCGCAACTACGTTCTCGATCGTATGGCCGAGGACGGTTATGCCACCTCTCAAGAGGTTACGGAAGCTAAGGCGAGCGACATTGTCGTACAGGAGAGATTTGGTGGAGAAGAGTATTTAGCAGCTGAGTATTTCGTTGAAGAGGCCCGCAAGCAAGTCTTCAAAATGTATGGCGAGGATGAGCTTTATGAAGGCGGGCTCTCTATTCGCACAACACTTGATACGCGCATGCAGCTCGCCGCTCGTCAAGCCTTGCGGAAGGGACTTGAGGCTTATGATAGACGTAGAGGATACCGCGGTGCATTTGCGCGTATTGAGGACTTTGCGGATTGGAAGACCAAGCTTGGCGATATAGACGCGCCCAAAGATATCGGCAGCTGGCGCGTTGCACTTGTTATGTCAATTGAAGGGGATACGGCAAAGCTCGGATTTGCAGACAAGCTCACTGAAAAGTCGAAGGATGAAACTGATACATCATCGGACCATGAGCGGCGTTCAAACGGACTTTTACATCTGAGAGACGTGCAATGGGCTGGCAAGCCGACTGAAAGCGGGCGCAACGTAAAGGCGCCAAGCAAAATCACAGATGTTGTAAATGTGGGCGATGTGATTTTAGTTGACGCGCAGGCTAATACTAAAACTGAAACCTATAATATCCGCCAAGTGCCAGATGTTAACGGCGGGATTGTTGCAATGGATCCGCACACGGGCCGCGTACTAGCGCTCGTAGGGGGCTATAGTTTTGAGCAGAGCCAGTTCAACCGCGCAACCCAAGCTTACAGGCAGCCAGGTTCTGGGTTTAAGCCATTTGTATACGCCGCCTCTCTGGACGAGGGCTATACACCTGCCACGCAAGTTTTAGACGCGCCGTTTGTTATTGAGCGGCAAGATGCGGATGAGTGCCGCGCACTTCTTGAAGAAGAAAAAGCCCAAGGCGATACACCTAGCTTGCGCCGCGCCAATAATGAAAAAATCAAAATTGATGAAGAAGGCAACGTGGTAGAGGGAGAAGATTGTGAGCTTTTTTATAAGCCTGCCAACTACACTCAAGGTAAGTTTTTTGGTCTCAAAACCCTTCGCTTTGGCTTGGAAAAATCTAAAAACGCAATGACAGTTCGTATGGCCAATGACACTGGCATGGCGAGAATTAAGCAATATGGCGAGAGTTTTGGAATTTATGACGAGGTTAAGCCTGAACTCGCTTGGGCCCTTGGCGCGGGTGAGACAACCGTGCTGCGCCTTGCAACGGCTTATTCAATGCTGGTAAATGGTGGTAAGAAGATTGAACCAACCATACTCGACCGCGTGCAAGATGGGCGCGGGGAAACGATTTACAGACACGGCGAAGCGTGTGCAGAGTGCGTGGTTGATGAGTGGACCGGCAGTCCGCCGCCGCCGCGCCCTGACATGCGCGAAGCCGTGATCGACCCCGTAACGGCTTATCAGGTAACCTATATGCTCAAGGGTGTTGTTGATAACGGTACAGGCCGTTCAATCTCAGTTCTTGGCCGTCCGCTTGGCGGAAAAACGGGCACGACAAATGATTATAAAGATGGTTGGTTTATGGGGTTTTCTCCCGATTTAGTTGCGGGCGTGTATGTTGGATATGATAATCCCAAACCTCTTGCGGGTGAAGCTGGCGGCACCGTTGCGGCACCTATCTTCCGTGATTTTATGAAAGCCGCGCTTGAGGGTGAGCCAATTGTGCCTTTCCGTATTCCTGAGGGCGTAACGCTTTCACCTGTCACGCGCGACACAGGAGAGCCAAGTTACATCGGCGCACCAGACTTTATTCTCGAGGCCTTTCGTGCCGGCACAGAACCACGTCTGGGTGACCTCTCCAGCACAATTCGAGTTGGCGGCGGGCGCAATAGTTTCTTTGGCTCGGGGGCTGATTTTGGTGACGACGATGATTTGGAAGCTGCTGAAAAGGCGGCAAACATCCTTGATGACGACGAGAATGAGGATGACGCCGCTACGGCTCTGCCGCTTGGAGGTCAAGATGAGGACTTAGTTCAGGACAGCCGTGTCAAGCCAATTGGTGAGGCTGCGCGAGACCTAGCGGACGGTGAAGCGGCCAATGCAATTGATCCAGGTGGAGCCGTTGAACCTGTCGCTGTCCCTGTTTTGCCAAATATAAATACGCCGCCTGTTGCCGCGCCAAAAGCAGAGCCAGAAGAAGACGAACTTGATGATGGCCTTTATTAGCGATCTCTGTCCTTTACTCGCGGGAAAACTAAGATAAAACAAAACCATGCGTGCAGATATTGAACAGATGAAATCAGCCATTGAGCAGTCTATCGAACTGCTGAGGAGGCGTCTTTGACTGGGATGTTTCCGAACGCCGTCTCGCAGAATTAAACGCTCTGTCGGAAACTCAAAGCTTTTGGGATGATCCACAAAAAGCCCAAGTTTTAATGCAAGAACGTGCCCGTCTCGATGGCGCTTTCACCGATATAGAAACACTCAAGCGTGACCTGGCTGACAACATTGAACTTGCGCAGCTTGCGGAAATGGATGACGATGAAGAACTTCTCTCCGACGCCTCTGAGGCCCTTATAAGGCTGCGTGATAAAGGCGCCAAGGCCGAGGTCCAGGCGCTACTATCAGGTGAGGCCGATAACAATGACGCTTTTGTTGAAATCCATCCAGGAGCAGGCGGTACCGAGGCACAAGATTGGGCGGCTATGCTTTTGCGGATGTATTCGCGCTGGGCCAATGCACAAGGCTTTAAGGTCGAGGTCATGGAAGAGCAAAGCGGAGACGAGGCCGGTATTAAGTCCGCTACGATCAAAGTAAAAGGCGAGAATGCTTACGGGTGGCTCAAAACCGAGTCGGGCGTTCACCGCCTTGTTCGCATTTCTCCCTATGACAGTAGTGCGCGCCGCCACACCAGCTTCGGGTCTGTCTGGGTTTATCCTGAAATCGACGACGCGATTGAGGTTGATATCGTTGAAAGTGACTGCCGCGTGGATACTTATCGCGCATCAGGAGCTGGCGGTCAGCATATCAATAAGACCGATAGTGCTGTGCGCATCACCCATGAACCAACGGGTATTGTTGTGCAGTGTCAAAGCGACCGCTCACAGCATAAAAATCGTGCCAACGCCTGGAATATGCTCCGTGCGCGTCTTTATGAACGTGAATTACAGATACGCGAAGATGCGGCACAGGAGAAAAATGATAGTAAGTCTGAAATTGGTTGGGGACATCAAATTCGTAGCTACGTGCTTCAACCCTACCAACTTGTTAAAGATTTACGCACTGGCGTTGAAACATCGGACACGAGCGGCGTGCTCGACGGTAAGCTCGATGACTTTATGGCCGCAGCTCTATCCGCGCGGATTGATGCAGAGAACGCGGAGGACGGTTAAAGAGGGTCCGTTCTATACAGACGAACCTTTAAACCACCATGCGCAATCGGCGCAGATGAGGGTAACCATGGCAGTTTAGTTGCCTGAGCTAACTGATCATCAGCCGTGATCATTCCTACACGCCAGCCCGCGAAGCGGTCCCTCATGACATCCCCAAAGGCAGAGTAAAGACTGAAAAGGTCCTTTTTCTTGCCGATACGTGAACCGTAGGGTGGATTGACGATTACAAGCCCCGCCGGGCCGTCTGGGCGCGCGGCTTCGGATAAAGCGGCAGGTATAAAGCTGCAAAGATCGATCACGCCCGCGCGTGCAGCATTTTCTTTAGCAAAACCTATGACATTAACATTGCGATCTGAGCCATAAAAATGGTGCTGTGTTTCCTTCGTTGCCCAATTTGCGCGAATGCGTTCAACTTCGGCTAAGTCATAGCTCGCCAGCTTTTCAAACGCGAAAGACCGTGAGCGCCCGGCCATCATATTACACGCGATTTCAGCGGCTTCGATAAGGAACGTGCCAGATCCACACATGGGGTCAATCACCGTTTCGGTCCCCTCAAACCCGCAGCCACGCAAGGCGAGCGCGGCCATCGTTTCTCGAATTGGCGCTTTTCCCATTGCTTGTTTATGGCCACGTTTGTGAAGTCCTTCGCCTGACGTATCAACTGACATAATCAAATTGTTATCGTCATTTCGGACCTTAATTATGACCTCTGCGTCTGTTACTGACGCGACTATAATGGCGCCAAATTCTTCTGATATTGCGCGCTCGATTCGTTCCACCGCCGCACCAGCATGGTAGATTTTACTTTTACGATTGGTCACCACTTCGACTTTTACCTTAGAGTCTCGCGTGAGGATATCACCCCAATCAAACTTACGCGCCCGTTTATCAAGCTGAGCTAGGTGAAAGGCTCTAATCTCTCCAAAACGTGCGAGCACTTTTGATGCTCCGCGAAGCGTAAGGTTGGCGCGCCAAACATCAGGCCAGCCGCCTGTGATGACCACGCCGCCGCCAATGGTTTTAGGGTTGTTGAAGCCTGCCGCCTTTGCCTCTGCGAGTAGTAAAGCTTCTAATCCGGGCGCTGTACCAAGAAAAATCTCAAAGTCTGTTTGGGACGTCATGAGGCGAGTCTTTCAAAAGGGCATTAAAAAAGCGCCACTTCAAAGAAGGGCGCTTCGAAACAAATAAAAATCAGAGGCTTAAGCAGATTTCTTAGCGTCCTTGATAGAGGTCGGTGCCTGAGTTTTTCGCGAGCATTTACCATCAAAAAATGCGCCATTCGCAATACTTAAATCGTCTTGGGTTAGGTCCGCTTGAACATTTGCGGTTTCTGAAAGTTCAACAGACATTGCGTTTACTTTACCCTGAACTTTGCCGCGAATATTGACCTTGTCAGCTTTGATTAGGCCGTTGACTGCACCGTGCTCCCCAATTGTAACTATCGTCGCCGTCACGTTACCTTCGAGGCGGCCATCAATTTGTACTTCACCGTCTGTCTTAATGTCGCCAGTAATAACAATGTCACGTCCAAAAATGGACGGGGCAGACGATACAGTGCGCGGCGTTGCCTTTTTGGGTGATGCGTCCATAATCGCAGAAGCCTCTGACTTTCCGCTGATGCCGGTTGTCTTGGGTGTGTTTGTTTTACTGAACATATTTTCCGGCCTTTAGGAAGTTATCAGGATCAAAGTCTTGGCCCTGAAAGTAGATTTCATAATGGAGATGGGTAGCTGTGCTGCGTCCCGTAGAACCCATGCCACCTATCTTCTCACCCTTTTTAACACGAGCACCGCGTTTTACATAGGTTTTTTCTAAATGAGCATATCGCGTAACGAAACCGTGACCGTGATCAATTTCAACTGTTCGGCCATACCCCCCGTTGCGGCCCACAAATTTAACCACGCCGTCAGCTGTTGAGACGATGGGTGCAAGGCGGTATGCGCCAAAATCAATTCCCGCGTGAAAGGCGGGGCGCTTGTTGAACGGGTCTTGGCGCATGCCGTAATTACTCGTGCGGTATGTATCTGTGCCTACGGGAATGCCAAAAGGAACTGAATTGAGCGCCATCTCCAAGGCTGCCGCTTCAGCGACGCGGGCTTTAATTGAGATTGTGCGAGAACCAAATTCGCCATCGGCTGTTGGTAGTTCATCACCATCAAGCGGAACAAACACGCCACCCTCACCAAATCCGCCGTTTTTAAGGATGTTATCAACGCCAACGGATGTGGAGTTTAATATCGCGCGGCTACGCTCAATCCGGTAAAGCGTTTCCATTTCAGCTTCCGCTAGAATAGCGTTTTGTGTTTCTTTTAATTTTCGAACATTTGGGTCGCTATCGAGATTAACGTCAAGAGAGGCTTCTTTCGTGATGTCGACGCGTGGTTTGCGCGGAATAGGATCACGTGACGTCGGGGCCATCAGCACGCGGCTAGAAGCGTATTTCGCGCTTACCGCGGGCGAAACTGTGCGGCTTGTACCTTCAACGAATTGGGTAATAGTCGTTTGGGCTTCGGCAAATTCTCGCGTCTGTGACTGAAATGCCTCACGTTGTTGATTAATTATCAACTGGGCATTCTCATAGCGCGCCCGTGCATCCTCAAGTTGGCGCTCATAGAGAGCCGTCATACGTTTATTCTCTTTAACCGGCGGTCGAAGCGGGTTGTTGACCCAAAATACTGAAATAATAGTCAGTAAGCACCAGAGCGCCACAACTGTAAGGCCCGTAACAATCATGACTTGCGTACGGGTTTTAAGCACAAAGTAATGCACTTCCCCACCGGTTCGGTGGTAAATCTGGCGCTCAGGAAAATAGTGAAGAATGCGCGAGCGACATTCGTCAATAATATCTTTCAGCATGATTCCCCAATCTGGTTAGTGATTCTGTTCATAAACTACGACAAAACCTTAACATTTACCTTAAGGCTTTTACGGTCTTTGCCTATCAATTCAAGATAACCTATCCAAAATTTCATGATTTGTTTGCCAAAGGTAGATAAAATTCAGGCGGAAGGTCCGCTTTTGTCCTTGCAGGCTCGTTAAACGGCGGTTTTAGGTTGCCTTTGAAATAGCGATTGACCAATTGATGAAACTGGGAGACCTCTGTTTCCTGGGTATGTTTGGACACGATCTTAAACCATTTTCGTCCTATGGCCACGTGATGAACTTCCTCTTCGTAAATAATCCTTAGCACATCTGCGCTTTTAGTGTCTTGTTGCGCGTCTAACTTTTCGATCATTGATGGCGTTACATCGAGCCCGCGCGCCTCGAGAACGAGCGGCGCAATGGCTAATCTGGCGGCAAAATTGTCTTTTGTCGCGAGTGCGGCCTCCCAAAGACCATTGTGCGCGGGGTGGTCCCCATATGAGACGCCCATTTCTGCCATGCGGTTCTCCACTAGTTCGAAGTGCCGCGCTTCATCTGCGCAGACACTAATCCAGTCAGAGCAAAAATCATGCCGTGCTGGCGCATCAATGCGTGAATCGTTGGTGAAACGCGACAGCATATCTGCAGCGAGGTCTATGGCGTTAAACTCAATGTGCGCGACCGCATGCAAAAGAGCTGCGCGGCCAGCCTCAGTTCCAAGACGCCTGCGCTTTGCATCGCGTGGATCAACTAAGACAGGCCGTGGAGGCCGAGCAGGATTATCGCTCAACACTCCCGACGTGCTGCCTATTTCTATCCCGTCAGCCCAGCTTTTCATTAGCCGCTTGGCGGCCGCGACTTTGGCACTGGGGGTGCTTGCAGCCAGAACCGCATTCGCAAGCATGAGAGCCGTCGCCATTACTCCGCGTGAGATTTAAGTTCTTTAAAGACTGCTTCGGCATGTCCTTTGGCACGAACTTTCCGCCAGATTTGAAGAATTTTGCCTGTCGGCCCAATCAAAAATGTTGCACGTTCGATGCCCATATACTTGCGCCCATACATATTCTTTTCAACCCAAACGCCATAGTTCTCGCACATATCGCCTTCCGCGTCAGAAATAAGGGGGATTGTCAAATCGTGTTTTGCTACAAACTTATCATGCTTCGCCACGGTATCTTTTGACACGCCTAGCACGCGCCCATTTACAAGTTCGATTTTTGACTTTAGGGCTGAAAAATCTAAAGCTTCCATTGTGCAGCCTGGTGTGTCGTCTTTGGGGTAGAAGTATATTGCCAAATAATGGCCGCGAAAATCATCGAGGGTCACAATGTCGCCCCCGTCACGCGGAAGTGAAAAGTCTGGGGCTTGCTCGCCAACTTGCAGCTCGGCCATCATGGTCTCCTTAACTATACTGTAATATGCTTACGGCTGACTGGATTTCTAAGTTCAGTCAGCTTAGAGCACAAGGGTATATGAGCGAAAAGACTGAGCAGACTCGAGATATAGAAAAGGGCTCTACAGCCGTAGCGTTCGGGGGCGGCGCTATGGGCGGTATTTCGGTCAATCCTGAGCGTGGAAATGGAAGAGTATCCTCTTGGATAAGGGCTGTTTTTTATCGCTTATACCGTATAACCGGAGATATAACGGCGGCTGTCTTAGGCGTTTCGTTCGTGTGGCTCTGCGCTGTAAACATGCTCATCGCGCAGCGTGTTGCCGATGTTTCCTTTTTTAAAGCTGAAGCGTCGCGCTGGTTCTCAGGTGCGTTTGAGGGTAAAAGTGCGGATGTAGGTGACGTGACCTTAACGTGGGAAGCCGCTGATAACACAGTTATTTTTCGTGCCAAAGGTATATCGGTCACCACGAAAAGCGGCACTCCGCTCAACGAGCTTGCTTATGTTGAAACCGAGCTAGCGTTGCGCGATATTGTTCAGGGCAAACTCGATCCCATTCGGGTGCGAGTTAACGGCGGGGAGCTGAGTTTTATACGCGATTCTGAGGGTAACTTCATCGCGGGTCTTGGCACGCCTGACACTGTCGGCCAGTTTGGACCCGTTTGGCGCGGAGAAAAAAATGATGGTGATAATGATTTAGAGATAGGGCGTATAAAATCATTGAGTATCGAAAACGCGAAAATATATGTTCAAGATGCAGGCGCCAAGTATGCGGCAGAGCTGAACGACGCGGATTTTGATGTGGCCTTTGTTTCTAATGCTGTCATTTTTGATATGACGGCAGATCTGTATGTAAGTGGCCAGAATGACATGACTGCATTGACTTTAAAGGGCCAGGTGTCTCCAGACCTGCAAAACGTCAATGCCACTTTCACTGCAGATAATTTGAACCCTTCGAAAGCGCTTCCTAATCTCAGCGTTTTTAAATCTGTTTTAGGGCTTGATGCCCCGCTAAGCTTAAGTGTCGATAGCTTGGCAAGCCGCGGCCAGGGGCTTATCGCGTTAAACCTTGACCTGAATGTTGGGGCAGGCGGATTAAACCGCGGAGGGCAGCAAACATTATTTGAATCAGCCCGTATTCAAGGCGGCTATAACCCTGCCAAGCAAACGATGGAGCTCAAAAATTTCGATCTACAAAGTGATTGGTTATCGGGTAATGGGAGCGTTACGCTGTCTAATCTTGGCAGTCTTTCAGATGGGTTATTGTCAAAAAATACACGCTTTAATTTATCATTCAGCGACGTAAATTATAGCGGCGGTGCACTGGGTGTTACTCCCGTTTCGCTCTCGGATGTAAGAATCGATGGGCAAATATTGAGGGGCGAGAACAAATTTCTATTTGATAACCTTTCGGCTGATTTCGGTACGTTTCAGCCGCGTATGCGGGGCAGCTTGAAGCGCAATGAGAGCGGAAAGCCTGTCGAGGCTTTCTTGGCTGGCCGTATTGATGGGACGCTGACGCATGAGCAATTGCTTTCTCTTTGGCCAGAAACATTAATTCGCGGTGCAAGGAAATGGGTTGAAAACAGTATTGTCAAGGCGGATCTGTCAAACTTTGATATTCGTTTTAACGGCGGAGAAGCGGTGCTTTCTGGCCAGCCGCTCAAGGATGAAGATCTCACCGTTACTTTTGACCTTGCGGGCGGTGAGGTCAAATACATTTCGACTATGACACCTTTGACGGGCGTGACAGGAAATGGAGTTTTGCTCGGTAATCAGATCATTTTTACCGTGGATACAGGCGAAATTGATGACGTCGTGTTAAGCCACGGCAAAGTGACTATCCCAAGAATTTATCCTTACGGCGGCGATTTGATAATCGAAGGTGAGGGGCGGGGGCCTGTTACGACGCTGGTGGGACTGATAGATCAGAAACCATTTGAATATGTCACCCCATATGGTGTTAGCCCCGAGGAGTTTTCTGGTACAGGTAATATCAAACTCAGCGTAACCCGTCCGCTACGCCAAAAAATCACCTTGGACCAAGTCGATTTTGAAATCTCTGGACAGTTAACGGAAGTGTCCGCGCCGTTTTCAGTTGGCAAAAATGCCCTCACTAAGGGCGCTGTAAACCTTCTTGCGGATCGAGATGGTTTATCCGTCAAGGGGCCCGTTAACATCGGCCCGTGGCAAACGAACCTGAGTTGGCGAGAGGTTTTTGATAATGGTGCGACGCCGTCGCGTTACAGAGTTGAAGGACGTCTCAACCAATCAGATTTAGATAGCTTTGGAATTGGACTGCGCGAGTTTATCGGCGGCGGTGATGTTGGTTTGTCTATAAACGCGCTAGCGGACGGCCTTGCGATAACGGGCGCGCAGGTTGTGGCAGACCTTAAAGAAACGGACATGCGCATTGGGCCGTATTGGAGTAAACCCAAAGGAGTTGATGGTCTGATGACAGGTGAGCTTTCGTTCACAAAAGATCAACAGCTTTCGTTGCAAAACATAAAGATCAAGTCCCCTGGTCTAGACCTTGAGGGAGAATTAAATATTGGCGCAGATTACAAGCTCGAAAAAATGGATTTCACCCGAGCTAAAATTGCGGGTTTTGTCGACGCGGAGGCTCAAATCAAACCAAGTGCAGATAAATCGCGCTTTGATATCTTTGTTTCAGGTGATTTTCTTGATGTCTCACCCTTCGTCAGGAGTCCTTTGGGCGGATCTGGCAGTATGATTGATGTGCCTGTTCTTTTGACGGGTTCTGTCAAACGCTTCGCTTTAAGTGAAGGTTACATTGTGAAAGACGCTAATATATTGTTTGCGCACGACGGTCTCGGGGTAACGCAAGCGCGGCTTAAGGGGATTAAGGGCGACGGCGCTTTTAACGTTAATCTTAGTACAAACCCTGAGAAGAACATACGTATGCTCGAGGTTGATATTCCAAGCGCATCCGACGCGGCATTTGCGTTGTTCGACGTACAGAGCTTCCAAGGCGGGCGCCTACAGCTTAGCGCGGATTTGCCAGTTGTCGGCGCCGATGGGCCGCTAACGGGGACGGCTCAGCTTGATAAGTTGGTTGTGATTGATGCCCCAATTATGACGACCATGTTGTCGCTCGCCTCCTTGCAGGGCTTGGTAGAAGCGCTAGATGGCAAGGGGCTCAAGTTTAACAGCTTGAAAGCTCCTTTCTCTTATGCTGATGGGCGCTTAAGCGTCAGAGAAGCCCGCGCAGCAGGGGCTGGTCTTGGCATGACGGCTAATGGCGAGATCGATTTCGGGTTAAAAGCTCTGGATTTGGATGGCGTGCTTGTTCCCGCATACACGGCGAATTCATTACTGGGCTCAATACCCTTAATTGGCGACATATTTGTTGGCAAAAAAGGGGAGGGTATATTCGCCCTCAATTATACAGTTCAGGGGCCGTTCTCACAGGCGCAAGTTGCCGTGAACCCACTTTCTGCTCTGACGCCAGGGTTCCTTCGCGGGATATTTGCAACTCAGCGTGAAGATCTGCCTGAGCAGCTGAAAGACCAAATCGAGTCTGTTCGGCCTAAGGCCCCTCCGGCGCCGGACGCACCGTAACAGATTAAACAGGCTTGATTAAAGCGTGACGTTTTTTGCCAACGGAAACCTTAATCACGCCGTCATTGTCTATGTCAGATTCTGACAGCGTGCGCGTGTCATTCTCAATGCGCGTATCATTAATTTTAAGCGCGTTGCCTTTGATATGGCGGCGCACTTCACCTTTTGATGCTGCCAGTTCAACCAACAAAACCGCGTCCAAAATGGATAGGTCCGAGAGGCTCGCGAGGGGCGTTCCAAAAGTCGGGAGACCCGCTGCCGCTCCGCCGCGTTCAAATGTTTCGCGGGCCGTCGCCTCGGCTTCGGCTGCGGCCTGTGCACCGTGCAATAAGGCCGTTGTTTCATTCGCAAGGCGCACCTTCGCAAGATTAATGTCAGCCCCCTCAAAAGCCTCCATTTCCGAAATTTCGTCCAAGGTCATATCGGTGAAAAGCCGCATGAATTTTCCGACATCGGCGTCATCCGTATTGCGCCAAAACTGCCAGTAATCATAGGGTGTGCGGTGATGCTCCGCGCTGACGCCCGGGTCGCCGTTAAGCCATACCGCACCGTCTACTGTTTTGCCCATTTTGCCGCCTGATGCAGTTGTGATGAGAGGGGTCGTGAAACCGTAACACTCTTTGCCATCCATGCGCCTTGTGAGATCTACGCCTGTCACAATATTGCCCCACTGATCTGAACCGCCTAGTTGCAGACTACAGCCGTAGCGGCGATTTAGCTCAACGAAATCATAGCTTTGCAAGAGAGGGTAGTTGAACTCAAGGAACGTCATCGGCAGTTCATTCTCAAGCCGACGCTTGGCCGTTTCCATAGTAATCATACGATTAATCGTGAAATGCGGCCCGACTTCGCGAAGAAACTGGATATAGCCGAGGGCGTCCAGCCAATCCGCATTGTCTGCCATTATCGCCGCATTTGGTCCGTCAAAATCGAGAAATTTCGCAAAAACTTGACGAATGCCCGCTTTGTTTTTCTCAATCAGTGCGTTGGTCAGGATAGGCCGCGTCGTGTCCTTCATTGACGGGTCGCCAATTTTTGTCGTTCCGCCGCCCAATAACACAATTGGCGTGCCGCCGCATTTCTGCAAATGGCGCAGCATCATGATTTGCACCAATGACCCAACATGAAGGCTAGGCGCTGTGCAGTCAAATCCGATATATCCGGTCACGCCTTTTAAGGCCGCTTTATCCAATGCGCCTTCGTCGGTACACTGGTAGAGGTAACCGCGTTCTGTCAGAGTTTTCATAAACTGGGATTGGTAATTGGCCATGAATCGCGCCTATAAAGAATGTTGAAGGGCGTTCTAGCAATGCCGGCACCAATGTCAAAGCCCCAGGCGTTTTGCGGGCCTAAGACGAAATATCGAGCGATTTATAATGGGTCTGACTGATAAAAAGATTTACCGCGTCATTGGCTTGATGAGCGGGACTTCACTCGACGGGGTCGATGCGGCCATTCTGGAGACAGATGGCAAGACGATATTTGGTTTTGGTACTAGCGTGTCTTTGCCATATTCAGCGATTGAACGCAGCGTGCTAGAAAGCGCGACCTTAAAGGCGCTCGCTTGGAATTTTAACGGACCGCATCCCAACGAATTTTCACTGGCTGAAGATGTTTTGCACCAAACGCATGTGGCGGCCGTGCAGGCACTTATTTTCAAATCAAAGTTAGCGATAAGTGATTTTGATTTAGTGGGGTTTCATGGCCAGACCGTTTTGCACCTCGCGCCCAAGAAAGGCGCGGAAGGGAAGACTTTGCAGATCGGCGATGGCGCAAAACTCGCGCGAACACTTGGTATAAGCGTAGCCTATGATTTTCGAAGTGCAGATGTTGCCGCGGGCGGTCAGGGTGCTCCGCTTGCCCCCGTCTATCATAAGGCTTTGCTGGAGATGGCAGGGCTGGAGGCCGGCGCGGCGATACTTAACGTTGGCGGCGTCAGTAACTTCACGCTTTTGGATGGCAAAGGAGACCTGATTGCAAGCGATGCAGGCCCCGGGAATGGACCGCTAGATCAATGGGTAAAGAAGGCGGGTTTAGGCGATTACGACAAAGATGGGTCTCTGTCCTTTCGCGGCACGCCAGATTTTGCCCGCGTAGAGGGGTGGTTAAAGCGAGAGTTTTTTAACCTTCCCGTTCCGAAATCTGCTGACCGTTATGATTTTGATGTCTTATCCCGCATGCACGGATTGAACGCCAAAGACGGTGCGGCAACGCTCTGTGCTTTTACGGCTATGGCATCCGCAAAAACCTTGGTCCAAACTCAGAGCGGCGTAAGCCAAATCATCGTGTGCGGCGGCGGGCGGCTCAATCCTGCAATTATGGCCGCATTGCGCGAAGCGACTGGAGTAAAGGTCACAGCGGCTGAAACGCATGGCTGGGACGGTGACGCGCTAGAGGCGCAGGCTTTCGCTTATTTGGCTGCACGGACAGCAAAATGCCTGCCGCTTTCTTTTCCAAAGACGACAGGCGTAAAGGTTGAAATGACAGGCGGCGTCATCGCACATTCGTAAGTCTATTCTCCGTCAAAACCCAAAAGACGCGGCTCTCGCGGCGGGCTGTAACGCGGGTCAAGATGCTCATCCAGATAATCGTCAATGACGTCCATCGTGATATCCAAGTGGTCTGTATAGAAGTGATCCGCCCCTTCGATGGCGTGCGTTGAAATCTGCGTGCCTTTTTGGACGCGAATTTTCTCAACCACACGGTCCACGTCTTCATGCGGCACGATAGAATCGCGCGTCCCGTAAGTCACAAGACCTGAGGCTGGACAAGGCGCAAGAAACGC
>CAKZTE010000009.1 GCA_937923115.1 uncultured Caulobacterales bacterium | reverse complement strand
GTCCAGACGGCGTATCTGTTGACCTTACAGAAGCTGCACCCCTCGTCACGGCAGCGCGGCTCACTCAATCCGATTTATGTATTCTTCAAGATAGAGAACAGCACGGAGAGCTAGGCGAAGATGACCCACATATCCTTACTGCAGGTGTCATGTGCTTTCCAAGCTCTTGGAAACTCTCAGAAAAAATGGGGCGGAGTCTCGCGTCTATCCACACGCCTGTTGATGAGTATGATGACCGTGTCGCGACCTCTGTGCAGCGCATGTTCAAAGCTATTCGCGTGGAGCAGCCGCTCTGGCGCGCGAACTTTCTGATTTACACAGACCCAGAGCTACATCAGCCGCGCGGGGAGGGCATAGCAAAGCCAATCCACCCTCATGCGCCTCGCTATGTGCGCATAGAGCGGCAGAGCTTTCGCCGCTTGCCAAAAACGGGCGCGGTAATATTTGGCATTCACACCAGTGTAACGGCAGCAGCAAATTTGGGCAAAGAGGAGCATATAGCTTTGGCGACACTTAAAGCTGACTTGCTCCCGTCCCAAGATTAACGCATATTGCCAAAAAGGTACATCGAGAGAGAAATTATGAACGCGCAGACAGACACCGCCTCGGCCATGCAAACAACCCCCGGATTTAACATTCCTGATCCGACCGAAGTGACTCGCCTTGAGGGGGCTGTCTCAGAATCGGAGTGGGCCGCGCGGGTGCAGCTTGCGGCGACATACCGCCTCTGTGCGCTCTATGGTTGGACAGATTTGGTATTTACACATATTTCTATGCGGCTGGCTGATGAGGCCAATGATAAAGGTGAGCTGGAAGCCCGCTTTCTGATTAATCCTTACGGCGTGATGTTTGACGAAATGACGGCGTCGGCCCTCGTAAAAATAGATATGGACGGCAAGATTTGCCAAAAGACGCCTTATTTTATCAATCCCGCAGGCTTTACGATTCACAGCGCTGTCCATGCGGCGCGTCATGATGCGAAATGTGTTATTCATGTCCACACGCCTTACGGTATGGCCGTGTCCGCGCAGAAAAAGGGACTGCGCCGTTATACGCAAATGTCGATGCAAGTAGAATCTGATTTAGCATATCACGACTATGAAGGCATTGCGTTGGATCACGATGAGCGCGAACGCCTTGTTGCTAACCTCGGTGATAAATCACTTATGATGCTACGCAATCACGGAACGCTGACGTGTGGCCCGACATGCGGCACAGCGTTTCTGCGGATGTATTTCTTAGAGAACGCCTGCAAAACACAAATTTTTGCGCAAAGCGTTGGCGGCGAAGAACATTTGCACGAAGAGCCAGAGGCAATGGGCAAGCGTGTTTATCAACAAGGCGCGGCAGCATTTGTGCCGGGCATGGGGGACAACCTTGTTTGGCCAGGCCTGATGCGCAAACTCAACCGGACCAACCCCGGATACACGCACTAACTGCTAAAGTCGCCTCACGGCTGTAATTTGGCTATCTATCGTTAACCATATTCCTGCTAACCTCATTATATGATTCGTTACGCGCTTATTTTATCGGCACTTGCATTATCTGCTTGCGGGACAACGCCCGGCGGCGTTTATCCTGGCTATCAACCAGCCCCAGGGCAGGGTGTTTTTCCAGCAGGTGCCGTGCGGGGGCAGTATATTGTACCGCAGTACTTACAGCCTGAACCAACACGGTCGCTCACGCCGATTGATGAATGCAACGCGCTTCTTTATCAGGGCCTGCGCGGACAACATGAAGGTAGTATTTACATTCAAGGATTACCTGGCCGGCAGCGCATTTTAAAGCCGGCCTTCTCTGAAGATTTCGAGGTCGAAATGTTTAATGGTTCGGCCCCGTCACCGCCGCTCTATGAAGTACGTGAATATATTGCGGGGCAACGTATTTACACGCCGTCTGTCAACACGCTCACGGACGGCCTACGGTTGGGCCCTGTTAGGCAAGACCGCCTGACGATTGAACTGAGTGAAGAAGGCTATGTTCAGGAAGTGCGCTGCGGTTAGGTCTTGAAAACAATCTTAGTAACTTAAGAACATCTGCCTGTTTATCTATTTGGTCGAGGCTTGAGCCAATAAGCTTACGTGTTCTATTTGTTATAATAGCCCCATAGGTCGCCGCAATCTGCTCTCGGGTAAGACGGTGAGCGGCAAGACCAATGAGGGTTCCGTATAAATAGGGTAGCTCCTCATCATGCGGTGTATAGGCATTAAGCATAGCCACAGGTGTCCAGCTTTGCGCTCTGTCATGCTGTATCATAGCCAACATGGCAAACCCAAAACCCATGTGGCAAACCGTCGTTTGAACGAGGGACGCAAGATCTTTATTTTTAAATTCTGCTGGGGGATATTTGGCATATATCTTCAGAAGTGCAAATTGCGGCAGTAATGTCTTGGCAAAGTAACCCGCTTCAGCGCATCGGCGCGGATCATAGAAAAACGTCGGCCGGCCAAAATAATCAACAAAATATCCCGGATATCTATTCTCGTACCACGCATTTGATTTTAATGGTTTCAAATAAGCTGTTGCGGCGCTTATAGGGTGAAGCTTGGCTTGATCGCCATTAGGCGCAACTTGAATGGTCCAACTTTCCATTTGACAAATTTCGGACAGATAGGCGGCTTCAGACTCGGCCCAAGCGAAAACGGTTCGAGGGTCATCTTCTGTCCAGCGGCGATGATGAATTGGAGGTTCAGGCTTAATAACTTTTGGTACATCTGGTTTTTTCGCAGGCCCATATTGGGCCGATATCCAGATCATAAGTTCCATGTAAGCCGAGACGGACTCGTCCGGCAAGGTCGATTTATTGAGCATTTTGTTATCCCACAACGACGCGCAGCCCCCTTCCGCGCACTATAAACTATCAGAGACCCTCTTGTTCCTTCGCGTGCTCATAAGCCTCAAGACTTATGAGCCACTCATCCTCAAGGGCCTCCACCAACTTCTCATTGTATACACGGCTCTTTCCAAGACTGACAGCGCGCTCTGGGTTTGTAGTAAACAGATCCGCAACACTTAGGGCTTTGTCAATGTCTTCTATTTTTGCTTTGTGAGCGGAGATTTTTTTCTCAAGCGCTTCGGCAGCCCGTTTTAAGGGGGCAATCCGTTTGCGGGCGTCGGCCGCGTCTTTACGGCTCTGTTTTGCTTCAGGTAGAGGTTTGTTTTTAACCTGCTTCTTACTGCGGTCCGCCTCCAACTGCTCTCGGCGGTAATCTTCAAGGCTGCCGTCATAGGTCGATACGGTTCCGTCTTTCACCACCCATAATCGGTCAACAACCGACTCCAGTAGGTTGCGATCGTGGCTGATAATCAGCACTGCCCCCGTATAAGCGTTGAGCGATTTGATGAGTTCTGCGCGGCTATCCATATCCAGATGATTGGCTGGTTCATCCAGTACAAGTAGGTGGGGCGCGTTAAAGCCAATGAGAGAGAATAAAAGCCGTGCTTTTTCTCCGCCTGATAGATCACCCGCAGGGGTCTCGCTGTTTTTCTCGCCAAGACCAAAACTCGCTAGCCTTGCACGGCGCTGCGCCTCGGTTGCGTCGGGCATAAGCTTGACGACATGGTCATAGGCGGAGGATTTTTCATTGAGCCTGTCAATTTGGTGCTGTGCGAAGTAGCCAATTTCAAGACGTTTATGGCGTTTGATAAAGCCCTTTTGCGCCGCCAGTATGCCTAAAATGCCTTTGGCGAATGTGGATTTCCCTTCGCCGTTCTTGCCCAGAAGTCCGATGCGGTCATCGGGGTCAATACGTAGATCTAAGCGTTTTAGTACGGCCACGTCATCGCAATAGCCAAGCTGTGCCTTGTCAAAACGAACAATTGGCGGAGAGAGAGACCGCTCTGGGCCCTCAAGACGAATGGGGGCAATCGGGTCGCTGACGATTGTCGAAACAGGTACCATTTTCTCGAGCCGTTTAATACGGGATTGGGCTTGGCGCGCTTTATTCGCTTGGGCTCGAAAACGCGTCACAAAGGCTTCAAGATGGCGGCGTTCATCGTCTTGTTTGGACCGCAACGCCATATTTAGGCGTATCTGCTCCGCGAGTTGCCGCTCAAAATTATCATAGCCACCCGGATAGCCAAAGAGTTTGCCGTCTCGCAAATGGGCAATATGGGTGACAGCAGAATTTAAAAAATCCCTGTCATGTGAGATGATAAAACACGTGCCAGGATAGGTGCGGATGTGCTGCTCTAGCCAAACGGCGCCTTCAACGTCTAGATAATTGGTCGGCTCATCGAGCAGCAAAATATCAGGCTCTGCAAAAAGCATAGCGGCGAGGGCGACGCGCATACGCCAACCGCCGCTGAAATCTGCGCACGCTTTAAGCTGGTCATCGCTGTCAAAGCCAAGACCAGAAAGAATGATCGCGGCACGGGCTTCGGCACTATAGGCGTCAATATCGCTAAGCCGGGTATGTATGGCCGCGATGCGCATTGGGTCTTTGGCGGTTTCGGCTTCGTCGAGGAGGCTTGTGCGCTCTTTATCGGCGTTTAAGACCGTACTGATGAGGCTTTCTGGACCAGAGGGGACTTCTTGATCAACGGCGCCAAGTTTTGCGCCCTTACGCAAATTAATTGAACCGTCATCCGCTCCAAGGCTGCCCTTGATGAGGTTAAACAGCGTCGACTTACCGGTTCCATTTCGCCCCACGAGGCCGACTTTCTGACCTTCACTAATTGCGAGCGTGGCTTGGTCAAAGAGAACGCGGCCCTCGATACGATATGTCAGGTCATTAATATGAAGCACGTTAGTCCGTTATTAAATGTTGGCGCTATTGAAAGTGTAAGAAGTGAGTATCACGGCTTCACATTGGGTCAAGTCGCAGCTATAGAGCGGCCAACTAAAGAGCTTATCGCCTAAACAGGAGTTTCCCATGGCTATGCAACGTACATTTTCAATCATCAAGCCAGACGCAACGAAGCGTAATATCACTGGTAAAGTCAATGCTAAAATTGAAGAGGCAGGCCTGCGCATCGTCGCGCAAAAGCGTTTGCAACTGACCAAAGAGCAAGCTGGCGGCTTCTACGCGGTCCACAGCGAACGTCCGTTTTACAATGATCTTGTGAACTTCATGATGTCTGGTCCGGTCGTGGTTCAGGTTCTAGAAGGCGAGAATGCGATCGCGCGTTACCGTGAGGTCATGGGCGCAACAAATCCGGCTGATGCTGCTGCGGGCACAATCCGCGCTGAATTTGCTGAGAGCATTGACGCCAACACCGTTCATGGCTCTGACGCGCCAGAAACAGCGGCAGAAGAAATCAAGTTCTTCTTTAATGAAGCCGAAATCGTAGGCTAGTTGTCATGACTTAGATTTAGACGTTAAAAGGCCGGGGAGACCCGGCCTTTTTGCTACGTGGATTAGGGAATTGACTACTGGCTTAACCGGATAACATCTTCAACAATAGATTCGCCAATTATTGAGAAAGCGTCGTCAAGCTCGTCAACGTCTTCTGCTGCAACAAAATCATCAGCCGATGAGGCGCAGTCTGCGAGCAGGGAATAAGCCGCATCGGTTGTTTCTTCAGATATAGTGGCTTCATCTTGACCCCAAGATGGTGGGTAGTTGGTCAAATAGGTTCCAGGCTCGAGCGCAAATCCAATTGTAAATACTCTTACGCCTTGTGCCTTCATGGCCTCGCATGTATTTTTAGAGTAATGATCTGACACGCTTACATATTCGCCTTCTTCCCAGCTGTGATGGTCTTCTATGTTGGGGCGTGTTGAGCTGTCTCTGAAGGTATATTGGCAGTTTTTATTACTGTTGCCTCTACCGTTGCCTCTACCATTTCCTCTACTGCCGCTACAATCAATCCCGCGCCAGTAATGAGTTCCGTCCCTTTGAAACCAATACGGTTGTCCATTATTTTGACCATCTGTCATGAAGATCATATATTTCAATGGATTGTCTTCACCTGTTTCGGCTTCGTGAATGTCATCTTCGTCTTTTAGCCAATCCCAAGCTCTTGAAATTGGCGGAGAGGAGTTTGTTCCGCCACCTGCTTTCATGCTATTAATGTCGCCGTTACTTAGGATACCCCATTTCATGTCGACTTCTCGCGCGCCGATTATGGTATTATTATAAGGGATCAAGCCAGTCCGCAGAACACGGTCTCCAGACGCGCCTTGGTCGTTTACATAACCATCAAGCAAATCCATGAAATCTTCTACGCTGTCTTTAAGACCGTCAATACGGCTTTCAGCACCATTCGGTGATCTGCAATCTTGTTCCCAGTTCCATCGGTATCTGTTCCAAGCCCATTCGCAGTCTGCGGGTTTGTCATCCCAAAGCATGGACCCAGAATTGTCTAGCACGAGCACGATTGACGCCGGATTCTTTATCTTTGTCTCTTTAAACTTCGCGGTCGACTCAGCACTAAAGGGCAGCGTTTTATATTTCCGGCTGAACATTCCCATAAAGGACGTTCTGACCTGGCCCGAAACTAACACATGAACCTCTCCCTTTTCCTCGTCATAACTCGCTTTTAGTCTTACGCGGCGATTATCAACTGAGCTTGGAAAGACAAAACCTATATCGTCCCCTCTGTAGAGTTTTCCGTCCACGAAACCTTCTTCGGAGTTTTCTGGAAACCGTTCATGATGTGAGTAAAAAACAGAGGAAGCCAGTGCGACTTGGTCCGCCGCCGATTGGGCGGTCGCTGACACACGCGCGGATGACGACATGTCAATACCGGCGCCAACTGATATCATAGTCGCCGTAAGGCCTAGCGCCCAAACGAGCGCAAAGTTACCTTTCTTGTCTTGCATAAAACGTGATAACGTTTTGTGGTGCTTTAAGTAACTTAACATTCAATATCCTCAAAGCTCTGCAACGAGCTTTTGTGACACCTAGTAGAGAAGAAACGCTTAGATTTCTTTGAGAGACTTACTTAACAAAGACCTAATGATTTAAAGCCTGTCGGGCCCTTGCGACCTTTTCTAGCGCGGCGGGGTACAGCGCTAACTCTAGGGGAAGGAGGCGATGTGCGAGGCTCTCAGCCGTATCACCAGGAATGACCGCAAGCTTGGTTTGCGAAATAACTTTTCCGCCATCAAGCTCCGCTGTTACAAAATGCACAGACGCTCCGTGATGACTGTCTCCAGCCTCTAGGGCCCGTTGATGGGTGTTAAGGCCTTTATATTTTGGCAGGAGTGATGGGTGGATGTTGATTATTTGATTTGGCCACTTCGCAACAAATTCCGCGCTAAGAACGCGCATGAAACCCGCACAGCATATTAGCTCTATACCGGCTTCGCGCAGGACGGCGTCCAACGCATTTTCAAATTCCGCGCGGGATTTGAACGCTTTGTGATCTATCACCATGGATTGGATGCCAAGAGTTTGGGCTTTTTGGAGTCCCGCCGCTTTGGGGCGGTTTGAGATAACCAGCGCTATCTCTGCTGGAAACGAATCGGCCTTGGCCGCTTCGGCCAGCGAAACCATGTTTGATCCGCGCCCTGAAATCAGGACGGCGGTCCTTATGGGGTTCGTTTCCGGATTTCCTTCGCTAGCCATTAGAGAGCGCGCCAATGACCCAAGCTGTTTCCCCTGATGCGGTCAATGCTTCTATAACGCCCGCAGATTTCGCAGACTCCACAGCGAGCACTAAGCCCACACCGCAATTAAAAGCGCGCCGTAATTCAGCTTCTGCTATGCCGCCCGTTTCCTGCAACCAGCCAAAGACCGCTGGCCGCTCAAAGCTATCAAAGTCAATATCGGCTTTCAGGTGATTGGGCAGCATGCGGGGCGTGTTCTCAGTCAAGCCGCCCCCTGTGATATGCGCTAGGCCTTTAATATCGCCCGCCTTTATGATCGGCAATAGCGACTTGATGTAAATTCGCGTCGGTTCAAGCAACGCCTCGGCGAGGGTTTTGCCATTTGCGAACGGTGCGGGATCAGACCACGATAGACCAGAGCGTTCAACGACTTTGCGAATGAGGGAGTATCCATTTGAATGCGGGCCAGATGAGGCGACGGCGACAAGGCTATCGCCCGCTTGCATATGGTCAAGATGGGGCATGACCGCGCTTCGCTCTACGGCGCCGACAACGAAACCCGCGAGGTCAAAATCGTCGCCTTCATACATACCCGGCATTTCAGCTGTTTCGCCGCCAATCAGCGCGCAGCCTGCTAATGTACAGCCAGCGGCAATACCTTTTATAACTTCGGCGGCCTTGTGCGTTTCGAGCTTACCCGTTGCGAAATAGTCGAGAAAGAAGAGTGGTTCCGCGCCCTGCGCTAGGACGTCATTGACGCACATCGCGACCAAATCAATGCCGACCGTATCAAGCTTGCCTGTATCAATAGCGATGCGAAGTTTGGTGCCGACGCCGTCTGTTCCAGAAATAAGGATGGGGTCGTCATAGCCTGCCGCCTTGAGGTCAAATGCCCCCCCAAATCCGCCAAGGGCTGCATCTGCGCCTGGGCGGCGCGTGGCTTTAGCAAAGGGCTTAATCCGGTCAATCAGCGCGTCGCCCGCGTCGATATCTACGCCCGCGCCTGCATAGGTTAATCCATCTTGCGGTCTGGACGTGTCGGTCATAGCTCTCTCTTCTGGCGGCCTTAAACTTGCCGCTTAAAAGCCTAAAAACCGACTCGGTGCAAGGGAAGTCTGGTAAAGGCGCATTTATCATCGCTACAATACACAGTTAGGACAGATAAATCCACTTTGACGTCGGGCCAAAGCGGTATAGATAACGCTTATGACAAGAATTTTTCAAACCCTACTCGCCGCTTTCATTCTCGCCTTCGCGGCTGCGGCCCATGCTGCCGACCCGTTTACAGTGGCGGGCGTTCCTGTTGACGCCAGCGCGGATACAGCGATCAAAGCCCAGATTGCAGCGACGGAGCAAGGACAGACGCGCGCTGCGGAAATCCTAATCCAGAGGCTAACGCTCGATACGGCACGGGCCAGCGCTGGCCTTGCGCCTATGACTATTGAAACGGCGCGCACACTCATTCGCGGACAGCAAATCGGCAATGAGCGGCGCTCGGCTAACCGGTATCTTGGGGATATTACTGTGGCGTTTAACCCAAGCCGCGTGAAAAGTTATATCGAAGCTAATGGGCTAAATATGATTTCAACACAGGCGCGCGCACGGTTGGTCATTCCAATTCTTAACGGCGAGGCGCCCAATGCGGAAAATGCATGGACAGAGGCTTGGGCCCGCGGCGGATATAGTCATGCGTTAACGCCAGTGATTTCAAACAAAGAGGCCTCAGGGCTTGTCTCGGCGCAGGATGCGGCCGCTGGCAATGTCGACGCGCTCCGTGCTGCGGCTGCGGCTGCTGGCGTGAACCAAGTTCTTGTTGCGCGAGCAGAGGGAGGAGCGCCAACTTATCAAATTTATCTGACAGATATTGCGATTGATACGGGCGTGAAATCCAATGCGGGCACGGTAATCGCAAACGACCCGCTCAGGGGCGCGTCTCAAGCGGTAGAGGGGCTGGAAAACGGTTGGAAAGAAGCGTCAGTCAACCTGGCGGCGAATGCCCAAACAATGGTGGTCTCTATCTTATACAATTCCCATGACGATTGGCTTCGCCTGCAAGACGCGATCAATGGCTCGGCGCAAATCACAGATGCGCGCCTTGACGCGCTTTCAAAAGACGGCGCGATGATGACGCTAACGGTTGGCGATTTTGGCCGCCTTGCCAATGAGCTACAGTTTAAAGGCGTGAAGGTTGAGAGCGATCCCAAAATTGGTACTTATCTCGCCCGCAATAACTATAGAAGATAGCGCGGCAAGCCGCTACAAAGCGGTATGGCGACCTTGAAAACTCCACAACAGATTCCGTTTGATCTTTCGCCCGCCAAAGCGATGAGCTTTGAGCGCTTTTTGACGTCTGACTGCAACGAAAAAGTTGTGGCGCATCTCCAAGATTGGCGTAATTGGCCTGCGCCCATTCTGCTTCTAATAGGAAATAGCGGGACAGGAAAAACGCATTTGGCAACAGCGTTTGCCGCCTCAAGCAGTCAAAGCTGCGTGTTAGACAATATCGAAGACATGGAAGAAACCGAGTTGTTTGCACATATGAACCGCGCCTTGACGGGGGAGGTTAACGTCCTATTGCTAACGGCAAAGACCCACCCTGAAGGTTGGACTATTGCGCTGCCTGATCTGCGCTCTCGTCTTAAAAACACGCCTGTTCTTGAGCTTTCGGAGCCAGATGATGTTTTGCTAGAGGGGATAACGCGGCAACTATTTGAAGACCTTGGCCGCGCTGTCTCCAAAGATGTTGTGACCTATATTGTCTCTCGGACAGCTCGTACGGTTCCTGCGCTGCAAAGCCTTGTGCAAAATCTTGAAATGCAAGCCCAGTCCGATAAAGCCGATATGACGAAGGTTTATGTGTCGCGCCATATCAACCGGTGGGAAGAACCGGAATTTCTTTAGGGCGTGACCGTCTTTCCGGCCCAATCCAGTACATTTCCACTATCGGCGGGCGTGACCTGATCAATAACCGCGAGTAGTTTCTCGGCGCTATAATCGGGCGTAAATAACTTTCCTTCTGGGACATTGCCTTGAAACGGTTTTGAGAGGTCTGTGTCGACTGTTCCGGGATGTAGGCCGATAATAACCAGCTCTTTGAACCGCCGTCCCATCTCGATTGAAAGCGTTTTGAGGGTCATGTTGAGGGCTGCCTTCGCGCTTCGGTAAGCGTACCAGCCGCCGATACGGTTATCGGAAATACTCCCGACTCTCGCAGAGAGTGCTGCGAAGACCGCTTTTCCGTCGCGCCGCATGAGAGGAAGGAAGTATTTGGCCGTCATGGCAGGGCCTACGGTGTTAATCAGAAAGCTTTTTTCAAAACCGTCAATTGATAAGGCGCGCAGGTTCTTCTCTGGACTGATACCGTCGCCTTGTAAAAGCCCTGTTGCGACTATGACGACATCAAGTGGGCCTGCTTCCGCAAGTGCTTGTGCGGCGGCCTCAATGCTAGCTTCACTTGTGAAGTCAAAAGTCAGGTTGGAAACTTTGGGTGAGGGATGTGCCTTGCCTTGCCGTGACAGAGCGTGAACGCGCTCAATATGGCCGGAGGCAACAAGCCGCTCAACTAATGCCGCCCCAATGCCACCGCTCGCGCCGACCACGACAACGCGCAAATTTCTTCCCAGACTTTCAAACATTATTTTGTCCTCTTGCAACGCTCAGAGCAATAGCGAACCTCATCCCAAACCTGCTCCCACTTTTTGCGCCAGGAAAACGGGCGTCCGCAGGCAGCGCAGTCTTTGGTCGGAAGATTTGGTTTCTTATGAGCCACGTAATGCTTACGCGCCGCACAGAAAACGAGATGGATATTGAACGATTATCACCGTCAATCGTAAGGACTTTATGACAGTTTTAATTCCCATTTTTGCCGACCAACTTTCACTGGATTTACCGCCGCTTTCGATAAGTGATAAAGACAGCGCCATTATCTTAATGATGGAAGTGCGCAGCGAAGCCGAGACGGTTCCGCACCACCGCAAGAAACTTATTTTCCTTTTCTCTGCTATGCGTCATTTTGCTAAATCCCTGAGGGACCAAGGCTGGCTTGTCGACTACGTCGCTCTAACCGATGAGAATAATACAGGCAGCTTCACGCAAGAGCTGAGACGAGCCGTGCAGCGCCATGCGCCAAAACAAATTCGGCTCTGTGAGCCCTCAGAATATCGGGTGCTTGAAGAGGCTTCTGGATGGGAAGAGGCGCTTGACGTGCCTATTACCCTCATGCCCGATAGCCGCTTTATTGCCTCTAAATCTGAGTTTGCGCGGTGGGCCGACGGGCGTAAGCAGTATCGTATGGAATATTTTTACCGTGAGATGCGTCGCAAGACAGAATTGTTAATGGATGGTGACGATCCAGAGGGCGGACAATGGAACTTTGATAAGGACAACCGCAAACCCGCCAAAGCAGACTTGTTCATGCCCGTGCCCAAACGGTTTGAACCTGACGGGATTACGAAAGACGTCATCGAAATGGTGGAAACTGAGTTTCCTACGCGATATGGCGACACAGGTGATTTCTTCTATGCTGTGACGCGGGACGGCGCGCTGGAAAGTTTGTCTTATTTTATTGAAGAAGCCTTGCCTCTTTTTGGTGATTATCAAGACGCTATGTTGACGGGAGAGCCGTTTTTATATCATTCCCTACTGTCGCTTTATTTGAACGCAGGGTTGCTCGGCCCGCTTGAGATTTGCCGCGCCGTAGAGACCGCCTATAAGAAGGGTGATGCACCACTCAACGCCGCAGAGGGCTATATTCGACAAATTATCGGCTGGCGCGAATATGTACGCGGAATTTATTGGCATTTTATGCCTGAATACCTTGAGCGCAATGCGCTCGGAGCCACCCGCGATTTACCTGATTTTTATTGGACAGGCGAGACGGACATGCACTGCTTATCCGAGGCTGTGGGGCAAACAAAGCAGCACGCCTACGCCCACCACATTCAGCGCCTCATGGTGACAGGCAATTTTGCCATGCTGACTGGGGTTAACCCCAAGCAGGTACATGAATGGTATCTAGCCGTTTATATTGACGCCTTTGAGTGGGTAGAATTGCCTAACACTTTAGGGATGAGCCAATTTGGCGATGGCGGACTATTAGGCTCAAAACCCTACGCCAGCAGCGGGGCTTATATCAACCGCATGAGCAATTATTGCAGCTCTTGCAAATATGACGTCAAGCAACGTATTGGCCCAGAGGCGTGCCCATTCAATAGCCTATATTGGCACTTTATTGAAAGAAATGAAGATGTACTTAAGGGTAATAACCGCATGAGCATGATCTATCGTAACCTTGAAAAAATGGACGAACAGGTTAAGGCTGATATTCTTAAAACTGCTGACAGTTTTCTAGAGCGGTTAGTGCCAGCTCAATCAGATTATCTTTAGGCTCAATAGTTCGAAAGATCGCCTTTTGGTGCACGAATAAAGCCAAATGAAACAAGCGTAAATATAAAGGCGAGCCCAACCAGCATGCCCATCAAGCTGTATGTACGTTCAACGCATACAAAGAATCGTTTGATGGGGTTTTTGTCAGAAATTAGGGCGAGTTTCATTGAATGGCCAAGATGAGCCGTCTCCATTTGGACGTCGCGAATAGAATTATCGATCGCATGATAGGATAGCTTTTGTGATGATTTGAATGTCGTCTGAGGATCAACAGAAGAGCCGGCGAGCTCTAAAGTGGCGGGCTGAGTGGCAAGTGGACGAGGTTTAGATTGAGGCGCGCTCATCAATATCGCCGCGCATATCGCCGCAATAGCCGCAAAGGCTATGGCCCCAAGCTTTATCTTTCTTTGCGCCGCGGGAGAGTCAAGTTTTGCCTGTTTGCTAATATAAGTCATTTCAGTGTCCTCATCGTAAAGATAAGGGTGAGGATGCAAGCTCAATGCCAAATACCCCTGAGCCGCGAAAAATAAGTCCGATTTTCGCTTATTCTTTAAAAAGGGCAGGGCGCTTCAAATTCTATCCACTCTCCGCCAATGGGGTGCCTGATTGATAGGCTTTGGGCATGTAATTGCAAACGCTCTGCGGCGTTAAATGCTTCTGGGTGGGCGTATATTCTATCGCCCAAGATAGGGTGACCTAGCTCGAGGCAATGCACTCGAAGTTG
Organism: uncultured Caulobacterales bacterium; assembly: GCA_937923115.1. GTDB lineage: Bacteria > Pseudomonadota > Alphaproteobacteria > Caulobacterales > Maricaulaceae > Fretibacter. The sequence continues at coordinate 7,775 of CAKZTE010000009.1, read as the reverse complement.
GTGAGAGCGTCCCGTTTGAGGGAATAATATAAGCCGCGTCACGCCTTTATCCCTTGAGAGGACTTCCCAATCTGTCACAGAGGGTTTCCCACGTTCATGGTTTACCATCTGGCGCGGGCGGTTGGGCCAGTCAGCCGTCAGCGGTAAATTTATTGTGCCGCTATCAGGCTGAACCTCTCCCCACACTCTTGCAACATAGGTCTTACGGCTCGTGCGTTTTTCAAATTGAAGACCCAGATGCCGCTGTGCGTGGGAGTTCTTCGCAAAAACCATCACGCCCGATGTTGGTAAATCAAGCCGGTGAACCAGAAGTGTTGCAGGGCAATAATCTCTGATGCGAGCCTCGGCGCAATCAGGTTCCGTCTTGCCGGGCACGGACAATAGCCCGCTCGGTTTATCAATAACAATCAGGTCGTCATCTTCATGAATTATTTTTGGTAAGCCAGCGGCCGGTTCATAGACAAAGTTTCGGCCGTAAACCTCGTGATTATGGGACTCGGGTATTTCGGGAAAGCTTGGCAAAGCTATATTTCTTCCGCGACAACCTCATTACCTTCAAGGCGTAGCGCGATTTTGCCCGCTAACATGTTTAGGGCGTCATCCCCAAAGACCTCTCGGCGCCAGCCTTTTAGTGCCGCTACATCGGCTTTCTCACCAAAGGCGGCAATCAATTCAATGTCAGCGTTATTGGCAACAAGGCGCGGGGCTATATCCACATACTCTGTCCGCAACCTCAAAAGCGTCTTCAGCATTTCTACGGCTGCACCTGTATTGGGAGGGCGGTTTTTCGCGCGCTCTACTTTAGGCGCATAATCGTCGGCATTGTCTAATGCGGCGGCAATTGCCTCGACTAAATCCTTTGCCTTTGAGGATTTTTCAAAACCGCGCGGGACAGAGCGCAACCGCTCGAGCGCTTTCAAATCAACAGGTTTGTTGAGGGCAATGTCGTAAAGGCTGTCATCTTTCATGACGCGGCGGCGCGGTATATCACGTGCAATAGCTTCGCGCTCCCGCCATGCCGCAGCAGCCTTGAGCGCGGCAAGGTAAGGTTTTTTAAAGTTACGGACTTTAAGGCGCTCCCACGCTGTTTCAGGCTCAAATGTATAAAGGCTCTCTTCCATTTGAGGGGCCATTTCTTCCAGAACCCACTTCAGGCGTCCGCGCTGCGTCAGCTCCTCAATCATGCCGGGATAGAGATCTCGCAAATGCGTGACATCACCAATCGCGTAATGAAGCTGTTTATCAGAAAGAGGGCGACGAGACCAATCCGTAAAACGCGCGCCTTTATCAAGGTTCACATCCAAACGGCCTTTGACGAGGGCCATGTAACCAACACTATCGCCAAAGCCTAACGCCATCGCCGCTATTTGCGTATCGAACACAGGGACGGGGACGCCTTGGCAAAGCATATAGAATATTTCCATATCTTGACGCGCCGCATGCATGACCTTGGTAATTGCGCTGTCCATCAGCAATTCGAGGAACGGCGCAAGGTCAATGCCCTCCGCGAGCGGGTCGATAATGACCTCACTATCGCTTGTAGCGGCTTGTATAAGGCAAAGCTGACTATAGAATGTACTCTCGCGCATGAACTCTGTATCAACGCATAAAAAGTCTTTGCCGCGCGCCGCATTACAAAATTCGATGAGGTCAGCAGTTTTAGTAATTACAATCATAGTCACGACTTATCAGCGCTAAGCAGATTCGTCACCTTAATTACGCGCGCTACACGCGCAGATTAATGGCCGCCCAGCACACCCTTGCGAACACCATAATCGACCGCAAGCTCATAGTCAGGGTCATCATCGCTATCGACAATAAGCTGACCTGCTTTATTCAGAAGGCGGTGACACTCTTTGGAGAGGTGGCGCAATTGCAAGGTTTTACCTTGCTGCGTGTAGCTCTCAGCCAGCGCATCGATCGCCTGTAAGGCGGATTGGTCAACAACGCGGCTATTGGCGAAATCGACAACGACGAGGTCAGGATCATTCATAGGGTCAAAGAGTTCTTCAAACCCCTCCGCTGACCCAAAAAACAAGGGTCCTTCGATTTCGTAGACTTTAGCGCCGTTCTTGCCATCGCGGATATGGGCGTCAATGCGGCGGGCGTTATTCCACGCATAGGTGAGCGCCGAGACAATAACGCCGACAACAACAGCAACAGCTAGATCGTGCCAGACCGTCACAACGGTCACGAGGATAATCACGAAAGCGTCCATCAAAGGGACTTTACGAAGGATTGCAAAGGACTGCCAAGCAAAGGTGCCAATTACGACCATGAACATTACGCCGACAAGCGCGGCAAGGGGGATTTGCTCAATTAGCGGTGAGGCAAAAAGAATGAACGAGAGGAGAAATAACGCCGACGCGATACCTGCGAGACGCGTACGGCCGCCTGATTTTACATTAATCATAGATTGGCCAATCATCGCGCAGCCGCCCATGCCGCCAAAGAATCCTGTCACAAGGTTGGACGCGCCTTGCGCCATACATTCTTGGGACGCGCCGCCGCGTTTATTCACAATGCGGCCGACGAGATTAAGTGTGAGCAAGCTTTCAATCAGGCCGATTGCCGCCAAAATAACGGCATAGGGCATGATGATTTTTAGCGTCTCTAAGTTTAGCGGTACCATGGGAATATGGAATTTCGGCAGACCGCCCTCGATGGATGCCAAATCGCCTACGCGCGGGACGTCAATTTTAAAGACAATCACAAGAAGCGCGACAATACCAATACCGGCGAGCGGAGCGGGAATGAACTTCGTGACTTTGGGGGTGCCCCATATGATGGCCATCGTAAGCGCAACAAGGCCAAGCATCATCATAAGCGGCGCGCCCGTCATATAGGGGGCGTTAAAAATACTAGGTCCGTGCGCGCCTTCGGCGGTAACGTGTTCTGCGCCTGGAACATGAAACTGCGAAAGCTGCGCAAGGAAAATGACGATTGCGAGGCCGTTTACAAAGCCGAGCATCACGGGATGGGGGACGAGGCGTATAAACTTACCAAGATGAAAGACCCCTGCGAGGATTTGCAATATCCCCATAACAACGACGGTCGCAAATAAATACTCTACGCCGTGCTGCGCAACTAGCGCGACCATCACAACGGCAAGGGCGCCCGTTGCGCCTGAAATCATACCAGGGCGTCCACCAAATACAGCTGTAATCAAGCCTACGATAAAAGCCGCGTAAAGCCCAACAAGCGGATCAACGCCTGCGACAAACGCAAAGGCCACCGCCTCGGGAACGAGGGCCAGCGCAACCGTCAGGCCAGAGAGGATTTCAATTTTAATGCGGTTTGGCGTGAAGCTGTAATCACTCTCGCTGGCGGGCGAAGCAATACGGTCAGCAAAGCTCGATAGTGTCGTGCGTATCATGGCAATATCCGATGGTCGTGCGCGGGAAGGTCAAGCGCGCGTCATAAAGGAGTTCGCAAAGTATGCAAGGGCACAGGCGCGTATGAGTGTTTTCCATGCTGAGAGAACACGCGGATTAATTAACGTGTTATTTTCCCAAGATATCATCAATCCGTCGCTGCGCGATGGGGTGGTAGCCCGGGCGGGCTTCCTCATAGACGTCTGCTGTCCAGAACTGCCAATCTTCTCGGTTTTCCTTGGCGGCAGTATCTTTAAGCGCTCCGTATAGCCGATAGATGAATTTACCACGTCCAACCTCTTTGAGGAAATACTCCATATCAGGGAAGGCATCTTCATAGCCGTTCTTGATGGACTGCATATACCACGCAAAGGCAGTTTCCGCGTTTTGGGTTCCTGTCAGTTTGAAAGTCGTATCAAGGTCTTCCATTTGTGCGGAAGAAACTTTGGGTAGACCATTTAGGAAGTGAAGCCATTCATGCGTTGACCATCCTTCTGTCTTAAGGCCGCTTGCGGCAATATTCCCGCTAACAAAACTTGCTGACTGCGCAGCAACTTTATCAAAGGCATCAGATTTTGGATTGCGAATTGTATCGGGAAGGCCTTGGCCATAAACCCATTCTTTGATTTCGGCCTCGGATACCGCATCAGGATTGGACGGCTTAAGATAGCGCTCCATATATTCAAGGAAGTCCTCTGTCGTTGCGGCTTTGAATGCGTAGTCATTAAACCAGTTTTTCAAAAACGGATCAAAGGCTGCGCGGCCATAACGGTCTTCTAGGAAGTTGAGAAAGAACTGTCCTTTCACATATGTGACTTGCGAGAACGCCTCGTCTGGATGTTTAAGATCATCATCAAATTTTAGCTGCGTCAGGCTTGGGCGCGCGGCTCCCGCCACATCGCGCTTTAAATCCTCAAGGCCCAAAGCTTGTTCCATGACCGCGCGATCTTTGCCGTAAAGCGCTTCCATGACGCGATTCTCAACGTAGCTGGTAAACCCTTCATTGAGCCACGCATCGCGCCAATTTGAATTGGTAACCAAATTGCCAGACCAGCTATGGGCGAGTTCATGGGCGACCACATTAGTCAGCGATTTGTCACCCGCGACAAGGGTAGGGGTTAGAAATGACAGGCGCGGATTTTCCATACCGCCATATGGAAAGCTCGGCGGCAAAACAATAAGGTCATAACGTCCCCAACGGTAAGGCCCGTAAAGCTTCTCGTTTTCGACTTCCATTTGCGGCGTTTCAGAAAACTCCTCGGCGGCGCGATCTAAAATATATTCCTCAGCATAAACGCCAATCGTGTCGTTAATGGCTTTGAACTTTATGTCGCCAACGGCAATCGCGATGAGATAGCTTGGGATTGGCTGCGGCATATTAAAACCATAGCTGCCGTCTTCTTGTTGACCCAATTGCTCTGCGCTCATCAGCGGAAGGAGCCCATCAGGAACGCGCAGCCGGGCAGAGTATGTCAGGCGAACCGCAGGCGTGTCTTGCAAGGGGGCCATGGTGCGCGCGTTAATCGCTTGCGCCTGAGAGAAGAGATAAGGCTCTTTCTTACCCGCTGTTTGCTCAGGCGTTAGCCATTGTAGGCCTTCTGCCTCGGGGCTTGTGGAATAAACAATTTTGACTTTGGTCGCCGAAGGTCCAACGTCGATGGATAGAGCGGTTCCTTGCACAGGGTCCTCGGTGCCCATTGTGCGCTCGGCCGTGTCCCATCCATTTTCTGTTTCAACTGAAACCGCCTTTATGAGTAGTCCTTTAGTATCGAGTACAAGGGTTTCAGTGCCTTTCGTGATCCGCTCAAAGCTCAATGTTGCAACGCCGTCCAGAATTTTGGCATAAAAATTGACGTCCAAGTCAAGATCAATATGCGTAACCGCAATGTCAGCATAATTCGATTGCGTGAAACGGTCAGCCGTGAAGTTTTGCGTAATTATGCGCTCCCCAGTGTCCATATGTGCGGATTTAGCAGGGATTGTTTCTGTGGCAGGTTTTGGAGAACAAGCCGCAACGCTGAGCGCCGTGGCGGCTAGCAGGGAGAGCGCATAGGCGCGAAGGGAGGTTTGTGGTGTCATGGCTGAGTCCTTTGATTTGGCGCAAGTTAGACCGCCAAAACATCGAGAGCAAGGCCTGGGCACCGTGGCCGCTCGCCTGCCTTCGTCACCCTGCTTTCATCAGGGCAATGCCGAAATCCTGCTCGAATAAATAAAGTAAATCGCGAGCGGCTTTGCCGCGCGGCGTTTCGAGCGCGGGGTCGGTTTGCGCGAGCAAGCGAGCGTCTTGTACCGCTGTCTCTAATAGGGCCTTATGTTTGTCTAAATCCGCGAGCTTATAACCCGGAAGACCGGATTGCTTTGCGCCGAGCAGGTCGCCTGAGCCGCGCAGCTCCCAGTCTTTTTCAGATATAAGGAAGCCATCCTCGCTCTCGCGCATAATCTCAAGACGCGCTTTTGAGGTCACGCCGAGGGGTCCCTTATATAGCAGCAAGCAAGAACTGGCCTTGTCCGAACGGCCCACACGCCCGCGCAATTGATGTAGTTGTGCGAGGCCAAATCGCTCGGCATGTTCAATTACCATGATAGTCGCGTTGGGCGCATCCACGCCGACCTCAATAACGGTCGTCGCAACCAGCACGTCATATTCGCCCGCCTTAAACGCCAGCGACATAGCTTCTTTATCTTGCGCCGATAGACGCCCATGAAGAAGGCCAACGCGGTTCCCATATATCGCCGTGAGCTGCCTGTGTCGGTCTTCAACACTGGTCAGCGCGATAGCCTCGCTATCTTCAACAAGCGGACAAACCCAATAGACTTGGTCGCCTTTGTCAATCGCGCGGCCAACAGCGGCGATAACATTATCAAGCCGTTCAAGCGGCAATATGCGTGTTTCGATGGGGCGGCGTCCTGCGGGTTTCTCGTCCAGTTTTGAGATATCCAAATCCCCATAACTGGTGAGGGCCAGCGTGCGCGGAATAGGGGTCGCTGTCATCACGAGTAAATCTGGCCTGACGCCTTTTTGCGTTAGATTTAGACGGTCATGGACGCCAAAGCGGTGTTGCTCGTCAATGATAACTAATCCTAAATCGTGGAATTCTACGCTCTCTTGGAAGAGGGCATGGGTGCCGACAACAACATCAATATAGCCTTCACGGAGACCTGTCGCGAGCGCCTCGCGCGGCTTGCCTTTGTCGCGACCCGTAATAGCTTCAACGGTCAAGCCCGCTGGTTCAAGAAATGTTTTTAGAGTTTCATGATGTTGCCGCGCGAGAATTTCTGTTGGAGCCATTATCGCGACTTGCGCGCCGCTCTCGCAGACAAAGGCGGCAGCTTGGGCCGCGACAAAAGTTTTGCCCGCCCCGACATCCCCTTGCAGCAGGCGCGCCATACGGAAGGGAGATTTTAAGTCACCGATGATTTCGGAAACCGCCCGCGATTGCGCGCCCGTGGGCGGGAAGGGCGCGCCATTTAAAACGTCGTCCAGATAATGCCCTTTCACATCATAGCTCCGTCCCTTTTGGCGGCGCGTGTTTTCGCGCACCAGCGCCATAGCCAGCTGTTTGGCAAAAAGCTCATCATAGGCGAGCCGTTGACGCGGCGGCGCGGTAAGGCCGGGGTCACTGGGGTGATCGGGCGCGTGCATCCGAATGAGGGCCTCGGCAAAGCCAGGCCAATCTTGCTGCGCAATCATATGTGGGTCGAGCCATTCGGTCAGCTGCGGAATATGCTGCAACGCGCCCATCACGGCTTTACGCGCTACCTTTTGCGACAGGCCCGCCGTAAGCGGATAGAGCGTTTCGTATTTTGGCAGCTTATCTTCATCCTCCAGCGCAACGATATAATCGGGATGGGTCATTTGTAGCTCGGCATTAAACACTTCTGTTTTGCCCGATATGATTCGCCGTCCGCCTTCAGGCAGCGCTTGATTGAGATATGCGGCCCGCGGCTTGAAAAAGACGAGGGTCATATCACCTGTCTCGTCAAAAACACGAATGCGGTAGGGGCGGCCTTTATTTGACGGCGGCATATGCGTGCCAACCGTGACAACAAATGTCGCAATCTCGTCTTTATGGGCATCCGTAATAGTCGGACGATAGCTGCGGTCTATCAATCCCGTTGGCGGTGTTAGCAGCAGGTCTTTGACACGCGCGCCATCACTTCGGGACAAGGAGCGCGACAAGCTTTCGGCCACGCGCGGACCCACGCCTTTAATGGTGGTGACGTCAGCGAAAAGAGGAAACAATATTTGTGGTCGCCCAGGGTTCATAGTGCGGCATAATTGAACGAGAAATGCGCGCTTATCAAGTGACAGGTCCAATTCACTCAGCTAAACCGCGCGGCAGAGGACAGGCAATGACAGACGATTTAAATCCAAGACCTAATGAAATTGAAGCTACGCGT
>CAKZTE010000008.1 GCA_937923115.1 uncultured Caulobacterales bacterium | reverse complement strand
ATTTTACCAGTCGTGGCCCCTGTTTCTGCGGCGTCGCCGTCAGCCGCAAAATATCCTGGCTGACGAAATTGCTGACCGTCTTTTAAAAAGGTGGTCTCAAAAGCATACGTCGTAAAAGTCTCGCGACTTTCCGAAAGCTCTGGTCCCTCAAGGTCAAATGTCAAAGCCTGCCAAGCCTTTAGTTCTCCGGATATCTTCAATTCGTTTTTATTTGCACGACCACAGGCGATCAGCACAAATGCCAAGAGAACCAACAAAACATGCCTAATCACGTCTCCCCCAAGGTCTGAGCGACAGCCTCAACCGCCGCGTCAAAAGCCAGCAGCGTCGAGCCATGCCGCGCGGGATATGTCGCGACGCCTTCTAAAAGCGCAAGTTTCGTAAACCGCCCTGTCGGCGGGTCGCCGCCGTCTTTGAGCATAGCGCGCAGGCTATCTCGCGCTTCGGTCAACTCTTCTAAATTTGCGCCGATAATGCCCTCTTGCAAAATCGCCGCGCTCGCTTGCCCCAAGGCACAGGCCTGCACGCGAAGAGCAAACTCACTCACCATATCGCCGTCCATTATCACGTCAAGCTCGACCCATGACCCGCAGAGCTTGGCGACTTTGCGCACGCTGGCGTCTGGGTTTTCGAGCCGCGTGTTTTTCAGCCCCGCGCTGAGGGTCAGAATATCGCTATTATAGAGTGAACCGAGCATAAGCTTAACATAGTTATTCTGAGCTTATCAGCAAAGGATTATTAACCCTGGCTGTTGCATGGTACCTCATGGCCGCGATACCCAAAATTCCTGCACATGACGTTCTCGAGACTTTCCTCTCGCATTTATCGGGCGAGCGGCGGTTGTCTGAGAAGACCGTCGAGGCCTATCAGCGCGATATTTCAGCCTTTCTTGGGTTCACAGCGCAGCATCAAGAGTGCGCGATTACCCTGCCCGTGCTTGCGGGTTTAAAGCCAACTGATTTTCGGGCCTATCTCGCCCATCGGCGCAGGGGTGACACGCCGTTATCCGCCAGTTCTATCGCGCGTCAGCTCTCGGCCCTAAGGACGTTTTTTCGCTATATTGAGCGGCGCTGGGATGTGCGTAATGACGGACTGGCGCTGATTAAAGGTCCGCGCGCCAAGCGGCCCTTGCCCAAAGCGCTCTCAGTTTCTGGCGCGGCAGCGATGGTTGACGGGGATATACTGCAAGCATCGGAGCCGTGGATAGAGGCGCGCAATACGGCTGTCATGACGCTGCTTTACGGAGCGGGCCTGCGGATATCAGAAGCCCTTTCGCTCACCCCTGCCCAGCTTCCGCTGAAAGACGCGCTGGTGATTACAGGTAAAGGCGGAAAATCACGGCTTGTGCCAATCCTGCCTGTCGTCGCGCAGGCTGTGGCCCGCTATGCTAAACTCTGCCCCTTTGTCGTCGCCCCTGACGCGCCTGTTTTTCGCGGCGCGCGCGGCGGACCGCTCTCTGCGCGTATTATTCAGCTTGAAATGCAAAAATTGCGCAGCGCCTTGGGACTGCCTGAAAGCGCCACGCCCCATGCCTTGCGCCATCGCTTTGCCACGCCCTTACTGGCGGGGGGCGGAGACCTTCGCACCCTTCAGCAGCTACTCGGCCACGCGAGCCTATCAACGACGCAGCGCTACACCGATGTCGACGCCAGCGCTTTGATGAAAGTTCACCGCGCCGCCCATCCGCGGGCATAAAAAACCCGCGCCAGTTACGGCGCGGGAAGTAAAGGGGAATTCATGGACGTGGTGTCCATGATTAACATAGCGGCGGCAATTAATCTTTTCCGTGACAGCCGTCACGAGATTGCAATTAAGTGAATTGCGCTAAAAAGCGCGTTTTGCCGCTCTCTCTGCCGCCCGGCGACGCTCTATGTCGCGGTTGAGATAGTCATTCACGAGCTTTTTACATCCGCCTAATTTCATCGGAATTTTGTCAAATCGAAGGGATTGCCCTTTGATTGTGACTGTATTTCTACGGCGCGTCTTTTCACCGTCAAATTGCGTCACAACGCTCATGCTAATTTTGTTATTATTGGTGTAGCGCCCCTGCAAGTTTTGCTCGAATGGGGTATAGATGTTCCCTACGGGCGATTTTCTGACTCCAAAGGATTTGCCAATCACTTTGCCGTCTATTGTTTTATGCAAACTCAGTACACCATCGTAATCTTTACTCATATGCGCGAAGCACACGGGCTCATCATATTTTGCAGCGGATAGGCTTGGCTGAATTTTGGACGACGTTGGCGCTTGCGGGTTTACGCTTACGGTATTGGCCGATACTTCAGAACAAGATTGCAGGCCTGCGGCGAAAGCAATCGCGGCAAGGATATAAGGTAATTTATGTTTGGTCAGTTTTAACATGGCGTATCCTCCTGGTGAAGATACGCAAAGCCCCCACAAAAGGTTGCAGGGGCTTAATTATTTAGTCACATAAAATTAATCTAGCCCGCTACATTTGCATGGCCCAGTTTTCCACGTCCATGGCCGCTTGGCGCACGGCCTCTGTGATGGTGGGGTGGGCGTGACAGGTGCGGGCAATATCTTCAGAAGCCGCTTTAAACTCCATCGCCACACAGATTTCTGCAATGAGGTCGCCGGCATTGGCGCCAATGATGTGCGCGCCGAGGATTTCATCCGTTTCGGCATGGGCAAGGATTTTGACAAAGCCATCTGTTTCGTGGTTTGCCCGCGCGCGCGAGTTAGCCGTGAACGGGAACTTACCTTTTTTATACGCCACGCCCGCGGCTTTTAGCTCTTCCTCGGTCTTGCCGACACTCGCGATCTCGGGGGCTGTGTAGACCACGCCCGGTATTACGTCGTAATTTACGTGGCCCGCCTTGCCTGCAATCAACTCAGCAACGGCAACCCCCTCGTCTTCGGCTTTGTGGGCGAGCATCGGGCCGTGCGTACAGTCGCCAACGGCCCAAATGCCCGCGACATTTGTTTTATAATGATCGGTTTCAATAAAGCCGCGCTTGTCCGTTGCGACCCCTGCGGTGTCTAGGCCCAAATTCTTGGTGAATGGACGGCGGCCAATACAGACAAGCACAACATCCGCGTCGAGCTCTTTGTCTTTGCCGCCAGCAGCCGCTTCGGTTTTAATCTTAAGACCTGATTTTGTTTTCTCCACGCCCGTCACCTTGCGGCCAAGCTCAAACTTTACTTTTTGCTTTTTGAAAATCCGCAGCGCTTGTTTTTGAACCTC
>CAKZTE010000007.1 GCA_937923115.1 uncultured Caulobacterales bacterium | reverse complement strand
GCTTTGCCGTCGCTACCAAACGCTGACTGCACGCGGTCATAAAGATAGGCGTAATTACGTTTTGATACGCCAGGTGCGTCGAGTTCCGCCTCTATCAATTTAAGCGCTCTTTGCTGAAACGCGGGATTTTGGTCAGCATGTTGCGCGATGAGCCACGCATTGCTTGCCGCGCCACTCCCGTCTTTATCATCACGAAACCAGCCGCGCCCGTCGAGCATTTTTTCAAGCTCCGTTGTGTTAAATTCATCCACTTTCATGACGCGCTCGCTTATCCCTGCAACGGCTTTTTCATATTCTGCGGCGTCAGGAAAATGCGGCGCGAGCGTTGTCCCCGCCCACATCATACGCAGCGACTGATCAATGTCGGTCATCACTTCAAGCTTATCCGCAGCCACGTCATATTCATGCGTTTGTAAATGTTTAATAATGGCGGCGATTTCTTCATCTCGCGCCGCCCAAAACGCGTCAGCTGTCTTGGGGTCGAACGGCAAGACGGCCTGTCGCCCGCGCATCTCGGCGCGCTGAAACGGTGAGAGTTTTGCGGCATTTTCGGGGATATAAATGCGTGCGAGCATACTTTGCGTGAAGCCATCATCAAAGGAAGTTTCGTGGTTGATATTTTCAATAAGGTCCGGCGCAGGCAGGGTCACCCCGCTCTTTATGCGCGCCAATATATCCTTTCGGGACGCTGCGTGAATATCCGCGCGCATTTCATTCATCACGCAAAAGCGCATATTTAAGGCCGCTGAATCTGCAGTGCCGTAATCACCCTGCTCGCTGATACGCTCCATCCAATAATGGAGACGGTCGTGGAAACCTTTGAGCGTGGTCGGCATGACGCTGGCTGTCTCAAAGCTGTCGTAAAACTCTTGCGCGAGGGCGGCATTATCACCCTCTACATTTAGGCGCCGCTTTAGAGCGGCCCGCCGAAATATCGTGCGAATTTGCGCCGCAGGATCGTCTGCATATTCTGCAATGACAGCGCTATAATCGAAGGCATCAGATTTCGCTTTCTCTATCGCGTCTTCGCTTAGGGTGCGTCGCACATCCGTGAGTGGTAGCGTGCAAATTTTCTCTGCAGAATGATCAGTTATCTTGAGTAAATCAGCGAAGGTTTGCGGCGCGTCCCCTAATGGCTGACACGCGGTTAAAATAAGCGATGTTAGGGCCAGCGGGGTTACTGATAGCCTGTGTATGGATAAGTTTCGCATGGTGTCTCCTCAGGTTGAAAGGCATTTACGGCGTCCCGCAAAGGCTGCGGGCGCGCTTGGGGACTCTACTCAGGGATGATATCGCCGCGCTCATCCCTAAGCTGATAGGTAATACGCGTCGTGAGTCCTGTGCGAGACGCGCGTTGCCCATTCATAATTTTCGCGCGGTACTTCCATTTACTCACGGCCTTCACAGACGGACGCGCGAAGATGTTTTCGGAGCAACTTTCGGCAATGATGTCATAAGGTGATCCCTCGGCGGAGACGTTAAAACGCATGAGGCAATGACCCGAGCGCTCGGCGCTGCGGGGCAAGACAGGCGGAGCGCGATAAAGCGGCTGTTCGTCTTGGTCTACGATTTTCACAATTGGCCCAGTGCCCAATATAACAGGAAGCTTCAAATCCAGTTCCGGGTCGTTGAGCGTCTTTGCGATTGGGACGCTTGGCTGCATTTTCTGCGCCGTGGCAATTCTGGGTGACGGCGGCGGGACTTCGACTTTAAGAATAATGTCTGGGGTCACTTTGCGGCGGGGCAGATCAATGTCAACAATCTCTGGATTGATTTGAAAAGCTTGGGGCTCCAGCTTTTCCTGCGGGGCGAAACGGCTTTGAATCATGAGCGCCATAGTGACGCCTAGTCCGAAGGTTAGAGTGGCAGCGAGCGCCGCGCTGCCCGCGTAACGGGTCAATGGCATCTTGTTCGCCGGCATCGCCCCATTTTGCGCCTCAGTTTGATTCTGGCCGCGGTACTCTCCGCGGTTCAGGCCCTGTAGTAAACTTTGCTTCTGCCCCCCAAATCGTCCTGCGCGATTGATGTTTTCATGTGTCATTCTGGCCTCCATATCTTTGTTATAAAATAACATAACATATTTATGACATTTTGCAAGGTTAGGCGTGACGATTAAAAGCGTACGCCAAAAAAGCAAAAACCCGGCACAAGGCCGGGTCAGTTTTTTGCCAAAATCGGCAGTAATTTAGAAACGTTTATTCTGCTTTGATTTTCACGCGGTAAACGGCGTCGTAACCCGCCTTGAATTGCGTACATTTAGGATCATCAAGAACGAATTCACCCCCTGTAAACGCCATAGCGTCATAGGCTTGCTTGATCTTCTGCTCGCAAAGTTCCTTCTCAACACTGGCTTCAAACTCACAGCGGCGTTCCACCGCTTCAGCTTCGGCGCGGATGAATGAGATCCACTTCTTAGCATTATTACCTTCACGCGACGACAAAGGAACGCGATCAAAGGCTTCTATAGCTCTCTCTCGCTTCTGGTTCTTTGTCGACTGCTGGCGCTCAGCTTTGGTTGTGCCTTTGCATACGGCGCGCGGTTCTTTTTGCGCGTCCTCATAACGGCATGTGCCGATAAGCATGTATGATTTACCTGCGTCAAAGCCTTTTGAGATAGCACTATTAAAGGCCTGCTCCGCTTTCACACAGTCGCCCTCATTATAAAGTGCTTCGCCCAAATCGGCATAAAGCTTCGCCTGACCAGAGCCCGCCGCAGCGCGTTCCAGAATTGGAATGGCGCGCTTATATTCCCGCGCCTGACGATAAAGGTCGGAAAGCTGAACGAGCTTTTCTGAACTTTGAGAAATCCGGCCCGCATTAAGCTCACGCTCAAGGATTTGCGCGGCTTGGAAGGGCATGTCGTAGAAGGAATAATATTGCACGACCTTCATAAGGTCCGCTTCAGACGTCAGAGCCCCGCCGAGATAAAGCATCTTGGACACTTCAAAAGCTTCTTGGTCACGGCCGCCATTGGCGAGCATAGACGCCCAGGCATCCCACAATGATTTATCATTAGGCCAGCGGTTTATCATCTCGCGGACGATATCGGCTTGCTTACCAGGCATTTGCAAATTGTTATAAAGGAAGTTCAGCAAATCAAAATGCTTACGCTCTTTCGGGTTGGCTCTGTTGAACCATTTCTGAGCCCATGGAAGCGCTTTTGCATAATTATCTGATTGCACCCAAGCTTGCACAAGCATGTCAACATAAGTCGGTTTTTCTTGCCCCCCGCTGTTCAAATAATTCTCGAGCATTTGCGCGCCCTGCGCATATGAGCCGTTAGAAATGAGAAGCTGTGCAATGTTAATGCGCAAGGCATCAACCTCATTGGGTAGCAATCCACCGGCATTAATCGCGTTTTCAAATGAGCTAATGGCTTGCCCGTAATTATTGGTCTCATAGTGAGAAGCGCCCATCATTTGATAGATTGTTGAACGCTCATAAGCATTCAGCGCGGGAATGGCGAGCGCTTCGTTGAGCTTACCTATGGCCGCGCTGTGCTGATTGCCGTTGATAAATTGTAGCGCCTCATTGACGACCTCACCGGCTTTTGCGCCGAACTGACGCCCCTCTTGGGCATGGGCTGGGGCCGCGGTAAGCACCGTAACCGTCGCCGCACCTGCGAAAATCATCGCTGTGCTCATGAGGGCTGATTTCAAAATTGAAAAAGGTCTTGTCATAGTAGTCTCCCGAAACTTGGGCTCTGGTCTTTTGCGAACAATATCGCGGCGGGCGTATCATCTGAGAAACGCCGTCAAAGGGGCTGGCACCGAAATGCCAGCCGAATTTTTACTCGGGAATAAGTTTCCCGCGCTCGTCCTGAAGGCGGAACGTAATTTTCGATTCAACGCCTGTACGCGCAACACTGCGGCCATCAACGATTTTCGGATTATACTTCCACTTCTCAACCGACTTAATTGACGCTCTTGAGAACAAGCTTTGCGTGCAATAAGGCGCTGTCACGTTAAACGGTGATCCTTCTGGGCTCACATCGAAGCGCACTTTACAGTGACCTGATTTTTCGGCACGCGGCGGCATGATAGGCGGAATACGCACAAGCGGCTGAGCATCGCGATCTGAGACTTGAATTTTAAAGTTCTGGCGGTCAATTTTTGGCGGCTCAAATTTTGGGATCGCGCCTTCAAGAGAGGCAATCGCCACTTGTGGTTTCGCGGCCTGCTGACGCTCAATCTGCGGCGGCGGCGGCGGCGTGATAACCTTACGTACCTTATCAATCTTTGTGGTCCGTTTCACAACCTTAATATCTTCAACCGTGGGGTTGATTTCAAAGCTGGCCGCTTCGAGTTTCTCTTGTGGTTTAAAATCGCCTGAAATGAGGATCTTCATCGCCACAAATAAAGCAAAGGTTACAAAGGCCGCAACAATAATGCCGACAATCCAACGTATAATATTTCCCATTTTCTATCCTTTCGTCTCATATAGCGCCGTAGCGGCGCGTAAGAGTTAAGTTAATGTTTCGGCTATTCAGTCGAAACGCGGGTTGTAATACTCAAGTCTTGCATCATATTTTGCAAGGCCATCGATGTACCCACTTCAGCGTCTTTATCCGCAATAATAATGGCCTGTGCTTTTGGATTTTCATCTCGCATAGCCGTAATCACGGGGCGAACCTCGCTGATGTCATAAGGACGCTTATCAATCCAAACTTCATTTTGCGCATTAATCGCAATCAGAATACCAGGCTGCCACGATTTGGCTGTTTCAGCTTCTGGCTTGAATGGGTCAATACCGGGTGTTTTCACAAACACGGACGTCACGATAAAGAAGATGAGGAGAATAAACACCACATCAAGCATGGGCGTCATGTTCAGTTCAGCGTCTTCTTCTTGGACTATTGTACGGCTACGTCTTGACATAATGTTACCTTATCACATTTTAGGCTGTTTTGCAAATGGCAAGCGCAGTCTGCGCTTTACCTTTGGTTTAAGCCCTTTAATTTTGAGCCCTAGCTATTACGAACAATCTCGATTTTAGAGCCAAGGCCCTTGGTATCAAACTCATCCTTCAGCGTTACGAGCAAGCCATGACGGGCAGACTCATTGACACGAAGAATGATGTTCGCGCCCGGCTTATCAGCGAGCAAACGCTCTACAGAAAGAGACACGCGGTCGCATTCTGTTTGATTGCCATCCACAGAGCAGACGTTTTGATTATCAACATAAATTGTAATCGCAGGACGCGGCTTTGTGGGCGTATCGTCATCCGGCGGCGGCGGCGGCTGCGTTAAATCAACCCCCTTTTCGTCGAGGAATGTCGCGGTAACGATGAAGAAGATAAGCATGATGAACACGATATCGAGCATCGGTGTCATATCAACTTCGGCATCATCCGATTGTTTATTACGGCGTCTTCTCATGAGGACTTCCTTTAGTTAAATGGGCCGGCTTATCGCGCCGCTAGTCGTTCAAGCTATCAGCAAAACGCGCTGTTTCGCGGATGCCTTTGCGTTCGACATAGTTGGAGAAAAACAGACCTGCGAGCGCGACCATCATACCTGACATGGTTGGAATGGTCGCTTTAAACACGCCTTCCGCCATCAATCGAGCATTTGACGATCCTGACAAGGCCATAACATCAAACACTTCAATCATGCCTGTTACAGTTCCGAGCAGGCCGAGCAGCGGCGCAATGGCCACAAGCGTTTTGATAATCGCGACATTCGTCGTCGTTTTGGCTTTCACCTGACCGATAAGCTCATCACGAATAGCGTGAGCACGCCAGCTCGTGTGATCGGCACGATCCTCCCACTCTTTGCGAAGACGATTAACCGTCCCGCGGTGCGCGGTGAAATAATAAGCGAGACGTTCCATAATGAAAGAGAACATAGCAAAGGCAAGGATCATGATAACGTAAAGAACGTTTCCGCCTTGCTGCAACAATTCTTGCAGGCCGTTATAGGCTGTAATGGGATTAAGATATTCCATATCTTATAACTCCTGTTAGTTCGAAAATTGAAAACTTGGGATGCGGCGGTAAGGCCGCATCCCGATGTTCAAATTTTCTTAGACGCTACCGCCGCGGGCTTCGACGTGGCGCGCCACGATACCAGCAGACTGCTCTTCAAGTGTTCCCTGTACACCGCGCGCCAAAGACGAACAGAAGCTGTGCAGGATAAGAAGAGGAATAGCAGCGATCAGGCCAAGCATTGTCGTGACAAGCGCTTCTGAGATACCACCCGCCATAAGTTGTGGATCGCCTGTGCCATAGATCATCATGGCTTGGAAGGTCTTAATCATACCTGTAACCGTCCCGAGTAGGCCGAGAAGCGGCGCAATACCAGCTGCAAGTTTCAGGAAGTTCAGACCCACTTCAAGCTTCGGAGATTCGCGAAGGATAGCTTCGTC
>CAKZTE010000006.1 GCA_937923115.1 uncultured Caulobacterales bacterium | reverse complement strand
AATATTCGTATATGGGGTTGCCAGCCTCATCCTCTGAGGTCGCAATACGGTAAGTGTACTGCGCGTCAGCCGCCTCTTCTTTAGTTAGAAACGACGCAGGACCTTCAATTTCAAAGCCGTTGAAAATAACATGACTGGACTGACGTGCAACTATTGCGCCGTTGCCGTCATATTGAAGTACGACATGAGCACCAGGTTCAGCGGAGATTGTGATAGGCGCGTCTTCTGTACCGTGAACATCATTGAGCCTGATGATTGTATCATTGCTTTGTTTCCAAATGTCTCTGACCATATTGCCAGAGCCATCATCAACCATATGTCCATAAGTCGCGTTTTGATATGTGCCCTCAAGATAATAAACGGTATCGCCAGGCTTGAGAGCGTCTACGATAGCGTCAATCGTTGCGAATGGATTTTCACGAGAACCCTCATTAGCGTTATCCCCATCTGTCCCAATATAATAAATCTTTAGCGCAGGATTTGAGGCTGACTGTTCTGACTCAAAAGCGGCAGCGTTTAACACTGTCTCTTGAAATGTTGAATGTTGAGAATATGTCATGAAAGCCTGCGTCAGATAATTTGACAAAGCTCTACACAATGAGTTTTTATAAAGTGAGATATAATAGGCTTAAGTTTTCTTAAACGCTATTTTGTTCTCAGGGAAGCTGTCCTTAAATTTATGATGTCAAAGCGATGGCTCCCTTAGGTCCAGTCTACCCGTCCCGAATACGGTTGAAGCATCCCAAGCAGCCTTTTTCCTAAAGGCAATACGATTAAGTGCTAGCGCAAGGACAACCATGGCTATCAGGTTAATCGCCATTAGGTGAATATAGTGAAGCGGCACGTTTTGCGTGGCAAGGCTTGCATTTTCCGCGAGCGGTAAAAGCATCCAATAGTACAATACGACGCCGGATATAACAGAGATTATAACCGCACGGGCGTCAACATTTTTAAACAAGAGTCCAATAATAAAGGCGGATAAAATAGGCATAGACAGCATGCCGTATAACCGCTGCACTGTGTTAATTATGCTTTGCTCTGGATTGTTGAAAATTGGAATAAGCGCGAAGGCAAGCCCCACCATTACAACAGATATCCAGAGCGACAGGCGTTTCACATTCGGGTTTTGGTTAATGTAAGTTTCGTGAATATCACAAACCCAAAGGGCTGCAGAGGCGTTTAGGATTGAGTTAAAGGTCGTGAGCACGGCGGCTGCAATGGCGGCTGCAAAAGCCCCTGAGAGCCAGGCCGGCAGCAAATCACCCACGAGACGGCCATAGGTCGCGTCGCCTATATCACCATATAGCTTAAACGCGACAATACCGGGAAGAACAATAATAGGTGGCACAATAAGCAACCGAATTGCGGCGGCGGCTAGTATGCCTTTTTGCGCCTCTTTTACACTTGGCGAGGCCATTGCGCGCTGCGTGATTGTTTGGTTGGTTGACCAGTAAAACATTTGGATAAACAACATGCCCGTGAACAGTGTCTTCCACGGTATGTCAGAATCTGGGCCGCCAACAAGCGTGAGGCGCTCTCTTGGAATGCCGGTGAAATCGAAGCCTATTTCTTTAAGAGCCAAGAACGTCACCAGTAATGCCAGCGATAAAAGTAAGACACCCGAAAATGTATCCGACACCGCAACCGCTCGCAATCCGCCAAAAATAGCATAGGCGGAGCCAACGATCGCGAAAACGGCGGCGATGATATAGAGGTTCACATCTATACCAAACATGCTTTGCATAAAGAGTGAGCCGCCATATAAAATAGCGGGCAAGAATATCACGATATTACCAAGTAAGAACAAAATCGAAATGAGCGCGCGGATATGTTTGTTGCCGAAGCGTTTTTCTAGCAGTTCTGTTGTGGTCGTACATTGATACTTATAATAGACTGGAATAAACACGAAACAAAGTATGATTAGCCCCACAACGGCGGATAGTTCCCACCATGCAAGCAAGGCCATTTGATTGCCATTCATACCAACCAGTTGATCCGTGGACAGGTTTGTCAGGGTTATCGACCCTGCAACAAAATACCATTTCAAATCACCGCCCGCGAGGAAATACTCTTTTTCGCTGTCAGCATGTGCGCGCGTCCCGCGGCAGGCCCAATAAGTCGCCAAGCCAATTAGGGCTGTCAGGCCTAAAAAGACGATGATTTGCGAGAGCTGTAATTCCATGATGATCCCCTGATTACTCTTTTATTATTATTTTTCCGCTGCTTTTTTGAATAAGCCGCACCCCAGCCGCCCTCAAAACTGTTCCGTCTATTTGCTCGGGGGTTGCCGCATAATTTGTGTAAAGTATATGGCCTGACATATCGTGCCGACGCACGCCGCATGGCAGAGCGTAAATGGGCAAGCCAAGCTCATTTAGCTGACGTTTGAAAATTGCGTCTAATCCTAATGCATTTGGCCATCCGCAGAGATAATGCAGGTTGCCTTTTGAAACGACTGCGGGACGTTTATCCTCACTCATTAGGGAAACGCTCTCGCTTGTTTGCACATGCTCTCGCCAAATCTGAAATGCGCCGCCGCCCTCAAGCGCAATGTCGCCCGAAGGCCGCAGCGTTTCAACGGCTGTAACCTTCAGCTCCAGCCCGTCAATTTCAGGCGGCAACGCTTCTGGGATATGAAAGTCGCGCGTTTTTGACCCTGAACGCGGCCCAATAATAATCCGTCCTTCAAACGCCCTCATCGCGCGCTTTATACTGTCATTCCAGCAAAACAGTCCCGGAATGAGAATAAGTTTTCTGTCACCAAAGTCAGATATGTTTGGCGGCAAAATATCAACAGATTGCCCTAATTTTCGTAAGGCCGAATAAAACTCAAAAACCAATCGGAAATAATCAAAATCCGCGCCTTGGGGCTGCGTATCCCATGCCCATGCAGACGCGTAATCAAAGATGAGGCCGATGGGCGATTCTTGGAGCGGCGATAGCTCTAGAGCAGAAATTTCTTTAGCGACTTGCCCAATTTCAGCGACGGCAGGGCTCGGTTCGCCGTCGGGGCGCAGCACGCCCGCATGCATTTGCTCTTGGCCAGAGCGCGCCTGCCGCCAGCGGAAATAGTTCACAAATTCTGCCCCGTGGGCAAATGCTTCCCAGCTCCAAAGCCGAACCAAGCCCGGCAAAGGCGCAGGATTATGCGGGGCCCAATTCACGGGCCCTGGTTGCTGCTCCATAACGCCCCAGCGTCCTTGCCCGACGGCGCGGTAAATATCATGGTGGAAGGCCTGAAAATCTGGATCACCTTGTCGCTGATAGGCATGTTTGAAATCCTCAGGACGGTCAGAGCGGTCCTCAAGAAATCCCATGGGGTAACTATCCCATGACGCAATATCGAGGTCCGCCCCCACATCGAAATGGTCAAATTCAGTGATGCGCCCCATATAGTTATGGATAAGCGGTTTATCTGTAATCTCGCGCAAAACGTCGGCTTGCACCTTATTAAAAGCTACCGTTTGATTTGATGAAAAACGACGAAAATCCATCACATGGGAGGGGTTTGGCTCTGTCACAGTTAGGTTAGGTAGACCAATGTCGCTAAAGGCACCATACTCCATCGACCAGAACACGTTACCCCATGCCGTGTTGAGCGCGTCGATCGCATTGTATTTTGTTTCAAGCCATATTTGAAATGCGCGCGCGGCGACGGGGCTATAGGATAAAATAGTGTCGTGGCAGCCATATTCATTATCGATCTGCCAGCTATGAACATAGTCAAGGTGAGCGTAGCGCGCACCCATATCTCGGGCGATCTTTGCGCAGGCGTCTTTATATCCCTCATGGGAGAGGCAGTAATGCCGCCGGGAGCCAAAGCCCCTCGGGTGACCTTCTGCGTCATAGGCTAGCATATCTGGAAATTTGGCGAGCATCCAGCGCGGCGGGGTAGCCGTCGGCGTACCCATCATAATCTGAAGGCCCGCAGTCCCTAAGGTTTCTACCGCGCGGTCAAGCCACGCCCAATCATATTCGCCTTCGCGCGGCTCTATGCGGCTCCACGCAAACTCTCCGATGCGGACATAAGTCAGGCCAAGTGCGGTCATTTGCGCGGCATCTTGTGCCCAGCGCGCCTCAGGCCAATGTTCAGGATAATAACACACGCCGAGTTTTGGTGACATGGTCATAAACCCCAGACCCTTTTGTGAAAGCCCCATGCAGATTTGATAATATTCTCTAAATCGGAATGGGTTGGCGTAAACCCAAGAACGGCTTTCGCGTGCCCGCAGTGGGCATAAAGCTCCGTGAGGTCTCCGTCGCGGCGCGGGCCTTTTGTGTAAGGGACTTTGAGCCCCGTCACGGCTTCGATCATCTCTAGGATCTCGAGGTTACTATAGCCCTTCCCCGTTCCGATATTGATCTGGGCATTTGCGAGGCCGCCGCTGAATTTTTCCATCGCCATCAGATGCGCGCGCGCAATATCATTGACATGGATATAATCTCTCACGCAGGTTCCATCAGGCGTATCGTAATCCATGCCAAATAATGTCAGCGGCCCGCGCTTACCAGCCGCCGCCATGAGCGCGATTGGTATAAGATGAGTTTCGGGATCATGCTCCTCGCCAATCTCGCCAGAGCCGTCTGCGCCGGACGCATTGAAATAACGCAGCGTCACATAGTTCAGGCCATATGCCTTATGATAGCTTTGAATCATATGCTCAATCGCGAGCTTTGTTTTGCCGTAAACACTGAACGGAAGCTGCGGATCCGCTTCGCGAATAGGCATTGTGTCGCGCTCGCCATAGGTCGCGCAAGTCGATGAAAAAATCAGGCGGTCAGCGCCCGCTTTTCTCATCGCATTTAATAGACTAAGCGCGCCCAGCACATTGTTCTCGTAAAACTCAGCCGGCTGAGTCTCGCCAATCCCCACCTCAATTGAGCTCGCTAAATGCACAACTGTCTTAATCGCGGGCCATCTTTCAAAGGCTGCACAGAGCGCCGGAGTATCGCGCACATCAACCTGCTCTAGCGGGCCCCATTTCACCGCATGGGCATGACCGCAGGAAAGGTTATCAAATGTAATCGGCCTGCCCCCGCAGTCTGCAATCATCTTGCAAACATGGCTACCAATATAGCCCGCGCCGCCGACAACAATAACGTCTTGGTCTTTGAGATTAAATTCCATTATGCCACCCAATATGCGTCGGGATGGACCGCGAGTAATGCGTCGCGCCAAGCCTCAAGTTTATCTTTAGCGACACAGGCCACTATACAGCCCCCAAATCCGCCGCCTGTTTGCCGCGCTCCGATCGCGCCAAAGCACACAGCATCGTCAACAAGGCGGTCTACCTTGGGTACAGTAATTTCAAAATCATCGCGCATGGACGCATGGCTTTCAATCATCAATTGACCAAAGGCCGCATAATCCCCTGCGCGAATGCACGCAACGGATTTAACAGTGCGGCGATGATCGCTAATACAATGCCGCGCGCGCCGCAACAGCACATCAGGCAGCGCTTTTAGCGATGCGAATTCATCATCCGTTATTAAGCAAATGTCGTCATGTCCAAGGGCCGATTTGACAGTGTCGCATTCTTCTTTGCGTTCTTTGTAGCGCCCCTCATTGAGCTGGCGGTACACCCCAGAGTGAATGACGGCCATATGATAGTCATTGGGTAAATCAACGAGGTCATAAGCCAGCGATTTCGTATCAAGCGCGAGGGCCTGGCCTGGCCGCGCAATAGCCACTGCCATTTGGTCCATAATTCCGCACGGCATGCCGATATATTCATTCTCAACACGGCGGGCCAATACAGATATCTCCGTATCGCTAAGGCTTGACTGTGCCATCTCGCGTGCTAGCTTTAAAACGCCAACCGTGACGGCCGCAGAAGAAGAAATCCCTGCGCCAAATGGTAAGGTGGTCTGCAAAGATATATTGGCGCCCCCCGATAAAAGCCCCATCTCATTGGCTATAATCACCGCGCCAGTAACATAATCAGACCAATGACCCGTGGCTTTATCTTTCAAACTGCGATGCGCAATGTCATCAAACTTGTCCGACCAAATATGGAGGTTATCATCTGTGCACGGCGACATCGCGACTGTAACGCCCAGCGGCAAAGCCGTTGGCAAAACCATACCGCCATTATAATCGGTATGTTCGCCAATCAGGTTGACACGTCCCGGCGTAAAGTTAACCGCCACAGGGGACGCCTGAAATATACGTTTGAAGGTTTCAGCACTCATAGCGCGCGCAGTGTTTTAGCGGCCATCTCCGGCATGACGTCTACTGTAAAGGCGCCTGTGGATTGCTCAACAGCGGCAAGATATTTCACGCGGCCCGGCGCGCGTAGCAGCGGGTAAAATTGCGCTGTGAAGTGAAAGTTTTCCTCCTCCCCTAGCGGCGCGGCATGGAGCGAGAGCATATAGGCGGTATCGCGGCCAAAATAAGCATCGTAACGCCGCGTCATATCGCCGAGCAAATGCGCAAAACCGTCAAGCTGCTGCTCATTCATGTCCCACGGCCCCGCGAGGCGCGCTTGGGACGCTAGCCAGACCTCAAAGGGAAAGCGTGCATAGGGCGGGCAGAAAGCTTGAATGCCACCAGCTTCTGCGACGCCATATTCTGGCGCAAAGCGCGCAATATCCGCGCCTAAGTTATAACCGTCATTAAAGGCAGCGGCGGCACTCGCTTGAACTTGCGGGACAAATGGAAAAGCGTAAATCTGCCCATGCGGGTGCGGCAGCGTCACGCCGACTTCATCGCCGCGGTTTTCAAATGGCATGACGAATTTAAGCCCTGCATCAAAGAGTGTTTTGTAGCGGTCGATCCATGCAGCAATTAAAAGCCGCCGCTTAGCTTGCCCAATCGTGTTCAAGTTACCGCTAGATTCAGGCGTGTAGACAACAACATCGCAGCGCCCCTTTGCGCGGCCACATGTCACGCCGTCGATAGCCATGGGCTCCGGGGCTTGGGCATGAAGACTAGTAAATTTGTTTTCAAAGACGGCAAGCTCAAAATCAATGAAGGGTATCTCCGTTGCGCTGCCGCCGGGCTGGCTCGGCGCAAGCGGGTCATTGGCCGCAGAGGGTTTGAAGGTTCGGTGCTGGCGATGCGGGGCATAGACATTCCACTCACGCCTGAGCGGGTGAAAACGAAGCTCGCCGCCTTTAGCCACTTCATCAGCCTCTTGCGGTAAAAGAAGTTCCTTATGGGGCTTATAACCATATAGCAAAAGGTCACGTCCATCCGCTTTAATGATGTGACGGCGGTGGACGATTTTTTTGTCTATTCTATCGGCTAAGGTTGAAGAATCGTCAGTCATGCAGGCCTTTTTAATAAGCGACCATTTGGGTCATGAAGCTCTGTAGCTTTCCGCCGCGCCATTGACCAGCCGAAACACGCCGCAGGTGTTGATATCGGCCTATTCTGCATTTGCCCTGCGAGCTGTCTTAGCTTAGGGCAGAGACATGACGTCGATGATTTTAATTTCAGAAGATAGGATGTTTTCGCTTTCAAACGCGCAGTATTCTTACGTTATGCGTGTTTCTCCAGAAGGGTTTTTGGAGTCGGTCTATTACGGAGAACCGCTTAGCCGCCCCCTTGAGGCCCACTCACATCAGCTCCGCACAGAACGTGGTTTGACTGTCCATTTTGAAGGGGTGCGTGATTACAACCTGTCTGAGACGCCCCAAGAATATCCAACATTCGGACGGTCTGATTTTCGCTACCCTGCCCTTCATATGGAAAACGCA
The DNA here is from genome assembly GCA_937923115.1 of uncultured Caulobacterales bacterium. GTDB lineage: Bacteria > Pseudomonadota > Alphaproteobacteria > Caulobacterales > Maricaulaceae > Fretibacter. The sequence goes on along the minus strand of CAKZTE010000006.1, from coordinate 1,758 downwards.
GATGGCAATAGCGTTTTCTCATTTCACTACAAAAGTTATAAAATCAGCCATGAGAAAAGTACACTAGAGGGGCTACCATCGGCACGGGGCGGTGAATGTGAAACACTTGTTCTGACCTTGCTGGACGCACTTCATAATATCGAGCTTGAACTTTCTTACACTATTTATAAACACCACGGCGCGCTCGTGAGGTCTTCTAAAATTACAAATATAAGCTCAGCCGCCATCAAGATTGATCATGCGTATTCTGCATCGCTTAATCTTCCCATGTCGGACTACGAACTTCTGCATCTGCATGGAACATGGGCCCGTGAGTTTAACATGGAGCGTGTAACCATGCCAACCGCCCGCTTTGTTATTGGCTCTGCCCGCGGCGCTTCGAGCGCGGTGCATAATCCATTCCTCGCCGCCATTGAAAAGGGCACAAGCGAAACTCACGGCAAAGTTTACGCGACCACAATTATCTATAGCGGCAATCATAGCTTTAGCGCAGAACGCGGGGAATATGGCGATGTGCGTATTCTGGCCGGTATAAACCCCTTTAATTTTAGCTGGCGGCTTGAGGCCGGCGAGAGCTTTCAAACGCCTGAAGCTTTGCATGTCTTTTCGGGAAATGGCCTTCGCAAAATGAGCCGCATTTGGCATGACTTCATCCGTGATAAAGTCATACCTGAGCGTTTTAAGAGCGCGGCGCGGCCAACATATCTCAATACTTGGGAAGCATCTTATTTCGATATCGATGAGCACAAAGTTTTGCATCTTGCCGACAAGGCTAAAGAGATTGGCGTTGACATGCTTGTCCTTGACGATGGCTGGTTCGAAGGCCGGCGTGATGACACCTCCTCGCTTGGGGATTGGGTCGCTGATAAACAGCGCTTTCCGTCAGGCATTCCTGCGCTAGCCAAAAAGGTTAAAGCAAAAGGCCTAAAATTTGGTATTTGGGTTGAGCCTGAAATGGTCAATCCCCAAAGCGCGCTGTTTAAAAAACATCCCGATTGGGCGTTACAAGTCCCTGGTCGCAAATCTTCACTGGGGCGCAATCAATTAACGCTCGATATGTCGCGCGACGATGTACGTGAACATGTGTTTGACCAAATTGACGCCATCCTTTCCTGCGGCGATATTGACTACGTTAAGTGGGATATGAACCGAAACATGACGGAGGTGGGATCTACCGCGCTACCGCAAGATCGTCAAAGCGAGGTCTCGCACCGGTACATTTTGGGGCTTTACACACTAGTTAAGCGCCTCACGGATAAATACCCCAGCATTCTTTTTGAGAACTGCGCCAGCGGCGGCAACCGCTTTGACCTCGGCATGCTGAGCTTCATGGCTCAAGGCTGGATAAGCGATATGTGCGACCCGATTGGGCGGCTTGAGATTATCAACGGTGCATCACTGCTTTATCCTCTGGACGTAACAGCGGCTTACATAGGCCCGTCCCCGAACCATCAGAATGGACGCATAAGCTCTATCCAAACACGGTTTATGGCCGGTATATTCTGCGCGGCCAAGGGGGTTTCCTTGAATGAGGCCGATATTGACGCTCACAGTGACGAGCTACAAGCGCTTATGACACAAGCAAAAGATATGGCGCCTCATATGCTTGGAGGCCAGTTTGATAGGCTGATAATGAACGATAACGAAACCTGCTGGCAGTATACGACAGCAGATGAATCCAAAATCTATGTTGCCTATTTCCACAAATTAGCAGCGCCAAACCTTCCTTTCCGACGCGCGCACCTTGTCGGGTTAGAC
>CAKZTE010000005.1 GCA_937923115.1 uncultured Caulobacterales bacterium | reverse complement strand
AACAAGTTCATCATCGAGCGCAACAGGTGAGTAAAGTAAAAGCCCAGACCGCGTTTTGAGTATCGTCATGCGCAGGCTGCCACGACAGCCAAGGGATAAAAAATACGACTCTAAACACCAGACGCCTTCGTCAATTTTTTTGATTTTTCCTAACGACATTCAGGCTATCTCGCGAGCCTACAGCCCCCGCCTTTTCGCCTCGCGGTCTTTCTCGACTAACTCCACATAATTTGGCTGTTCGTCCGCGCCGCTGCGGGCGCTGAAAAAGATAATGCCCATGAAAAGGAATGAGCTGAGGAAGGCAAAAATTACGCCAATCGTCAGCGCGATATGGCCGTGGCGTGAGACGTTATTACCTTCTTCAAAGCCAAAGAAAATAAAATAAATCGCGGCGGGAATAGCAATCACAAATGAGATTATCAGAAAGACAACCGCATTGCGTTTGGCATTAGACACTTGTGTGGGTTGCGAGCTCATATGCTAACTACGTCCAATCTAAGCTCTGGTTTGCTTAGCTATCCACATCCGCGTCTAGCGCGTTGTTGACGATAAACGCGCGGCGCGGCTCTACAACATCGCCCATAAGTTTTGTAAACAGTTCATCAGAGGCATCTTCGGCTTCGACGCGGACCTGCAAAAGCGTGCGGGCATTTGAATCCAGCGTTGTTTCCCAAAGCTGGTCGGGGTTCATTTCGCCAAGGCCCTTGTAGCGCTGAATTTTAAAGCCCTTGCGCCCGCCCTCAAAAATAATCTCAAGCAACTGGGCTGGGCCGTATAACTCAACCGCGTCCGCGTCGCCGCGGCGGAATTTAGCTATGCCGCCATAAGTTTCAGACAGGCTCGGCGCCATTTTATGTAAGCGTCGCGCATCGGCGCTATCTCTAAAGGCTTGCCGAAGCACAACCCGCTCGGTCACGCCGCGCACGTCTCGCTGAAAGACATAAGCGCCATCAGTATCAATCTCGCCGCTCCAGCCGTCCTCGCCTTCATCGGCAATCACGTCTAGGCGGCGCGCAGCCTCATCAATTTCGGTCTGGCCAGCTTCCGCACCGAGCGCGCCTGCAATGGCGATCTGGGCGATAATGTTGTCGCCCGCTTTGGACTTCATGCGTTTCATGATTGATTGGGCTTGAAGGGCTTCTTTGGCGATTCGTTTTAAGTCCTCGCCCAAAATGGTTGACCCGTCCTCAAGCGTCACAGAGCTATCGCCGCTACCTGCCTCGATGAGGTAATCATCCAGCTCTTCTTGGTCTTTAATATAGCGTGTGCTTTTGCCGCGCTCGACCTTATAAAGCGGCGGCTGGGCGATGTAGAGGTGGCCGCGCTCAATCAGGCTTGGCATTTGGCGGTAAAAGAACGTAAGCAAAAGCGTACGTATATGCGCGCCGTCAACATCTGCATCGGTCATGATGACAACTTTATGATAGCGCAGTTTTTCAATATCAAAATCCTCGCGGCCTATGCCCGTGCCGAGCGCGGTAATCATCGTGCCAATCTCTTGGGAGGATAACATACGGTCAAAGCGCGCGCGCTCCACATTAAGGATTTTACCCTTAAGCGGGAGGATCGCTTGGTTCTGGCGGTCGCGTGCTTGCTTGGCGGATCCGCCCGCAGAGTCTCCCTCGACGATAAAGATTTCAGACAAAGCAGGGTCGCGCTCTTGGCAGTCCGCCAGCTTGCCGGGCAGGGAGGCAATATCAAGCGCGGATTTACGGCGGGTGAGGTCGCGGGCTTTGCGCGCCGCTTCTCGGGCGGCGGCGGCTTCGATAATTTTTTGAATAATAATTTTGGCATCGACTGGGTTTTCTTCAAACCACTCACCCAGAGCCTCATTCAGCGCGCTCTCGACGACGGGACGAACTTCGGAGGAGACAAGCTTGTCTTTGGTTTGCGAGCTAAACTTTGGGTCAGGGACTTTGACGGACAGAACACAGGTCAGGCCTTCGCGAGCATCATCGCCGCTAATACTGACTTTTTCTTTTTTCGCCGCGCCAGAACTGGCAGCGTATTTATTGATGGTGCGGGTCAGCGCGCCGCGAAAGCCCGCCAAATGCGTGCCGCCGTCGCGCTGCGGAATGTTATTGGTGAAACAGCGCACATTCTCGTGGTAACTATCGTTCCACCACATGGCGCAATCCACAGTGATGCTGTCAAGCTCGCGTGAGACAGAAATCGGCTCATCGACAAGGCCCGTCTTGTTGGCGTCCAGATGTTTGACAAAGGCCTTAATGCCGCCCTCGTAATAGAGCTCTGTGATAATTGGGTCCTCGGGGCGCTCGTCGGTCAGGATGATACGCACGCCCGAATTTAGAAAGGCTAGCTCACGTAGACGGCGCTCAAGCGTATCGCGGTCAAATTCGACCATGGTGAAAGTTTCTTCCGACGGCAGAAAAGTGACCTTTGTGCCGTTCATCGGAATGGTCTTGCCGCCGCGTTCCTGCATCGGGGCGTCGCCAACCACTTTGAGGGGAGCGACAGTTTCGCCGTGCGAGAACTGCACGAAATGTTCTTTCGCGTCGCGCCAGACTGTGAGGTCAAGCCGCACTGACAGCGCGTTCACAACTGACACGCCCACACCGTGAAGCCCGCCAGATACCTTATAACTATTTTGGTCAAATTTACCGCCAGCGTGAAGCTGGGTCATAATGACTTCGGCGGCGGAAATGCCTTCCTCTGTGTGCATAGCCACAGGAATGCCGCGCCCATTATCTGATACAGAACAAGAGCCGTCCGCATGTAGCGTCACGCGCACGTGATCGGCATGACCCGCGAGGCTCTCGTCAATGGAGTTATCGACAACCTCATACACCATGTGATGCAGTCCAGATCCGTCATCTGTGTCACCGATATACATACCTGGGCGTTTACGCACCGCATCAAGCCCTTTGAGCACTTTAATACTGTCGGCACCATATTCAGCGGGTTCAGAAATATTTGGGACGGGGTCGGCCATGATGGCTCCAAGGCTAGTGTCGGTGTACGAATCGTCTGCTACTGCCTTTAAATATATGTCAACCACGCGCAAATTGCACGGACAAACCCTGTTTTTAGCGTCCTTACGGCGTCCTTGATGACTAAGTCGTAAGCAGTCTTAGAATTATTCTAAAAAGACTTGATAGCGCTGATTGAATATGATTAATTTAGAATAGTTCTAAAATGTAATTTAACGCCTTATAAATGGAGAAATAAATGAACGATATGTCAAAAGCAGCCGAAGCCATGGGCAAATGCCCCGTCATGCACGGCGCAACACAAAGCGTGCGTAGCAATAAAGAGTGGTGGCCAGAGCAGCTAAACCTATCAATTCTCCATCAAGGCACGGCGCTATCCTCGCCCATGGAAGACGACTTTAACTATGCTAAAGCGTTTAAAAAGCTCAATTATAAAGCGCTTAAAAAAGACCTGAATGATTTGATGACCGATAGCCAGGAGTGGTGGCCGGCTGATTGGGGGCATTACGGTCCATTTTTTATTCGTATGGCATGGCATGCGGCGGGTACATACCGCACATCAGATGGCCGCGGCGGTTCAGGCTCAGGCGCGCAGCGTTTTGCCCCGCTTAATAGCTGGCCGGATAATGGCAATTTGGATAAGGCGCGCCGTCTCCTATGGCCGATTAAGCAAAAATACGGCAACGCTATTTCTTGGGGTGACCTCTATATCCTCACGGGTAACGTGGCGCTTGAGTCTATGGGCTTTAAGACCTTCGGTTTTGCCGGCGGACGCGAAGATATTTGGGAACCTGAAACTGATATTTATTGGGGTTCCGAAGCCGAGTGGCTTGCTGATAATCGCTACACGGGCGACCGCGTGCTAGAAAATCCATTAGCCGCCGTGCAAATGGGGCTGATTTACGTGAACCCTGAAGGCCCTAATGGCAAGCCAGATCCAATGGCCTCTGCGCGCGACATCCGAGAGACTTTTGCGCGTATGGCAATGAATGATGTGGAGACGGTCGCGCTAACGGCGGGCGGACACACATTCGGTAAAGCGCATGGCGCGGGCGATGCGGCCCATGTTGGACCAGAGCCAGAGGGCGGCGACATTGAAGCGCAAGGTCTCGGCTGGCTCTCAACTTTTGAATCTGGCGTTGGCGAACATGCCATTACGTCCGGCATTGAAGGGGCCTGGACACCAACACCGACCAAGTGGGACAATTCCTATTTTGAAACACTGCTAGGTTATGAGTGGGAGCTAAAGAAAAGCCCTGCGGGTGCTTATCAATGGCATCCAAAAGACGGGGTCGCCGATCACCTAGTCCCAGACGCACACGTCAAAGGTAAAACCAATCCCCCCATGATGACAACGGCCGATATGGCGATGCGTACCGATCCGGAATATTTGAAAATCTCAAAGCGATTCCTTGCAAACCCAGATGAGTTCGCAGACGCCTTCGCGCGCGCATGGTACAAGTTGTGTCATCGCGATATGGGACCCATCAGCCGTTATTACGGTCCAGAGGTGCCCAAAGAAGAACTGATTTGGCAAGATCCTATCCCTGAGTGCGACCACCCGCTTGTCTCAAAACGTGACATCAAAGCGCTCAAAGAAGACATATTGGGCTCTGGTTTAACCATCAGCGCGCTTGTCTCTGCGGCCTGGGCTTCGGCGGCGTCCTACCGCGGTTCTGATAAACGCGGCGGCGCTAATGGCGCGCGCGTGCGGCTGAACCCCGCCAAGAATTGGGACGTCAATAACCCAAGTCAACTCAAGAAAGTACTCAAGGTTCTCGAAGGCATTCAAGAGGATTTCAATAGCAAAGCTAAAGGCAAGAAACGCGTGTCTATGGCCGACTTGATTGTGCTTGCGGGATCTGCCGCGGTTGAAAAAGCGGCGTTGGATGCAGGCTACAAGGTCAACGTCCCGTTCACCCCTGGCCGTATGGATGCGAGCCAAGAGCAAACAGACGTTGAGAGCTATGCGGTGCTAGAGCCAGAAGCCGACGGTTTCCGCAATTACGTGAAGGCTGTTTATACCGTGCCCGCAGAATCGCTTTTGGTTGACCGGTCGCATCTTTTGGGGCTCTCGGCGCCTGAAATGACAGTGCTCGTTGGCGGTCTTCGCGTTCTCGGCGCGAACCACGGCAAATCCAAACACGGTGTTTTCACAAAACGCAAAGGTAAGCTGACGAATGATTTCTTCGTGAACTTGCTTGATATGGGCACCAAGTGGGAAAAGGTTGATAATGACGGCCATGTTTTTGAAGGCAAAGACCGCAAGACAGGCAAAGTCAAATGGACGGGAACCCGCGTTGATTTGGTCTTTGGTTCTAACTCACAACTTCGCGCGCTTTCTGAAGTCTATGCCGAGGCTGGCAGCGAGAAAAAATTCGTCAATAGTTTTGTAAAGGCTTGGGTCAAAGTTATGGATAATGACCGCTTTGATCTAAAACGCGTCTAGCCGCGCAGTCTTTAATGATAAAAGCCCCTCGCTCTTTCCAGCGGGGGGCTTTTTTATGGCATATATAAAACTCACATTCGGGGCGTTTCGCCCGGCTCTATCGCGCGTTAGTCTTGCGTGCTAGGTTTAAACAAGCTTTCTAACGTATGAGCCACTTTTGGCTCATCCGAGACAGGCTCTGCTTCGGGCGCTTTAGGCGCGTCAAGCGACTCAAGCGGGCGGCCTTCTTCTTTGGCAAGCTTTGCTTCTGCCTTAGCCAGTTTTTCTGCAGCTATAGACACAGCCTCATCCAAATCAATCTGGCTGCATAGGCCGAGCGAAACCGGGTCTGTTGGCGTAATCGTGCTGATTTTCCAGTGGGTGCGCTCGCGGATGGCTTTAATCGTCGGCTTCGTTGTCCCGATAAGCTTTGAAACTTGCGCGTCTGTAATTTCAGGATGATTGCGCACTAGCCAAGCAATCGCATCAGGGCGATCTTGGCGGCGCGAAAGCGGTGTGTAACGCGGACCACGCCGTTTGGGCTTCATTGTCTTGATCGGGTTTTCGTCAAAAACTTCGGCTTTGAGTGAATAATTAGGGTTCTTCTCACCCTTTTCAATTTGCTCGCGCGCCAACTGGCCATTGGCAATCGGGTCGGCGCCGCGGATACCGCTGGCCACATCGCCATCAGCGATGCCCTCGACTTCAAGAATGTGCAGGCTACAAAATTCAGATATCTGCTGGAATGTGAGCGCTGTATTATCAATCAGCCAGACCGCTGTGGCCTTTGGCATAAGAATCTGTGTCATCAAAACCTCCATTGGAGAATGCGGCGCACGAATAAGTACGCCAAATTTAGGCATTAAAAAAACCCCGCTCGGCGGGGTTGGCTTCTTTTGGCTCAATATGAACTTAAAGACATTTATCAACTAAACCCTTGCGGTCCTCTTGGCAAGTTAAATTCGCTTTGCTTAACTTCAACCCTGCCTTAAAAGGCGAGCAAGGCATAAGAGATATTGAGATAAGGACTAAAATAATGGTTCAAAAGCTAACAGATTTTGTGATTGGTGAGGACCTGTATGGGGTTTCTGTCGTAGAGCTGGAGCTTCGCATGGGCGTGCTAGAAGGCGAAATCGCTCGTATTGAGCAAGAATTAACCAAAAAACAGGCTGAACGCTCCGCAGCCGAAAAATTGTTCGCGCAAAAGTCGTAAAATGCGCCACGTTAACACTTTTGGCGCGGGCTTTGCAGACCTCTAAGCAAACGCTATGACTGCGGGGGGTGCCCGGCTTGATAAAATAGCTTAATTTGCTGGAGACTGACATGCTAAATATAACACAACATAAGGTAATGCCGCTCACTATGGATACCCTCACGTCGCAGTCAGAAGCTCGCCTTGTCGAGTTCACTAAATCGGAGCTGTTTGCGAAAACATTTCGCGAGGGCATGGAAATGGTTGAAGAAGCAGCCGCTTATTTGGATGGGCCGGGCCGTCACGATGCCAAAAAACTCGCTCGCAATGACGCGATTGTCTATGCGTCTCAAAGCATGAAACTCACCACGAGGCTTATGCAAATGGCGAGCTGGCTTCTCGTGCAGCGCGCCGTAAAAGAGGGCGAGATAAGCTTGTCCGATGCGCGCGGCGCGAAATACCGTCTTCTACCTGAAAAACCGCAGGAGGAGGGTGAAATGTCCTTCAAAACACTGGCCGCAAATGCGCGCGCCTTGCCGCCCATCTTGGTCGATTTAATTGCGCGATCAGAATCCGTCTATGAACGTATCGCGCGGCTTGACCGTTCTCTCTATGTTAGCATTGCCGCTCAGAAGGGCAATACTGTTGCCGATCAAATCTCGCGCCTTGAGGCCGCCTTTAAGAACTAAGATATTTCCTCACCATTTTAGTCACTAAAAAACCGCCGTCTTCTATAAATGAAGCGGCGGTTTTATTGTTCAGAGCTTTGGGATTATGACGATTTTTTAGGTCCAGGTTTCTTGCGCGGCGTGCCGTCCAGTTTCATGCCAGGCTCACGCTTAGTGGCTGTTTTCGCTGTGGAGGTTTTTGACTCCGTTTTCTTTGACACTGTCTTCTTAACGGCTGCTTTCTTGGCAGTCGTTTTCTTGGCTGCGGTTGTCTTAATCTCAGCCGTTTTTGAAGCTGTATCTGCACGGGCCTTCTTAACGGGTTCGACCTGAGGCTTGGCTTTGGTCGCTGTTTTAGAAGTGGCCGCGTTTTTTGACCCAAGAGTGTCCTTGGCGTCATTGGCCACAGTTTTGCCGCGTCCCGCCGCTGACTTAGTGGCGGCGCTCGTTCTGTCTACGGCAGATCTGGTTGCGCTTTGAGCGCGCTTCGCCGCGTTTTCAGCAGCGAGGCGAGCTTCTGCAACAGGGTCGATATTGGCTGTTTCTGATTTCCCGCCATCAGGGGAAAGATTGTCATTCATGCGGAAAATCGCAATGGCGAGCTCGGCTAATAGGCGCAGTATAACAATCGCGAGAAGGAATTCAGCGAAGAACCCAACAAATTCAAATACGGCAGCAAACCAATCCAGTTTGATGGCGTCTAATGTCTCTGCAAAAAACAAGAGACCAATATTTAAAAGCCCCAGCCAAAAGAATGCCCGTACGAGGCTTTCCTTCATGAGTTTATCAAATGAGAAAAAGAAATTAATGAGTTTGGACATCAGAGGTCTCCATAGAGTTGCGTTCCTTTACCCTAGTGCTGCGCGCCAATCAATCCCCGGGCAGATGCGCAAGTTGCGCATTGAGACAGGCATTAGCGCAGGATTTTGGGGGGGCACAGAATCTGATCTTTGGCTATGTCTTGAGCGTTCACCTTGGGCTTTGACCTTGCGCCTTGACCTTGCGCCTCTAGGAGCCTACATCGCGCGGTGATGGGGGCCTGACCTTTGCACGTATGCAAAGTGAACATCATACGCCAATAGGCTCGCACGAGACGGTATCTTAATAAGGAGATGCAGCGTGCCGCCCCCGAAATTTCAGACTTGAAACCAAGACTGCAAAGAAAGACTTACATTGACCAAATTTTCAGAGCTTTCGCTCGCCCCGGAATTAATGAAGGCGCTGACCGATCAAGGTTACGACACGCCTACCCCTATTCAGGCCCAAGCTATTCCGCTTGTAAAGCAAGGCCATGACCTTCTGGGCATCGCGCAGACGGGTACGGGCAAAACGGCCGCTTTTGCCTTGCCGACAATCGATTATCTTATCCGTGAATATCGCGACCCGCCAAAACGCGGAGGACGCGTGCTAGTGCTGGCGCCCACGCGCGAGCTTGCACAGCAAATTGCGGCCAGCTTTCGCGATTACGGCAAACATGCTGATTTATCTGTCGCTTGTATTTTTGGCGGTGCGTCCGTGCGAGGACAAATTAAAGCCGTTGTTGGCGGCAATGATGTGCTCGTTGCCACGCCGGGCCGCTTACTTGATTTGATTGATCAAAAAGCCTTGCGCCTGTCCGATATCGAAGTGCTTATCCTCGATGAAGCTGACCAAATGATGGATATGGGCTTTATCCATGCGCTTAAGAAAATCGTGCCTATGCTGCCTAAAAACCGCCAAACGCTTTTTTTCTCAGCGACTATGCCCAAGAAAATTAAGCAGCTTGCCGATCAGTTTTTGACAACGCCGAAAACGGTGTCGGTTACTCCCGCCGCTTCCACCGCCGAGCGGGTCGAGCAGCAAATTTACCGCTGCCAGAAAACTGAAAAACAAGCTTTGCTTGTCACACTCTTGCAAGTCTTTGATTATAACCGTGTGCTTGTGTTCTCGCGCACGAAACACGGCGCAGATAGAATTGTGAAAAAACTCGCGGCGGCTGGGTTTCCTGCGGGCGCGCTTCACGGCAATAAAAGCCAAGGTCAGAGGCAGCGTATCTTAGCCGCGTTTAAAAGCGGGCAATCGAATGTCCTTGTTGCCACAGATATTGCCGCGCGCGGCATTGATATTGACGGCATTACCCATGTCATAAATTATGACCTGCCCAATATGGCCGACCAATATGTTCACCGCATTGGCCGCACCGCGCGGGCGGGGCGCTCTGGACTGGCGGTTTCATTCTGCTCGCCTGATGAAAATGCCTATCTCAAAGACATTCAAAAGCTCATTAAGCAAACTTTGCCTGTTATGCCTTTACCTGAAGATTTTAACAAAAAGGTTGCCGCCGTCGCGCGGATGAAGCCCGTTAAGACCGAAGGTCATAGTCCGCGTAATGACCCGCGCCGTAACAATAAAAGCGGCGGCGGCGAAGACCGCCAGGGCCGCGATAAGAAACGCCGCGGCGGCTTTAAGAAAAAGGCCAATGCCGCACAGGCGGATATTGAAAGCGCCATTTCACCAGAGGATAAACAGCCCTCTCGCAATGCCCGCCCGCAAGGCGCGGGCCGCCGCGCGGCCCCATCTCGTGATGAGAAAAGAGAGGTTCCAGAGTGGAAGCGCAAATCTACTAATCCCGACGGCTCTCGCTCACAGCGTAAAAAGCGCAGCGAGGCGAGCCGTCCGAAAGACCGCTCTGAAAAGCGCGGCGAAGGGCCAAAAGGCAGCGGCAAAAGTAAACCGTTTAATCGCAAGCCTAAAGCTGGCGGCGCAAAAGGCGGCGGCGGGAGACCTGCGGGCGAGCGTAAAGATCCATCTGCGGGGCGTTCAAATGAAGGCCGCGCAAAACAAGGTGGTCGACCGCATAATCGCGGCGGAGAAGCGGCCCCCAAGCGGCGGGGTAGCCGCTCCTAGAATATAGATAGACTCTTTGCCGTTTGCGCCGCGTTTTTGTAAACTACGCCGTGCTTGGACGGGGCAATACGTCTAAGGTAAAGCGTTGCTTATAAGTACACCTTCGCCGGGCTGAAGTGTATAAACTTCGGCGA
>CAKZTE010000004.1 GCA_937923115.1 uncultured Caulobacterales bacterium | reverse complement strand
GTCTCTCATGCCATCTTCACCCTTCATCGACCGCGCGCCGCATTTTCAAAAACTTGAAGACCTCGCGCAAGTGACCCCCTCTATTGAGACATTGTTCAAGACGGAACCCAACCGCCTCGGCGCTTTCGTCATGCGCGAAGGGCCTTTGCGGGCGGATTTTTCTAAGCAGCAAATCTCAAGCGGCGCGCGTGATGCGCTGCTCTCTCTGGCGGCGGCGTGTCATCTTGATGAATGGCGCGCGAAATTATTTGCAGGTGACAAAGTCAATACGTCTGAGGATCGTGCCGTGCTGCATATGGCGCTGCGCGGCGTGGGCGGGACCAAGGCTGTGCAAAAAGAGGTCGCCGACATGCGCGTGCACATGGCGGAGTTCGCCGATAAAATCCGCAGCGAAGGCAAATTTAAAAACATCGTCCATATTGGCATTGGCGGCTCAGATCTTGGCCCGCGTCTTGTCGCGGACGCTTTTGAGGCTGCCGCCGAGCAAACGCTGACGCTGCGCTTTGCAGAGAACGTCGACGGCGCGTCCGTGAATGACGCCATCAAGGGCCTCGACCCCAAAGAGACGCTGGCCATTCTTGTGTCCAAATCTTTTGGCACGCAAGAAACCAAAATGAACGGCGAGTCTGTTCGGGCATGGCTCAAAGATAGTCTCGGCGATAAGGCTGGCGGGCATATGATGGCGGTGACGGCCAACCGCGACGGCGCGCTTGAATTTGGCATTCCATCGGATCAAGTGTTTGATTTTTGGGATTGGGTCGGCGGGCGTTACAGTGTTTGGAGCGCGGTCGGCCTGTCGCTGCAAATCGCCTATGGCCCTGATGTGTTTGACGAGTTCCTCAAGGGCGCGAAAAAAATGGATGAGCACTTTCGCGATCAACCGCTTGACGACAACTTGCCTGTGATGCTGGCTATGACGGGGATTTGGAACCGAAACGCGCTAGGCTATACAAGCCTTGCCGTTATTCCTTACGCCCGCCGCTTGCGTAAGCTTGCAGCCTTTTTGCAGCAGCTTGAAATGGAAAGTAATGGTAAGCGCGTAACCCGAGAGGGAAAAGACGCGGGCTTGACCTGCCCAATATTATGGGGCGACGAAGGCACAAATGGACAGCACGCTTTCTTCCAATGGCTCCACCAAGGCACGCCTGGCGCGCCTGTCGATTTCGTCGCGGTCCTGAAAGATCACGAAAATCGTCCAGAGCATCATCGCACGCTTCTCGCCAATTGCTTTGCGCAATCCGAAGCGCTTATGCTGGGTAAGGCTGAACATGTTGTCAGAGACGAAATGGGCGAGAACGCGGATGTAGACGCGATTGCCCCGCAAAAAACTTTCCCGGGTAACCGCCCCAGCACGACAATTACGCTGGACGAGTTGTCGCCTTTCGCCCTTGGTCACTTGATTGCACTCTATGAACATAAAGTCTTTGTTCAAGGCGTGATTTGGAACGTCAACAGCTTTGACCAATGGGGCGTGCAGCTCGGTAAAGTCCTTGCGACGACAATTGAAAACGAGATGATGAACGGCGAAGCAGGGAAGCATGACGCCAGTACGGCCGCGTTGATGGATTTAGTTGCTGCTAAAAAATAGCAGCTGATTTTGCCACCTTTTTAGATCGCGCGCGTATCTAATGCATGATACGTGCGCTCACATTTTTATTGACCCTTTCCTTCTCGGGCGCTGCAATGGCTCAGGAGGTTTGCCCTGTGAAAATTAGTTTTAATTCTCCCGAGACTACGCGGGCGTGGCAGGCGGTCAATGACGGCGTGATGGGCGGGCGTAGTTCTGGCGGTCCAAGCTTTGCGGATGGCGTCATGCGCTTTGAAGGCGTGATAAATACAAATGGCGGTGGGTTCTCGTCTGTCCGCGCAGGCCTACAAGACGGTCTTCTTGCGGGGCAATCAGCCATAAAAATGCGCGTCAAGAGCGACGGGCGCGGCTATAAGCTAACCTTGCGCTCTGATGCATTTTACCGTGGCCGCAGCGTCGCCTTCCAAGCGCCATTGCCACAAACGCCTGCGGGCGAGTGGGCCGAGGTCACCATTGATTTTCTCGATTTAAAACCGTCCGTTTTTGGCCGGCCGTTGCGCGGGCCAAAGTTTGACCCCTCTAAGGCCCGCCAAATAGGTATCATTTTATCCGATGGTCTAGACGGACCTTTCTCTCTTGAGGTCGAATGGCTGAAATCTTGCCAATCTTAAGGAACCAATTGCGCGCTCCAGCGTAGGTTAAGAAAGCGGCGTCTTTTCCCCTGAGGCGTATTCGCTCAAACGGCTCAGCTGCGCAGCGCCCCGCGCAGCTGAGCCACTCTAATTTGGGCTGACGTTTCTACGGCTGTTTACTCGCGCTTCGTTCCCCGCTACACCGCCTGCCTGCTAGTTAAATTGTCAACGCAAGTTAGGTCATCATCGTGTCTAAGAAAAAGAATAAACCCTTTCGTCCCAAAGCCCGCCGCCCGCGCGGATTTGAGGACAAGCCCGCACAAACCTTGCGCGCGGAGCAGGCACTGATTGCCAAGGCGTTTACCGTCTATGACGCGCGTGGATTTGAGCCGCTGCAAACCCCCGTCTTTGAATATGCGGACGCGCTCGGGAAGTTTCTGCCTGACGAAGACCGTCCCAATGAAGGCGTCTTTGCTATGCAGGATGATGACGAGCAATGGATGGCGATGCGATATGACCTCACCGCGCCTATGGCCCGTTATGTGGCGGAGAATTACGACGCTCTCTCAAAGCCCTTTAGGCGCTATCAAGCGGGCAGTGTGTACCGTAATGAAAAGCCGGGGCCTGGGCGTTTTCGTGAATTTATTCAATGTGACGCCGATAGCGTCGGCGCGCCCGGCGCGGCGGCAGATGCCGAAATGATAATGGTCGCGGCAGACGTCATGAAAGCCGTAGGGCTTAAGCCTGCAGAATATCAAATCCGCGTCAATAACCGCAAGCTGCTTGATGGCATTTTAGAAGCGTCTGGCGTGCCCAATACGAATGAGGGCGCAGAACAACGCCTGAAAGTGTTGCGCGCGATTGATAAGCTTGACCGCCTCGGCGAAGACGGCGTCGAAGCGCTGCTCGGCGAGGGGCGAGAAGACGAGTCTGGCGATTACACGGGCGGGGCAAAGCTTGGCGTATCGGGCATTACGGCGGTGCTGGGATTTACCACAGCGTCCGATGCCGACCGTCTGAAGACGATCGCGGCGCTTGAAGGCCTTGTTGGCCAAAGCGAGCGCGGCATGGCAGGCGTTAAAGAGCTGGCCGATATTGATAAGCTGCTGAGCGCTTGCGGCTATGGCCACGCGCAAGTGGCGTTTGATACGTCAATCGTGCGCGGGCTGGGATACTATACCGGCCCAGTCTTCGAAGCCGAACTGCTGGCTGACATACGCGATCGTAAGGGACGCGAAGTGCGCATTGGGTCAATAGGCGGCGGCGGCCGCTATGACGGGCTTGTCTCGCGCTTTCGCGGCCAAGAAGTCCCCTCAACAGGCTTTAGCTTTGGCGTCTCGCGTTTTCTCTCTGCGCTGGAGCGTATGGGGCATGAAACGGTTACGCCCAACCCGCCTGTGATTATTTGCGCCTTTGACAAATCGATGATGCCTGATTATTTCAAAATGGCGGATGAGATGCGCGCGGCAGGCATTCGCACCGAAGTCTTTATCGGCGCAGGCAATGTCACCAAGCAGATGAAATATGCAGATGGCCGCGGCTCGCCCATTGCGATTTTAATGGGTGAGGACGAAATGAAGGCTGGCGAAGTAACGGTTAAAGATCTCGCGCTCGGCAAGGAAATGGCCAAAGCGATTGAGTCTAATGAGGAGTGGCGCGAGAGCCGCCCTGCTCAGGAAGCCATTCCGCGCGGTGAATTGATTGCCCGCGTTAAAACGATGCTGGGCTGACCGCCCGCATCACTTCACCCTCGCGATTAACCCAAGGTAGGGTATCAATCTGTTTTGGACGTTTTCGGCTGTTCGGGGATATGCTGCTCAATCCCTTCAAGACCTTCCGCCATTGCGCCTAGCGTGGACAGCATGCCGCCCATGGCCTCCTCATCGCCCAT
>CAKZTE010000003.1 GCA_937923115.1 uncultured Caulobacterales bacterium | reverse complement strand
AATGTTCCGCAAGCTGCTTGACCGCGGCGAAGCGGGTGACAACATCGGCGCGCTTATCCGCGGTATTGACCGCGAGAAGGTTGAGCGCGGACAGGTTCTTTGTAAGCCAGGTTCCGTTAAGCCGCACAGCAAGTTTGTTGGCGAAGCCTATATCCTAACGAAGGAAGAAGGCGGGCGTCACACGCCGTTCTTTAACAACTACCGCCCACAGTTCTACTTCCGTACAACAGACGTGACGGGTGTTGTGACGTTGAATGAAGGCACTGAAATGGTTATGCCAGGCGATAACGTCGCGATTAATGTTGAGCTCATCGTGCCAATCGCGATGGAAGAAAAGCTCCGCTTTGCGATCCGCGAAGGTGGCCGCACAGTCGGCGCCGGCGTCGTTGGTAAAATCACGGAATAGCCCCTTGTAATTCATGCGGCGCTGCTTTAGTCAGCGCTTCTTAGTAAGTTGTTTGACAGCGTTAAATCGGACCTCCCTCAATAGAGGGGAAAACTGGATAAAGTTATGGACAGTCAAAATATTCGTATTCGGCTAAAAGCCTTTGATCACCGTATCTTGGATCATTCGACCCAAGAAATCGTTTCTACAGCGAAGCGTACGGGTGCAACAGTGCGTGGCCCGATTCCGCTGCCGACACGCATCGAGAAGTTCACTGTGAACCGCTCGCCCCACGTGAACAAAAAGTCGCGTGAACAATTCGAAATCCGCACGCACAAGCGTATGTTGGATATCGTCGATCCAACACCGCAGACAGTGGACGCGCTCATGAAGCTCGACCTTGCTGCTGGCGTTGACGTCGAGATTAAGTTGGGAGCGTAAGATAATGTTGCGTACAGGTGTAATTGCAAAAAAACTGGGCATGACCCGCGTCTATGATGATGCTGGCAATCATGTTCCTGTAACAGTATTGGCACTCGAAGGTTGCCAAGTTGTTGCTCATAAAACACAAGAGCGTGACGGCTATATTTCGTTGCAGCTTGGTGCGGGTGAGGCGAAAGTTAAGCGCGTATCCAAAGCCGAGCGCGAGCGCTTCGCTAAAGCAGGCGTAACGCCAAAGCAGCAGCTTAAAGAGTTCCGCATTGCTGCGGGTAACGAGATTGCTGTTGGGTCTGTCATAGAGGCTGAACACTTTGTGCCAGGCCAAAAAGTTGACGTTGCTGGCGTATCAATTGGTAAAGGTTTCGCGGGTGCGATGAAGCGTCATAACTTTGGCGGTCTTCGCGCGACGCACGGTGTGTCTATCTCTCACCGCTCGCACGGTTCAACTGGCCAGTGTCAGGACCCAGGTAAAGTCTTTAAGGGTAAGAAAATGGCGGGCCATATGGGCGCCGTTCGCGTAACGAACCAGAATTTGGAGGTGGCGCGTGTTCTCAATGAGGATGGTCTTCTTTTAATTAAAGGCGCAACGCCAGGTGCTAAAGGGACTTGGCTTGAAGTTCGGGACGCTATCAAAGGTACGAAGGTTGATGAGCTTCCGATGCCAGGTAAGTTCTCTGAGGTGCCCAAGGTGGCCGCCCCGGCAGCCAAAACGCCAAAGGCGGAAAAAAAGTTTGATGCGCCTAAAGCTGATTTTGTTGACGCGATTGTTCTCGTCGACGGTATCGGGCCAAAAGGCGAAGAGGTGCTTGCAGCGGCAGGTATCACAAAGCTAACGCAAATCGTTGATCTCTCAGCTGAGCAGATTGCTGACCTTGAAGAGAAAATCGGCAAGCCTGGCGTCTTCGAGAAGGAAGAGTGGGTTGCGCAAGCGAAAGAAATGATTGGCGGCGCGGAGCCTCGCTCACAGGTCGATAAAGATCTTGCGGCGAAAATGCGCAAAGCGGCTGCTAAAGGTGAGGAAGAATAGTCATGAAACTCGACGTTCAAACACTCGCGGGTAAAAAATCAGGGACTGTCGATCTTGACGACGGTATCTTTGGTCACGAGCCTCGCAAAGACATTCTGCACCGAATGGTACGTTATCAACTGGCTAAACGTCAGGGTGGTAACCATCAGGTCCAAGAGCGCGGCGATGTCAAAAAGACAACAAAGCGTATTGGTAATCAAAAAGGCGGCGGTACAGCGCGTCACGGTAACGGTGCTGTTTCTCAGTTCCGCGGTGGTGGTAAGGCTCATGGTCCGCGTACACGCTCTCATGCTTTTGATTTGCCGAAAAAGGTTCGCGCACTCGTGCTAAAGCACGCTCTATCTGCTAAAGTTGCCTCCTCTGAGCTCATCATTATTGATGAGGCTGTGCTTAAGACTGCTAAAACAGCTGACCTTCGCAAGTCGCTTGAAAAAATGGGCGTTGTTAACGCGCTGGTCGTCGGCGGGTCAACATTGGACGAAAACTTTGCCAATGCCGCTCGAAATATTCCTAACCTCGATGTGCTGCCAAGCCAGGGTGCCAACGTTTATGACATTCTTAAGCGTCATAAATTGGTTCTGACGAAGCAAGCCGTCCAAGACCTGGAGGCTCGTCTGAAATGAGTGTAGCAGCCCGTCATTACGACAGCATTGTCTCTCCGATCATCACGGAGAAATCGACTATTCTGTCCGAGAATAATCAAGTCGTGTTTGAAGTCGCTATCAATGCGACCAAGCCGGAAATTAAGGATGCCATTGAGCAGCTGTTTTCTGTCACTGTGACAGCCGTGAACACAATCAAGCTTAAGGGTAAGACCAAACGATTCCGCGGTATAGCGGGTCGTCGTAAAGATGTTAAAAAAGCGATCGTGACGTTGAAAGACGGCGATACAATTGACATCGCAACAGGTCTGTAGGGAGCATAAAAATGGCCTTGAAGACATATAACCCCACAAGCCCAAGTCGCCGTAATTTGGTGCAGGTTGATCGCTCTGAGCTCTATAAGGGCCGTCCAGAGAAGTCCCTGACTGAGGGATTGACGAAATCTGGTGGTCGTAACAATCGCGGACGCATCACGTCACGTCGTATCGGTGGTGGACATAAGCGTCTTTACCGTCAGGTTGATTTCAAGCGCACTAAGCTTGATATGGACGCGACAGTGTTGCGTCTTGAATATGATCCGAACCGTACAGCCTTCATTGCGCTTGTTCAGTATAAAGACGGCGAAAAAGCTTATATCATTGCCCCGCAGCGTTTGTCTGAAGGTGATGTTGTTGTCTCCGCGTCTGAACGCGCTGATGTTAAGCCTGGTAACTGCATGCCGCTTCGCGCCATGCCCGTTGGGACTATCATTCACAATATCGAAATGAAGCCGGGTAAGGGTGCGCAGATAGCGCGTTCCGCGGGGACGTATGCTCAACTTGTTGGCCGCGCAGACGGTTATGCTCAAGTTCGTCTCAAGTCAGGCGAAATGCGCATGATCCACCAAATGTGCCGCGCGACCGTTGGCGCTGTGTCAAACCCGGATCACATGAATATTAACCTTGGTAAGGCTGGCCGTAACCGCTGGCTCGGCAAGCGTCCATCTGTTCGCGGCGTCGCCATGAACCCGGTTGATCACCCGCACGGTGGTGGTGAAGGCCGGACATCAGGTGGTCGTCACCCTGTGACACCTTGGGGTAAGCCAACAAAAGGCGCGCGTACGCGTTCTAATAAGTCGACGAATAAGTTCATCATCCGTTCGCGTCACGCGAAGAAGAAATAGGGAGCCGTCATGCCACGTTCAGTCTGGAAAGGCCCGTTTGTTGATGGGTATCTGCTCAAAAAAGCCGAGGCGTCTCACGCTGAGGGCCGCCGTAAACCAATTAAGACTTGGTCGCGCCGTTCAACTGTGATGCCGCAGTTTATTGGCCTGACTTTTCAGGTTCATAACGGCCATAAATTTGTACCTGTCGTCGTTGACGAGGACATGGTGGGTCACAAGCTCGGCGAATTTGCCCCGACACGCACCTATTATGGTCACGCGGTCGATAAAAAAGCGAAGCGGAAGTAGAGATGGCTAAGACTAAAAATCCACGCCGCGTAGCGGATAACGAAGCGCGAGCAAAACTGCGCATGATCCGTATCAGCCCTCAAAAGCTTAATTTGGTTGCGCAGCTTATTCGCGGCAAAAAAGTTGACAAGGCCCTTGCTGACCTCGAGTTCTCGCACAAGCGTATCTCTGGTGATGTCAAGAAAGTGCTCGAGTCTGCGATTGCAAACGCCGAGAATAACCATGGCCTCGATATTGATAGCTTAATCGTTGCTGAGGCCTATGTCGGCAAGAACCTTGTGATGAAGCGTTTCCGGGCTCGGGCTCGTGGCCGCGGCGCACAAATTCTTAAGCCGTTTTCAGAGCTCACGATTGTTGTTCGCGAAGTCGCGGAAACTGAAGGGGAGGCCGCGTAATGGGTCAGAAGATTAATCCAATTGGCCTTCGCCTCGGTATCAACCGCACTTGGTCTTCACGTTGGTATGCCAACACGGCTGAGTATGGCGACCTGCTTCATCAAGATCTCGCGATCCGTGCGTTCCTTGGTAAAGAACTCGCACAAGCATCCGTTGCGCGCATCGTCATCGAGCGTCCGCACAAAAAATGCCGCATTACAATTTTCACGGCGCGTCCGGGTGTTGTGATTGGTAAGAAAGGCGGCGACATTGAGAAGCTTCGCAAGAAGGTTTCTGAGATGGTTGACGGCGAAGTGTTTATCAACCTCGTTGAGGTGCGTAAGCCAGAAGTCGACGCAACACTTGTTGCCGACGGTATCGCGCAGCAGCTTGAGCGCCGGATGTCATTCCGCCGCGCCATGAAGCGGTCTATGCAGTCTGCTATGCGCATGGGCGCAATTGGCTGTAAGCTTAAAGTTGGCGGTCGTTTGGGCGGTGCGGAAATTGCCCGTGTTGAGCAGTACCAAGAAGGGTCTGTGCCTTTGCACACAATGCGCGCTGATATCGATTATGGTACAGCCCGCGCTTTGACGGCTTACGGCATTATCGGAATTAAAGTGTGGATCAATAAAGGCGAAATCCTTGAGCATGACCCCTATGCGCACGAAAAGCGCATGACGGCACAGGCTGAAAGTGGTGGTGGACGCCCGCAACGCGGTCGCCGCGGCAACTAAGCCGAAAGAAGAATAGAGAAAAGTTATGTTACAGCCGAAACGTACCAAATTTCGCAAGATGCACAAAGGCCGCATCAAGGGACTCGCTAAAGGCGGGTCGTCCTTGACGTTTGGGTCTTATGGTCTCAAGTCGCTCGAAGCTGAGCGCGTGACCGCACGCCAAATCGAAGCCACACGCCGGGCGATTACACGTCACATGAAGCGTGCGGGTCGTGTGTGGATCCGCATCTTCCCGGATGTGCCTGTCACGAAAAAGCCGACCGAAGTCCGTATGGGTAAAGGTAAAGGCTCTGTCGAATTTTGGGCCTGTAAAGTGAAGCCTGGTCGCATCATGTTTGAAATCGACGGTGTTTCTGATGAAGTGGCCCGAGAGGCGCTACGCCTCGGCGCAGCGAAACTTCCAGTGCGCACGAAGGTCGTGACACGTCCAGGCGAGACGAAGGAGTAGACGATGGCGAATACTTTGAAATCAACTGATGTTCGCGCAATGAGCGCCGACCAGATGAAAGATAAGCTTCTTGAGCTTAAAAAAGAGCAGTTCAACCTGCGCTTTCAGTCTGCAACGGGTCAACTCGAGAAAACAGCTCGCATTCGTGAAGTGCGCCGCGACATCGCGCGTCTTAAGACGATTATGACCGAGAAAAAAACCGCTGACGTCAAGTCAGCCGGCTAGAGGATAGAGCAAGATGCCAAGACGAATTCTACAAGGCCTTGTGGTCAGTGATAAAGGCGAGAAAACGGTTGTGGTGAAGGTCGAACGGACCTATCTGCACCCTCTTCTTAAGAAGACGGTTCGCCGGTCAAAGCGTTACCACGCTCATGACGAAAGCAATTCAATTACAGTCGGAGAGGCTATTCGTATTCGCGAGTGTCCACCCCGTAGCAAACTCAAGCGGTGGGAAGTCTTTGCGGAATAGCAGAAATTTATTTTTGCAATTCTACAATGACCAAACACACTAATTAGGAGACGATCGCATGATTCAAATGCAATCAAATCTAGATGTCGCCGATAATTCCGGCGCCCGCCGCGTCCAGTGCATTAAAGTGCTGGGTGGGTCTAAACGCCGTTACGCCCATGTGGGCGACGTGATTGTGGTTTCTGTCAAAGAAGCCATCCCGCGCGGCAAAGTAAAAAAAGGCGACGTACGCCGCGCCGTTGTTGTGCGCGTGCGCAAAGACATTATCCGCCGCGACGGCAGTGTCATTCGTTTTGACGGTAATGCAGCTGTCATCATTAATAATAACGGCGAGCCGATCGGCACACGTATTTTTGGCCCAGTTCCACGTGAACTTCGCGCTAAGAAGCACATGAAGATCGTCTCCCTTGCTCCAGAGGTGCTATAGTCATGGCAGCGAAGATCAAAAAAGGCGACCACGTTCTTGTCATTGCTGGCAAGGATAAAGGCAAAAAAGGCGAAGTCCTTAAGATGTTCCCGAAAGAAGAGCGTGTGCTCGTGTCTGGCGTGGGCATGGTAAAACGCCACACGCGCCCCACTCAGGCTGACCCTGATGGCGGCATTAAGCAGTTCGAAGCGCCCATTCATATTTCTAATGTGGCGGCTATCGATCCTAAAACTTCAAAAGCAACACGTGTTGGCTTTAAGACGTTGAAAGACGGCAAAAAAGTCCGCGTCGCTAAGAAATCAGGTGAGGTCATCGATGTCTAAGCCATATGAACCCCGTCTATCCGCTCTTTACCGTGATGAAATCCGCGGAAAATTAAAAGAGCAGTTCGGTTACAAGAACGAAATGCAAGTGCCTAAAGTTGAGAAAGTTGTTCTTAACATGGGTCTTGGTGAAGGCGTCGGCGACAAGAAAAAAGTCGAAGCCGCTATCGCTGAGTTAGAGCTTATTGCAGGTCAAAAAGTTGTTCGCACTGTTGCTAAAAAATCTATCGCGGGCTTTAAGCTTCGCGACGGCATGGTCATTGGCGCAAAGGTTACGCTTCGCCGTGACCGTATGTATGAATTCCTCGATCGTCTATGCAATATCGCGCTTCCGCGCGTGCGTGACTTTCGCGGCGTGAACGCAAAATCATTTGATGGTAATGGCAACTATGCCATGGGCCTAAAGGAACATATCGTCTTTCCCGAAATCGATTATGATAAAGTTGAGACCATGCGCGGCATGGATATCGTGGTGCAAACAAGCGCCAAAACAGATGAAGAAGCCAAAGTACTGTTGGCCGAGCTTGGGTTCCCTTTCCCTAAAGGGAAGTAACCTTTGCTAACGCAACAGACGAAGCAGGGCAGCAATATTGCTCCCCGCAACTAAGGAGAATTAAATGGCTAAGGTAAGTGCAATTGAGCGCAACTTGAAGCGTCAAGAGCTTGTGGCGAAATACGCCGCTAAGCGTGCTTTGCTGAAAGATATTGCTCGCAACAAAGACCTTCCGGTCGAAGAGCGTTTTGCAGCGCAGCTGAAACTTGCGGATCTTCCGCGTAATTCAGCGCCGTCTCGTATTCGTAACCGCTGTCAGGTCACTGGCCGTCCGCGCGGTTACTACCGTAAAATGAAAATGTCACGTATCGCGCTTCGCGAGCTTGGCAGCCAGGGTCTTATCCCTGGTCTCGTGAAATCCAGCTGGTAGGAGCACGACATGTCATTTAGTGATCCACTGGGCGATATGCTCACACGTATTCGTAACTCTCAAATGCGCTCGCGTTCAACATGTTTGACGCCAGCCTCTAATCTTCGTGGCCGCGTTCTTGATGTGCTTGCGGATGAGGGTTTCATCAAAGGCTATGCTGAAACTGAAGTCGATGGTTTCCGCGCCTTTGAAATTCAACTTAAGTATTTTGAGGGGCAAGGCGTTATCCGCGAAATTAAGCGCGTATCGAAGCCAGGCCGCCGCGTTTATTCTTCTTCAAAGAATATTCCGGCTGTTCAAAATGGTCTTGGTATTGCTGTCTTGTCGACGCCTAAAGGTGTTATGACGGACCACGCCGCGCGCGAAGCGAATGTCGGAGGAGAAATCCTCTGCCACGTAAGCTAGGGTAGGGGAGATTTAGATATGTCACGTATTGGTAAAAACCCCGTTCCCGTTCCTGCTGGCGTCACGCTATCACAAAACGGACAAGTCGTATCTGTTAAGGGTCCGAAGGGTGAGCTTTCGTTCACACTTCCAGATGCTGTAACAGGGAAGCTGGAAGATGGCGCATTTGTTGTGTCACCTGTTGAGGGCGCTGAAAAAGCCAAAGCGATGTGGGGCATGGCCCGCACAATGGTTTTGAACATGGTTGTCGGTGTCACTGAGGGCTTCAAAAAGGATCTCGAACTTCGCGGTGTTGGTTATCGTGCTGCTATGAAGGGCAATACGCTTAACCTGCAGCTCGGTTACTCGCACGAAATCAACTATGACGCGCCAGACGGCATTCAAATCTCAGTGGCCAAGCCTACGGAGATTTCAATTGCTGGCATTGATAAGCAAAGCGTAGGTCAAGTGGCCGCTATTATTCGTCAATACCGTAAGCCAGAGCCTTACAAAGGCAAAGGTGTTCGCTATGTCGGTGAATATGTCCGCATTAAAGAAGGTAAGAAGAAGTAGTCATGAAATCTGCACGTAAATTAATGCAGCGCCGGGCTCAACGTGTTCGCCGCCGCCTCAAGAAAAATTCAAATGGCCGCGCTCGGCTATCTGTTTTCCGTAGTTCTAAAAACATTTCTGTCCAGATCATTGATGATGCGACGGGCACAACAGTTGTGTCTGCCAGCACACTCGAAGACAAAAAGGTTAAGGGCTCTGATGTTGCCGCTGCAAAGCGTATAGGCAAACTCATCGCAGAGCGCGCAAAAGACGCTAAAGTCGAAGACGTTGTCTTTGATCGCGGTCCCTATCTTTATCACGGCCGTGTAAAGGCCTTAGCAGAATCGGCGCGTGAAGCCGGTCTGAAATTCTAGGAGTTACATATGGCACGCCGTGATGATAACCGCCGCGATAATAAGCGCGATGAAGAACAAAATGAATTTGTAGACCGTCTGGTCCACATCAACCGTGTCGCGAAAACCGTTAAAGGTGGTCGCCGGATGGCATTCGCCGCGCTCGTAATCGTCGGTGACGAAAATGGCCGTGTTGGTTTTGGTAAGGGTAAAGCCCGCGAAGTGCCTGAGGCTATTCGCAAGGCGACTGAAGAAGCCAAAGGATCCATGATCCGCGTGCCGCTCCGCGAGGGCCGTACACTGCACAATGATATGCGGGGCCGTCATGGTGCCGGTAAAATTGTTCTCCGCGCAGCCCCTCCTGGTACAGGGGTTATTGCGGGTGGTCCGATGCGCGCAGTTCTTGAGTGCCTTGGCGTTCAGGATGTTGTTGGTAAATCTATCGGAACATCGAACCCCTATAACATGGTTCGCGCGACATTTGACGCGCTTAAAATGGCTGAGAGCCCACGTATGATCGCTAATAAGCGCGGTAAAAAAGTGGGCGAACTTGTTGACCGTCGCAATGACGGCGCGAGCTCACCTGAAGCAATCGAAGCGTAAGCGAGACTGATATGGCAGCGAAAAAGACATTGAAAGTACGTCAGACCGGTAGCCCGATCCGCCGTAACGACAAGCAGCGCAAGACCCTCATTGGTCTTGGCCTTAATAAAATGGGCCGCGTTCGGGAACTTGAAGATACACCGTCAGTACGCGGTATGATCAACAAAATTGCTCACATGGTTGAGATTGTAGAAGAGTAGATAACTTTGGCTGCGCCGTAATTCGGCGCGCTTTATCTATTGGAGAAGAAAATGCGTTTGAACGAACTCAGTGATAATCCCGGCGCTACTAAGGACCGCATTCGTGTGGGCCGCGGTATTGGTTCCGGCAAAGGTAAAACCGGTGGCCGTGGTGTCAAAGGTCAAAAGTCGCGCTCAGGTGTGGCGATCAAAGGTTTTGAAGGTGGTCAAATGCCCATCCACATGCGCCTTCCAAAGCGCGGCTTTAACAAACCAAACCGCAAGCAGTGGGTTGAGCTGTCAATCGCGACGCTTAACCGCGCGATCGAAGCAGGTAAGCTTGATTTGAAAAAAGACATTTGTGCGTGTGCCCTTGTTCAGGCGGGTGTTGTCCGCCGCAGCAAGGATGGCGTCCGTCTTATTGGCGGCGGAAAATTGTCAAAAGCTGTAAATCTCAAGGTGAACGGCGCAACTCCGGGCGCGACGAAGATTGTCGAAGACGCTAAAGGTACTGTGACAATCGTCGAAGGTAAGCCAGATTGCGGTAAAATGGAAAAGGTTGCTAAGCCTGTTAAAGCTAAGCCAGCACCAAAGCCAAAAGCTGAGCCAAAGCCAAAAGCTGAGCCCAAACCAAAAGCAGAAGCGAAAGCCTCAGAGCCCAAGGTTATCTATACAGATGGTCCAACTGACGGCGAGCCCGATGACTTGAAGAAAATCAAAGGCGTCGGCCCAAAATTTGAGGGCGATTTGAATTCCAAAGGTATTTATTACTGGCGCCAGATTGCGGCTTGGAAAGCAGCTGATGTGGACATGGTCGAAAAGCTTATTGATTCTATTCCGGGACGCATTGAGCGTGATGAATGGGTCAAGCAGGCGGGCGTTCTCGCAAAGGGCGGCGCGCCAAAGGCAATGAAAAAGAAGCCTAACGTCGCTAAGAAGTAATATCGGTTCGGGTTTTCCGGTCCGATTCTAAGAATAACGCCCCGCCCGTGTGGCGGGGCTTTTTTTTGACGGGGAAAGCCCTATATAAGAGGCTAACTCCAAACAAAGGACAGTATCGTCATGGCTTCAGCGTCTGAACAACTTGCAAGCAATATGAATCTGTCAGCCTTTGGCAAAGCCAAAGAGCTACAGCAGCGCCTCCTTTTCACCCTTATGATCTTAATTGTTTACCGCATTGGGACATATGTTCCGATTCCGGGTATCGATTTGGATAAATTCCAGAATGTTTTTGCGAGCGGCGGCGGCGGCCTTCTTGGCCGTCTTAATATGTTTGCTGGCGGCGCGGTTGAGCGCCTCGCAGTCTTTGCGCTAAATGTTATGCCCTATATCTCAGCCTCTATCATAATGACGCTGATGAAGGGATCCCTCCCGAGCCTTAAAGAGCTCGACAAGGACGGAGAGCAGGGGCGTAAGCAGATTAACCAATATACGCGCTATCTCACGGTTTTTCTCGCGGCCTTCCAAGCCTTTGGTATTTCTCGGGCGCTTGGTGCGCAGGGCGTGGTGCTGAACCCTGGTTTCTTCTTTGATGCGTCTACGGTGATTACTCTTGTTGGCGGCACAATGTTCCTGATGTGGATGGGTGAGCAGATTACCGCGCGCGGCGTCGGTAATGGTGTTTCCTTGATTATTATGGCGGGTATTGTGGCGGAGCTTCCGCGCGCGATCTTCCAAGTCTTTAGCCTTAACGAGACGGGCTCGCTTTCAGGTCTGCTCTTAATGGGTATTATCGTTATGTTTATCGGCCTTGCCGCCCTCATTGTGTGGGTAGAACGCGCGCAGCGTAGGTTGCTTGTACAGTATCCCAAACGGCAAGTGGCCGGCGGTAAGCAGTTTGGCGGCGAAAGCAGCTTTATGCCGCTTAAGCTCAACACGGCCGGCGTTATCCCGCCAATCTTTGCAAGCTCGCTTCTTCTCTTACCGGCTACAGCGGGGTCAATTTTTGCTGACGGCGGCCCGGGCTGGCTGACAACAATGCTGGCTTATATTGGCTATGGCTCGCCAGTTTACCTCACGCTTTACGGTATCATGATTATTTTCTTCTGTTACTTCTATGTGCCTTATGTATTTAAGCCTGAAGACGTTGCCGATAACCTACGTAAGAACGGCGGCTTCCTGCCGGGTATTCGTCCCGGCGCACGGACGGCCGAGTATCTGACTTATGTCTTGTCTCGCCTGACATTCATCGGGGCCCTTTACGTTGCCTTTGTTTGTGTCCTGCCTGAATATATCATCTCCCAGAATAAGCAGATTCCGCCATCCGTGGCCATGCTTGTTGGCGGTATGAGCCTCTTGATTATGGTATCTGTGACGCTTGATACCGTTGCGCAAATTCAGTCGCACCTCATTGCGCACCAATATGAAGGGCTTATTAAAAAGTCCAAAATGCGCAGACGCAAGAAATAGTCTCGGGGGATAGCATGAATATAATTCTTTTCGGGCCGCCTGCTGCGGGTAAGGGCACGCAGGCCAAACGTCTTGTTGAAAGCCGCGGTCTATTGCAGCTCTCCACTGGCGATATGCTCCGCGCCGCGCGCAAGTCAGGCACCGCGCTCGGAAAAAAGGTTGCGGGCATTATGGATCGCGGCGACCTGGTCTCCGACGAGATTGTGATTGCCCTGATCGAAGAGCAGCTAGACCTTAACCCTCATGCGGCTGGTTTTATTTTTGACGGGTTCCCGCGCACCGTGCCTCAAGCCGAAGCGCTTGACGGCGTGCTTGCCTCGCGCGGTAAAACATTGGACGGCGTTATCCGTCTTTGTGTTGACGACGACGCTCTGATGGCCCGCATCACGAAACGATTCGAGGAAGAAGGCCGTAAGGACGACAATCCCGAATCGTTCAAAGTGCGCCTCAATAACTATAATGTTCAGACAGCGCCTCTTCTGCCCTACTATTCGGCACAGGGAAAGCTGACTGAAATCGACGGTATGACGAGCCCAGACGCCGTATCGGCCAGTATTGCCCAAGTGCTCGACAAAAACGGGAATGGCAACACTGTGAAAAAGGGGTTTTGGGCGCGTTTGTTCTCATAAACTTTGGGAATAATGCGGACTGTGGGGACTCCTTAAAGAGTCTGCACGAAAACTTAATTAAACGTCTCCGCAGTGCTTGACGCGCTAGGGGACAGGGACTAAAGAACCGCTTTCGCGGGTGTTTGGTTACATTCCGCTGCTTTCGTGCGGCGTAAACCAACCAAACAAGCGGTTAAGACTTTAACCGCAGACAGAATTTTAAGGAGGCCGATTGTGGCACGTATAGCGGGTGTAAATATCCCTACGAATAAGCGCGTTGTTATTGCGCTGACATATATTTTCGGAATTGGTCCAGCCAAGTCACAGCAAATCTGCGAAAAGGTTGGCATCGCTGCCGAGCGCCGCGTGATGGACCTGACTGACCAAGAAGTCTTGCAAATCCGCGAAAGCATTGATGCTGACTTCCTCGTCGAGGGTGATCTACGCCGTGAGCGCAGCCAAAACATCAAGCGTTTGATGGACATGGGTAATTACCGTGGCCTGCGTCATCGCCGTGGTCTGCCCGTTCGCGGTCAGCGCACACACACTAATGCCCGTACCCGCAAAGGCCCTGCAAAGGCCATTGCCGGTAAGAAGAAGTAGGACCAGACATGGCTAAAGAACCAGGCCGCGTTCGCCGCGCCGACCGGAAGAATATCACTTCTGGCGTTGCGCATGTGAACTCTACATTTAACAACACCATGATCACTGTTACGGATCAGCAGGGCAACACAGTTGCTTGGCAGACCGCTGGCGGGATGGGCTTTAAAGGCTCTCGAAAGTCAACACCTTATGCCGCGCAGGTCGCCGCAGAAGATGTTGCGAAAAAAGCTATGGATCACGGCATGACAACACTCGAAGTCAATGTGAACGGCCCCGGCTCTGGCCGCGAATCGGCTGTGCGGGCTTTGGCCGCTGCAGGCTTTACTGTGACGACCATCCGCGACGTTACACCTATGCCGCACAATGGCTGCCGCCCGCCAAAACGCCGCCGCGTTTAATTTGGGCGCTCCGCGTATTTCGCGGGATTAAAATTTTTCAAGCGTCGCCCATTTTTTGGGGGCGCCATTTGACCTTAGAGGTACACCGTGATTGAAAAAAACTGGCAAGAACTTATTCGTCCAATCAACCCGGAAATCATGCCGGGTCGCGACCCGATCCGCAACGCAACCATCGTTGCTGAGCCCCTAGAGCGCGGCTTTGGTATGACACTTGGTAACGCGCTTCGCCGCGTGCTTCTGTCATCACTCCAAGGCTCCGCTGTCTCAGCTGTGCAGATTGACGGTATCGTTCACGAGTTCACCTCTATTCCCGGTGTTCTTGAAGATGTGACGAACATCGTCCTAAACCTAAAAGGCCTTGCCGTGCGCATGCACGCTGAAGGTCCAAAGCGTCTTCTCCTTAAGAAAACGGGTGCGGGCCCTGTAACGGGCGCGGACATCGAAACAACGGCTGACGTTGAAATCCTTAACCCCGATCACGTGATTTGTACGGCCGATGTGGGCGCGGATATACGCATGGAGCTGACGATCACAACAGGCAAAGGTTATGTTGCGGCGGCAGATAGCCGTCCAGAGGACGCGCCAATCGGCATGATTTCTATCGACGCACTTTACTCGCCCGTGAAACGTGTCGCTTACCGCGTAGAAGACACACGCGAAGGTCAAGTTCTTGATTATGATAAGCTCCTTATCGATATCGAAACGAATGGCGCGGTCACGCCAGAGGATGCAATCGCGGTTGCCGCGCGCATCCTTCAGGACCAATTCCAAGTCTTCGTAAACTTTGATGACCCTGAAGATGCTTCGCGCGACGACAGCAAGCCTGAGCTTGACTTCAACCCGGCGCTTCTTCGCAAAGTTGACGAACTTGAGCTTTCTGTGCGCTCTGCCAACTGCCTCAAGAACGACAACATCGTTTACATTGGTGATCTTATTCAAAAATCTGAAGCGGAAATGCTTCGTACGCCAAACTTTGGCCGTAAGTCACTGAACGAGATTAAAGAAGTTCTCGCTGCCATGGGTCTTCACCTTGGCATGGACGCGCCAAACTGGCCGCCAGAGAACATCGAAGAGCTTGCTAAAAAATACGACGACCATATTTAGGTCTGAACCGTTTACATTCGGGCCTAATTCAATGGAATTAGACCTGACTAAAATAAGAGGATAAAGCCATGCGTCATAAAATGGCCCACCGTAAACTTAACCGCACACACAGCCACCGTAAGGCGATGTTTGCGAATATGTCCTGTGCCCTAATCGAGCATGAGCAGATCGTCACAACGCTTCCAAAAGCGAAAGAGCTTCGCCCTATCGTGGAAAAGCTCGTTACGCTGGCAAAGCGCGGTGATTTGAATTCACGTCGCCTCGCTATTTCTCGCATCCGCGACAAAGAAATGGGCAAAAAATTGTTTGACGTCCTTGGTCCGCGCTACGCTGACCGTCCGGGCGGCTATATCCGTATCATGAAAGCAGGCTTCCGTTATGGCGATAACGCGCCAATGGCCGTCATCGAGTTCGTTGACCGTGACGAGAGCGCAAAAGGCGCCGCCGACCATGCGCGCACTGCTGAAATGGCAGTAGCTGAAGACGCGTAGTTCGCTCTACATTTTAGATTGAAAAAACCCGTCTCATTGAGACGGGTTTTTTATTGACTAAATTTAAGGCAGCCGTTGCCTTAGCTGATAGAGATTTGGATTGAAGCATAAGGTTAGGCGGTAAGTCTAACTGCTTAAATAAGTCTGATAGAATTAAATAAGAAAGGGACGGAATATTCTTCCCGCCCCTTAAAAGCATGCGCCCCATCATACTCTGTGTGTTCACTTTAAGACTATCACCCTTATCAGTATTGCCATTTCGAGAAATAGTATTTGTCTTAACGGGCCAAAACTGTACCTTTATTATATGGTGGACACCTCTCTAAGATATTTTAATCAGGTTCTAAGCGTCATTTCTGAGTTCAACGTCTCAGAGGAAGAGTGTTTGAGAGCCGCAGGGCTAAATGAACCGCCTAAATCCGATCGAGTGAGCGCTGAAATTCTCATGCATATATTGAATTTTGCAAAAACTCGTCTGGATGATGGCCAGATCGGTATTAGATGCGCGCTTCGATACCCCATTTTGCAATATACCCGTCCTTCAGAGTTTCTGAAACTCTGTTCAAACCTTCAGCAGGCCGCCGAACTTTATAAAAACTACAGTCCGCTTTTTCACACGGTTGGGACGCCATCAAAGGTTATCTCGGAAGGCGGAATTGATCGCATGATATGGGTTCCCAACATCAGCCAAGACCAAATAGAGGGTTATCGTCAATTTATAGAACTCATAATGACTAACCTTGTGACCTCAATAAATTGGTTGGCATGGAAAACTCCAAACGCTGTTCAACGGATGAATTTCAAGCACGACGCTCTCTTACCGCTGAAGTGTTATGAGGCGCTTTTCGATTGCGCTGTGAACTTCGGGCAGGATGAATATTCTCTAATATTGCAGGATGGTGTGAAAGATACCCCTTTTGCCATGTCAAACCCTGCGGAACTTAGTAAGGTTCGTCTGAAATTTGATAAGGCCTTAAATGACCTCTTTAAGAAAGAGAGCCTCGCTAATCGCGTTGAACTCCAAATTCGCCGTTTAGTAGAGCGGGGCGGAACGAATAAAGATTCTATTGCAAAAGCTCTCGGCTACAATGAGCGAACACTGGCAAGGCATTTGAAAAATGAGGGGACCTGTTTCAAGGACATAAAAAACCGTGTTCTCAAGGAGCTAGCCGTGGCAAAGATCCAACAAGGTCTACCATTAGTGGAGGTTGCTCTTTCTTTGGGTTATAATGACCAACCCGCTTTCACGCGCGCTTATAAAAAGTGGTTTGGGTGCTCTCCCGCAAAGCACAAGCCATTTCGCAGCCCGACCGAGTGAAGGCTTATTGACCTCAAGTCTGCTTTGTTTGATCTAACGGCAGAGGAGCAAATATGGCGGTTAGCCTTACCCCTTGCGATTCATCCTATCCGCGCTAGAAAGCTGTAACGAGTTTGGAGCTTTCATGTCGCGCATTTTAATAACCTCTGCCTTGCCGTATATTAACGGGGTTAAGCATCTTGGGAATTTGGCGGGGTCCATGTTGCCAGCGGATGTCTATGCGCGCGCTATGCGGCTGCTTGGTCATGATGTTTTGTATATTTGCGCCACGGATGAGCACGGAACGCCTGCCGAGCTTGCTGCTCAAGAAGCCGGTCTTGAAGTGTCAGAATATTGCGAGAGAATGCACATCGCGCAGAAAGAGGCTGGCGCGAACTTTAAGCTGTCTTATGACTATTTTGGCCGCTCTTCAGCAAAGAGCAACCATGTGCTAACGCAGCATTTTGCCCATGTGCTTGAGGCGAACGGGTTGATTGAAGAACGCACGTCAAAACAGGTTTATTCTAATGCAGATGGGCGCTATCTACCTGACCGCTATGTGGAGGGGACATGCCCCAATTGCGGGTTCGAGGCCGCGCGCGGCGATCAATGTGATAGCTGCGGTAAGCTGCTTGATCCGATTGATTTAATTGATCCTTATTCCGCCGTGTCGGGTTCTAAAGACGTTGAAATACGCGAGACGAACCATCTTTATCTAAAGCAATCAAGCATGGCATCAAAGCTCAGGGAATGGGTGGAGGCCGCGACTGGCTGGCCGCCGCTGGCCAAATCTATCGCCATGAAATGGCTGGACGAAGGCCTGCGTGACCGCGCCATTACGCGAGATTTATCATGGGGCATTACCGTGACAAATCCAGACGGCAGCGTGCGGGATGGATTTGACGGCAAAGTCTTTTACGTCTGGTTTGATGCGCCAATTGAATATATCGCGGCGACACAAGACTGGGCTGCTGAAACTGGCGGCGACTGGGAGTCGTGGTGGCGCACCGATAAGGGCGCCGACGATGTCCAATACGTTCAGTTCATGGGCAAAGATAATGTGGCGTTTCATACACTGTCATTCCCAACAACCATTATCGGCAGCGGCGAGCCGTGGAAGCTCGTCGATCAGCTAAAGGCCTTTAACTGGGTGACGTGGTATGGCGGCAAATTCAGCACATCGTCTAAGCGCGGCGTATTTATGGACCAAGCCATTGACATCGCCCCTTCCGATTACTGGCGCTGGCACCTCATGGCCAATGCGCCCGAGGGTAATGACGCGGCCTTTACGTGGGAGGAGTTTCAAGCGGCGGTCAATTCTGATTTGGCCAATGTGCTGGGTAATTTTGTCAATCGCATCACCAAATATGCTGTGGGGAAATTTGATGGCGTCGTGCCAGACGGCGGCGAATTTGGCGAAGCGGAAGACTGGCTTATTAAAGAGCTCGACACGCGCCTTTCCGCGCTTGTAGGCTATTATGAAGCGCGCGAGTTTCGAAAGGCCATGGCTGAAACGCGCGCGATTTGGGCCGCAGGCAATGAGTATCTGACCAAGGCCGCGCCGTGGACCCATTACAAAACGGATGTACCGCAAGCCGCCGTAGGAACGCGGGTCGGCCTTAATCTTGTGGCGCTCTTTGGCGTAATCGCTCAGCCAATTATTCCTGATACAGCCGAGAAAATTCTGGATGCCATGAATATTCCAAAGGAAAATCGCACGTGGAACTTCCGCACCGCGCAAGAGGCGATCTCCGCTTTACCTATCGGAATGGCCATAAACGCGCCTGATGTTCTATTCACTAAAATTGAAGATGAAGATGTGGCGGCCTGGACAGAGCGTTTTGGCGGAGACGACGCCTAGCGCGCCGCAGCAGCAAGGCCCATTAATTCGGCGTAATATTAAACCTTAAAGTGCCTAAAAACCGTGACTTTTTGGCCTCGTCATCTATTTAGAATATATGACACATTTTATTACTTGCCCTCGCCCTCGCTCGTTTCTTCTCGCTGTTATGGCGTCCACTGCGCTCGTCGCCTGTTCTAATGCTGACGCGCAGAAACCTGCCGCAACACCGCCTACTGCCGCCATTCCTGCGCCTGTTTCCGCTGCTATTTCCGGCGCTATAAATGAAACTGTGGACGTTGCGCCGATTGTCGATGTCGCTGACATGACTAGCAGTGTGAACATGGAAGTCTGGATCGATGATATTGACCAACCTTGGGGCATTACATTCACAGCGCCTGGCACTGCGCTTATAACGCAAAAGTCGGGCAAGCTTGTTCTCTATAAAGACGGAAATCTGACCGAAATTGCTAACGTGCCTGAAGTCAATGATGGCCGTCAAGGCGGCCTGATGGACGTAACGCTGGACCCCAATTGGCCCGCAGACGATTGGATTTATCTCTCGCTGTCACATCCGAAAACGCCGGGGGCCGACGCGGCCATGACAAAAATTATTCGCGCCAAGCTGAGCGGCGCGGCGCTCACAAATATCGAAACCGTATTTAAGGCCAAAGATGAGGACTATGTCAAAACGGGTTTTCACTACGGTTCGCGCATAACCTTTGACGCGGCCGGCCATCTCTATTTTTCGATTGGGGACCGCGGCGTCATGAAAGACGCGCAAGACCTCACAAAACCGCACGGCAAAGTACACCGCGTAAACCGCGATGGCTCTATCCCTGCCGATAACCCATTCGTCGGACAAGCAGGGGTTTACGAGAGTATCTACAGCTACGGAAACCGTAACCCGCAGGGTCTGATTATACACCCGCAAACAGACATGCTCTGGTCGACGGAACACGGCCCAAAGGGCGGGGACGAACTGAACGTCATCCGCGCGGGCGTAAATTACGGCTGGCCAGAAATCTCCTATGGTATAAATTATAACGGTACTGTTTTGACTGAATTTACCAAAAAGCCAGACATGGCGCAGCCCATCAGCCAGTGGACACCGTCGATCGCTGTATGCGGTTTGGATGTCTATCAAGGCAGCCTCTTCCCAGAGTGGAACGGTAAGTTACTTGCCGGTGCACTTGCCTATGAGGAAGTGCGGCTGGTGACGGTTGACGGCGACAGATATGTGACCGAGGCGACAATCCTACAGCAAGAAGGCCGCGTGCGCGATGTCACAACCGGACCCGACGGCGCGATTTACGTTGCCACGCAAGACCAAATTTTGCGCTTAACCCCTGCGGGGAATTAAGCAAAGCGGCTTTAAAACGTGATTTTCACAAGATCAGCCATAGCGCCGTCAATCTCTGGGTATTTGAATACGTAACCAGATTCGATTGTGCGCCGGGGTTTGACCAATTGCCCTTTTAGCAAAATTGACGAACGTTCTTCGCCGACAATAAATTTGATGACCCACTCTGGAATTGACCACAAGACAGGGCGTTTCAGATGTTTGGAAAAACTGCGCGTGAATACTTCATTTGTCACCGCGTTCGGGGCGACGGCATTATACCGCCCCTCGGTTTCTGGATTGTCCATGACATGGAGGATTACGCCGACCATGTCGTCAATATGAACCCATGGAAAAATTTGAGTGCCTTTGCCAATTGTGGCACCCGCCCCAAGGCAGAAAGGGAGCCGAATTATCGGTAGAAACCCGCGTGATTTTCCAATTCTCCACGGTTTGGTGATATAAGATTTCCGTTCAATCGCGCCCAGCACAACGCCGATACGCAGCTTTATGTGGCGCACGCGGGATGTGTCAACGCCCTCGGCGGCGGCTTCCCATTGGCTGACAAGCTCGGCGGGAAAATCCATCCCGATGGGCTCGGAGTATTCGTCGAGTTCTTCAGGCGCTTCCCCTGCCGTGAGTTCTTTGGTTCCGTAAAAGCATTTGCCCGCTGTCGAAATAAATGTGGCGGGCGGGGCGGCCTTATCATTTATGGCTTTCACAATAATTTGCGTGGTTTTAATACGGGAGTTTATGACGTCGTCCCGATAGGCATCGTTCCACCGTCGCGATAAATTTAATATGTGTTGACCCGCAAAATTTACGACAACATCACAATCGGGCAGGCCGTCTTTCTCTAGCGCGTCCCACGTTAGTCTATTCTCTCCAGCGGAGCGCGAGACCCATGTAACCTTATCCCCGCGACGCCTAAGCGCGTCCGTCAATGCCTGCCCAATGAACCCGCTGCCGCCGCCAATTAAAACATGTCTCGGTTTTGCCATGTCTATCCTCGCAAATCTTTTGGTGAAGCGAGGGCGATGTGGCTTGTGATACTGCTAACTTGGGGAATAACGCCGAGCGTATTGGCGTGAAAGTCTTTATAGCTCTCAAGGCTTTCCACTTCGACGCGAAGTAGATATTCTACGGAGCCTGTTATATTGTGAACTTCGCGGACTTCTGGCGCGGAGGCCATGGCGCGCTCGAAAGCTTTGGCATCCTTCTTGAGATGGGCGTTCAGCCCAACCATGACAAAGACCGTGACGGCTCCGCCAAGTGCCTTGCGGTCAGTCACGGCGCGGTAGCCTTTTATGATTCCGCGGCGCTCTAGGTCTTGTACGCGGCGCAAGCAGGCGGAGGGCGATAGCCCGACTCGGGAGGCGAGATCTGTGTTACTTACGCGTCCATCAGTTTCCAGCTCTTGCAATATTTGATGGTTTATACTGTCTATCTCTATCATATATTGCATTAATAACGCTTTTGGGAGGCAAAAAGCAAGATAAACGCGTCATCGACGCGCTATAATTGCGCATAACCTCATCTTATTGCGGAGTCACCTATGACTGTTCACGCCCTCGAACATTATGACATGTCCAAAGAGCGGGGCTTTTTGTGCCGCTTTGATGCGAGCGCCGTAACGCTATCAGATGATTTCGCCACCGCGCGCGATATTGCCCTGCGCTTGCCGCAAATCCTCCCGACAGGACGTGTGCGCTCTTATCTGGCGGCAAATCTGCCAGAAATCTCTGCTGAGGCCGTGGACGGGCTTTCTGATGAACAGGCGCGCCTCGCCATGGTGCATTATTCCTTCATGGTGCAATCCTTTGTCTGGGGCGAGCCTGTTGCGCCGAAGGTTCTGCCGCGCTGTCTTGCCGTGCCGATGACAGCTTTGGCGGACCGCCTCGGGCAGCAACCACTGCTCCCCTATAGCGGCTATGTGCTTGATAATTGGAGCAAGCTGGACGCAGACGGACCGATTGATTTGTCCAATATTTACATGTTGCAAAACTTCATTGGCGGCCAAGATGAAAACTGGTTTGTCCTCGTTCATGTTGCGATTGAAGCGCGGGCAGGCGCGGCACTGGCGTTGATGGGCCCCATCTGCGAAGCCGTGGAGGCGGGCGATATCGATACCGCCGAGAGCCGCCTCGTGGGCATGGCGACAGTCTGGCATGATTTGAAAGCTATATTTGATCGTATGCCAGAGCGCTGTGACCCTTATGTTTATTTTGAACGTGTGCGCCCCTATATCCACGGCTGGAAGGACAATCCCGCTTTGCCGCACGGCATTATTTATGAAGGCGTGGAGCGCTTCGGCACGCAGGCCCAAGCCTTTCGCGGGCAAACAGGATCGCAAAGCTCTATTGTGCCCAGTATGGACGCGCTGCTTGGGATTGGCCATGCCGCCGACCCGCTGCGCGAATTCCTCGATCAGCTTCATATTTACCGTCCTCCCTCCCATCGTCAGTTCATCGACGATGTGCGCGCGACGAGTCAGCTGCGCGCGTTTGTAAAATCCTCGGGGCATGTCGGTCTTACGGCGGCCTATAATGCCAATGTGCAGGCCGTTGCTGACTTCCGCTCGCGCCACTTGGAATATGCGGCGAGCTATATCAACAAGCAGCAAAAAGCCTCAGACGGCAATGACACGGATGTCGGCACAGGCGGGACACCCTTTATGAAATATCTCAAGAAGCACCGCGACGAGACGCAAGCTAATTTATTGTAGCACGAATTTGCTTTGATTTACGCAAACTGCGTTTAAACTTGGACTATGATAATTCCAAGCCAGCGCCATCTCTTTTCTATCCCCGATAGCCACGCCTATCTGAACACGGCTTATATGTCGCCGCTCATGAAAACGGTCGTCAGCGCGATGAAAAGCGGCCTGGCTGAGAAAATTTCGCCGTGGAATTACAAAGCGGAGCAGTTTTTTACCGATGTCAATATCGCGCGCGGTTTAGCAGCGCGCGTCTTCGGCGCGCAGGCGGAGTCCGTCGCCATCGTGCCCTCTGCCAGCTACGGCATTCAAACGGCGGCCAATGCTATTTCGCTTGCGGCGGGCCAGAATATCCTCGTTCTTGAAGACCAATTCCCGAGCCATGTTTATCCCTGGCAAGCGCGCGCGGGCGAAACGGGCGCGGACGTGCGTATCCTCCTCGCGCCCTCTGATGATGACTGGACGCGCGTGGTGCTTGCCGCGATAGATACACACACCGCCGTTGTCGCCGTGCCGCAGACCCATTGGTCAACAGGGGCGACGCTGAATCTGATAACGATACGCAAAGCGCTTGACGCAGTGGGCGGCGCGCTTGTGCTTGACCTGACGCAATCTCTTGGCGCGCAGCCTTTTGACGCGAGCGCCGTGCGGCCAGACTTTGCCGTGGCGGCAACATATAAATGGCTGCTAGGGCCTTATTCTTGCGGGTTTCTATATGTTGATCCCAAGTGGCACAGCGCGCGTCCGTTAGAAGAGAATTGGATTAATCGTGCGGGCAGTGAAGATTTTGGCGGGCTGACCCGTTACCGCGCGGACTATCAATCGGGCGCGACACGTTTTGATATGGGGGAGAAGTCAAACCCTGCCCAAATGCGCGGCGCAGCGGCGGCGCTCTCGCAGATATTGGAGTGGGGCGTAGAGTCGATTGCAGAAACTTTGCGTGAGAAAACGCAGCAACTTGAAACCGCGCTCGCGCCGCTGGGCTTGCGCGCGGCAAAAATTCGCGCGCCGCATTATCTAGGATTGAGAAGGGAAGGGGGACTGCCTGACGGTCTGTTGCAGACCCTTACGGAGAAAAAAATTTTCGTCTCTGCCCGCGGCCCCGCCCTGCGTGTGACCCCGCACCTTTATACAACTGATGATGATATGGCGCGGTTAGTAGAGGCGCTAAAGCGAGCGCTATCATCTTAATGCGTGGCTGAGGTGAAAACTCGCTTCCCTTACAATTATTGTTTAATAATGGCGGTGATCCCCCTCCATTGCCGGCTTAATAAAAACCACATTCCAACTGTATCTTATGGATGAAATGGCATTGGAATTGCTTTAAAGACCCATTAACAGGGCGTCTTTTTTGGAATCATATCTGAGTGGAGGATATTATGTGGGTAAAGAATTTTGTAAAATTGTCAGCCGCGACAGCTATTTTGGGAGCGGCTGTTCCTGCCGCTCAGGCACAATCAAGCGATCGCAGCCCGACGCTTTTGATTGAAACGGGGCCGTCTGATAGTCCTGAATATCGTCGTATGACTTTTATTAAATATCTGAACGGCGGCGGCGTGACCGTCGCGTACAAGGCTTACAACCGCACAGAGTTTACCCAAGTTCAAGATACGACGCCGAGAGACGTTGCGATGAATTGTGCCAACGGCCGCGCGACAAGCGTATCGGAGCTGCGCGCCTATGAGCGCAATGAAGCGGCCGCAAAACGCAGTGGTAAAGCGCCCGAGACAGCTATTTTTTGTATAAAGGACGTTCGTGGCTGGGAGGCGGGCAATAAAGAGAAATATCTCGACCCGATTTTTAACGGCATGCCTTATGCCAAGAGCCTTAACTAGCGCTTGATCGCCTATCTTCCTCCTGGGGAGATAACAGCGCACCCTGTCTTGAGCGCGCTGAGCGCCCGGCAGCTTTTTTGCGCCTGTCCAGAGCTTATATTTTTGAAACGGGCGCGGTAAAACACCCGCCCGTTTTGCTTAAACGGCATGACAACGGGCGTGGCGGTATTGCTCACCATTAAGCCCACGCCTTCGAGCTGCGCCAGCGCATCTTGCTTCGTATTAAACGTGCCTACTTGTATGGACCAAGCGTTATCAAGAGCGGCGGATTGCGCGGCAATCGGCGCGCCTTTTGTTGTAATTGTGACAGGCTGATTATTGCGTCCACGTAGGCGCACGGCAGCAGGAATTTTTGCAGAAGCAAGCTTTGCAGAAGGCATTGCCGCGGAAGCGGTTTTCATAGGGCTAGCAGACGGAACAGGCTTTTTGACTGTTTTTCGTTTGGTGGCCGAGACCATAACAGGCGCAACAGATGTCATAGGCTGCACGCCAATTGACGTGAAACTGCGTTCGATCAGGTCTTGCATGTGGGCATTTCGAGATTTATTGGACGCTCCGCCAAGGACAACCGCTATGATGCGCCGCCCGTCGCGCTTGGCCGAGACAACCAAATTATATCCTGACGCGCGGGTGTAACCTGTTTTAAATCCGTCAACGCCTTCCAGCCAATGCAGTAAGCCGTTTGTGTTTTTATAGGTCTTGCCTTTGTAGCGAAAACTCTTTTGCCCGAAGTAGTGATAGTAACGGCTGTGATTGTTCAAATGCGCCATGGCGAGCTTGGCCATATCGCGCGCTGTGGTG
The DNA here is from genome assembly GCA_937923115.1 of uncultured Caulobacterales bacterium. Classification (GTDB taxonomy): domain Bacteria; phylum Pseudomonadota; class Alphaproteobacteria; order Caulobacterales; family Maricaulaceae; genus Fretibacter. The sequence continues at coordinate 11,208 of CAKZTE010000003.1, read as the reverse complement.
ACTTGTAGGGGATTGGGCAGACCGTGAGGGTTTGAAAACTGGGTCTTGACCATACCTAAACTGATAGCCCGCGCTGTCATCATTTCGGCAAATTGTGCTTCCGTGCCGCCTATGGCTTCGGCTAGTACAACAGCGACATCATTTGCGCTTTTGACGGTTACGGCTTGAATGGCATCATCGACCGTAATGAACTGCCCCTTTTTAACGCCAAGTTTTCCGGGCGGCGTATTTTGCGCTTTACGCGAGATAGGGAGTTTTTGGTCCAGCGTTAGCGTGCCGTCGTTAAGGGCGTCAAACGTCAGATAGAGCGTCATCAGCTTGGTTAGGGACGCTGGGAAGCGCTGCGCGTCAATCTGGCGCGCGTGAATAATGTTAAGGCTGTCGGCATCGACAACAATAGAGCCGTACCGGCCGTCCACAAGGGGCGGCTCTGCCGTCTGGGCCGCAATATCGACGGACGCTGCATAGGCGGGCGCTGCGGCAAAGGTGCAGAGGCCCCAAAGCAGAACGGCAAAAATGCCTGATATGAGCCTGAAAGCCTGCATAGGCACGGCATAGCGAGCTTGTCTTACAGTATGGTTAACAGCCATTAAGACCTTCGGCCAATAGGCGAACTATGCACATATATCGCAGCGCGTGCGTCCATTTGCGTGGGCTGCCCCCTTTTCAAGCGGCGCGAGACTTCCTAGCTTGTAGATATGAGATGCAAGACCGATTCACGTTCAATAAAGGCGCTCTTGATGAGCATGCCCGATTTTGAAGATGACGACAGCGACGGCAGCACGGAGCGGGGCGTTGCGACGAAAACACGGCCCAAGACGAAAAAGCCGTCTATGTACCGTGTGCTTTTGATGAATGACGATTACACGCCCATGGAATTTGTCGTGTCGATTTTAATGAAAATCTTCAATAAAACAGCTGATGAGGCGACGACAATCATGCTGGCCGTTCACAAAAACGGGATTGGTGTTTGCGGCGTATTTACATTTGAAGTGGCTGAAACCAAGGTCAGTCAGGTGATGAATGCGGCTAAGCGCGCGCAGCATCCCCTCCAGTGTACACTGGAAAAAGCATAACTGCAGTGCCCGCTTGAAAAGGCTTGAGGCACTCCCCAAATAAAGCTCTCACCCTTAACGCTAAGGGCTGAATGAGTGATAGGTAAGGAATAAAGATGGCATCGTTTTCTCCCGTACTAGAAGAAACAATTCACCGTGCGCTAACCACAGCAAGCGAGCGCAAGCATGAGCTCGCGACACTCGAGCATCTGCTGTTTGCGCTGCTTGACGATGCCGACGCGCAGGCCGTGATTAAGGCGTGCGATGTTGACTTGCAGGCGCTGCGCGCAGATGTGCAGCAATATTTAGATGAAGATCTTGCCAGCCTGATCGTTGAGGAATTTGAAGAAGCGCGTCCGACGGCGGGTTTTCATCGTGTCATTCAGCGCGCGGTTATCCATGTGCAAAGTTCTGGCCGTGAAGAAGTGACTGGCGCGAATGCACTTGTGGCTTTGTTTGCTGAGCGCGAGTCACACGCGGTCTACTTCTTGCAAGAACGCGACATGACACGCTATGATGCAGTAAACTACATCTCCCACGGCATTGCTAAAAACGGCGAGAGCACAGTAGCAAAACCTATTTCTGGTGCTGGCGAAGAAGAAGCGGGCGGCCCTGCTGGTGAGAAAAAGAAAGATCCACTCGAAGAATATTGCGTCGACCTCAACAAAAAGGCCACGGAAGGCGACATCGACCCTTTAATTGGCCGCGACAATGAGGTTGAGCGCTGCATCATGGTGCTGTCGCGCCGCCGCAAGAATAACCCTTTGCTTGTTGGAGACCCCGGCGTTGGTAAAACGGCTATTGCCGAGGGTATTGCGCGCCGGATAATCAACAATGAAGTCCCTGATGTGCTTTCAGATGCCACGATATACTCGCTTGACATGGGCGCGCTACTTGCGGGTACCCGTTACCGCGGTGATTTTGAGGAACGCCTCAAAGCCGTGATGGAGCGCCTGCAAGAACTGCCCCATGCGGTGCTATTTATTGATGAAATTCATACCATTATTGGCGCAGGCGCAACATCTGGCGGCGCGATGGATGCGTCTAACCTGCTTAAACCTGCACTTCAATCTGGAAAGCTGCGCTGTATGGGCAGCACGACCTATAAGGAATATCGTCAGCATTTTGAGAAAGACCGCGCACTTGCGCGCCGCTTTAATAAAGTTGACGTGAGCGAGCCGTCCCCAGAAGACGCTGTGAAAATCCTCATGGGCCTAAAGTCCTATTTTGAGGAGTTTCACAAAGTTAAATACACTGACGAGGCCATTCAAGGCGCGGTGGATCTATCTGTGCGCCACGTAACTGACCGCAAGCTTCCCGACAAAGCGATTGACGTCATCGACGAGGCGGGTGCGCGCACGCGGCTTGTGGATGAGAAGAAGCGCAAGAAGAAAATTGGCATTGAAGAGATTGAACTCGTGATTTCCAAAATCGCGCGCATCCCGCCCAAGTCCATTTCGCGTGATGATGAGAAGGCACTGAAATCGCTTGAGGGTGATTTGAAACGCATGGTGTTTGGCCAAGACAAAGCGATTGAGCAAGTTGCGGCGGCGGTTAAACTCGCGCGTGCAGGCTTACGAGAGCCTAATAAGCCAATCGGTAGCTATCTGTTCGCGGGCCCAACAGGCGTGGGCAAAACCGAAGTCGCCAAGCAGCTGGCTATGACCCAAGGGTTAGAGCTTCTGCGTTTTGATATGTCTGAATATATGGAACGTCATACGGTTTCGCGCTTGATTGGCGCGCCTCCCGGCTACGTTGGCTATGATCAAGGCGGACTTTTGACCGACCAAGTCAGCCAAAACCCGCACTGTGTCTTGCTCCTTGACGAGATTGAGAAAGCCCATCCTGACATTTATAATATTCTGCTTCAGATGATGGATAATGGCACGCTAACGGATACAAATGGCCGTACGGTTGATTTCCGGAATGTGATAATCATCATGACAACCAATGCCGGTGCAGCCGATGCCGCTCGCGCAGAGATTGGTTTTGGGCGCGGCCTGAAAGATGACGAAGCGGATAAAGCCATACAGCGCATGTTCACGCCGGAATTCCGCAACCGTCTTGATGCGATTGTAAACTTTGCGCCGCTTTCCGAAGGCGATATTGCACGCGTGGTTGATAAGTTTGTTATTCAGCTCGAAGCACAGCTCACGGAACGCAAAATTGAATTTGAACTGTCCAAGGGCGCGAATGCTTGGCTTGCGAAAAAGGGCTATGACAAACGCTACGGCGCGCGTCCGCTCTCTCGCACAATCCAAGAATATATCAAGAAGCCGCTGGCCGATGAGATACTGTTTGGCAAACTAAAAAATGGCGGCCTCGTAAAAGTCGGCGTGGATCGCAAGAAAGAAAACCTCACGTTCAAATTTGTTGCCCCGCCCAAGCTCAAAATTGAGGGCCGCAAAGGCGGTAAAGGTCTACCTGCGCCAAAACCAAAGCAAGACGCATAGCTTTACGCGTAATTTTAAACACAATAAAGCCGAGCAATGCCCGGCTTTTTCATTATGGTATGAGCTTAGTGAGCCAAAGCGTCGGCCGCTTTCTTGTCAACAAGCTTGCGCTCCGCCGCCTTGCGGTCGATGAACTCTTCGGCAATTTCGCCGTCTTTATCGCTGCCAATTGATTTTTTGGCTTGCTCGAAAATTTCGTTTTCTTCTTCTTGCATGTGATGCTCATAATCATGCTTCAACGTTTTAAAACGTGTTAGCCAGCCTGTGGAACTCATGTCCATTTCCATGAGTTCTTTCATGATGTCATCAAGCTGTTTATGCTCTGCCACTGAATGACGCGCTTCGGGCTGCCCCATCGGCTTTTCCATTAGGGGGGAGTAAAAGGCCTCTTCTTCTGCCGCCGCATGGGCGCTCACGTCGTAGAAAAATTTTGAATAAAGCTCGCGGCGCTCTGGGCTATCGCCTGATGTTTCAGCAATTTTGTTTAGCAGCTCGCGGTGCTTTTCATGATCTTTTTTCAGGGCTTTATAAATCGTCGTCATATTTGTCTCCTTCTTACTTACTTGCCCTATCAACGAGGCGCCGGCCTGAAAGTTCCCAAAAATCCTTATCGTTTTTCAATAATAAACTTGACGGGGCGCCTTTTTAATATTATCGAAAAACAATAATTATTTAAAGGAGACTCCGATGCGTGCCACATCACTTGCCCTATTGCTTACCGTTTCAACGCTTGCATTTTTTCCAATCGCCAGCGCTCATGACGATGAAGATCACGGCCCACAAAAGGGCGACATAGAACAGCTTCATGATCTCGCGGATTTTGACCAAATTGAAATTCGCGGTGTTTACCGGCTAAATGTTACGGCGGGCGAGGACTATAAGGTCTTTACCTCTGGTCAGCCCAAAGAAGTCGAAGATATGAAGGTCTATGTGAAAGACGGCGTGCTTATTCTTGATCAGGATCAGGACAAGAAGAAAAAACGCAGTAACCGCGACGGAGTGTGGGTCGATATTGCGCTCCCGAGCCTGAACGGCGTGGACATTACAGGTGTCGGCACAGGCGATATCATGGGCGTGAATAGCGAGCGCTTTAACCTCGATGTTAGCGGCGTTGGGGAGCTTGAGATCGGCGGAAGCTGCGGCTCGCTCGACGCGTCAATGCGCGGCGTGGGCGAAATCAACGCGCGCGGCCTTGAATGCCGAGACGCTGATGTTAGCCTCAAAGGCGTTGGCGAAGTGAGCATTTTCGCGTCCGAATCTGTTGACGTCTCCGCCAAAGGTGTTGGCGAGGTGAATGTCTACGGCAAACCAAAGTCCGTCGAAAAGTCCAAAGGCTTTTTGTCTGGGGTGACGGTGCATTAGCCGCTAGCTACCAATCTCGTTACGCCTATAGAAACTGCTGTTCTATAGCCCTTTAAACCAGCGCTTTGGCGGACAGAACAGACCTTCTTCATCGGGGCAGCGCTTAAAGCTGAACATCATGAGGTCGGCGCGGCCAATCAAGTGGTCGAGCGGAACGAGGCCTGGGCCTTCGTTTCCGGCGCGGCTATCGATAGAATTGTCGCGGTTATCACCCAAGAAAAAGACATGCCCCGCAGGCACGGTAAAAGGCCCAACATTATCAAGGCGGCCTTGGTCGGTTTGCTCATAGATGATGTGAGTGCCGTCTTCATCGGGCCAGCTTTCGCGGTAGACATCGACGCCGACAACGGAGCCTTGCGGCCAAGCCATCGGGTTGAGCCGCGCGAGGCCCTTCTTTTGGCTGCCAAAGGCTCCAGAATGTTGGCGGTAGAGATAGTTGTCTACTGCCTGCCGCTCTATCATTTTCCCGTTAAGGATAAGCCGCCCGCCCGTCATCGCCACGCTGTCCCCCGGCAGGCCGACTACGCGCTTAATCATTACCATGCCCGTATTCGGGTTTTTAAACACAGCCACATCGCCGCGCGTCGGCAGCTTGCTCATGATTTTACCGTCTTTTAAGAATGGCAGGCGGTCGAGACCAAAGGGCAGGGAGTAGCGAGAATAGCCATAAGCATATTTGGAGACATAGAGGTGGTCGCCGACTTCAAGTGTTGGCTGCATGCTTTCACTTGGGATTTTATAATGGCCCCAAACAAAGGTGAAAAACACCGTGATAAAGGCGAAGAGCCCGAGCAAGAATTTTAGCTCTGATATGATGCGGTCTTTAAGGGTCATGGCGTTGGAATGGACAAGCGCGGGCAATGGGTCAAGCGCAATTTCCATACAGCTATGTCATAATGGCGTGAGCGCTTAATATATGTGGAGCCCGAGCGCCGCTTCGCCTATGCTAGCGCTATGAACAAGACGGTACATATCCTGCCTGAGGGGCAAGAGGCTTATGCCCGCGCGCTTGAAATTTTGCGCGGCGGCGGTCTTGTCGCCTTACCAACGGAAACGGTCTACGGCCTCGCGGCAGACGCCAGCAATGACGCGGCGGTGGCAAAGGTCTACGCGCTAAAGGGGCGTCCCGCGCGCAACCCGTTGATTGCCCATGTGCTCAGCCCAGATTGGGCGCAGGATTTGGCGCGCATTACCCCCCTCGCGCAGCGCTTGATCGACGCTTTTTGGCCGGGGCCGCTAACCCTTGTATTGCCGCGTAAGGAGAGCGGACTGAGCAAGACTGCAGGCGGCTGGCTCGCGACAATTGCTGTGCGCTGTCCCGATACGTGCTGGTCGCGCCCTTTCATTGAGGGCGGCTGGACAACCTCGCTGTTTATGCCGAGCGCAAATCTTTCGGGCCGCATCAGCCCCACGCGCGCGGCCCATGTTGCGGCTGATTTTGGCGCGCGCGTGGACCTTATTATTGACGGCGGCCCTTGCCGCGGCGGGGTGGAATCGACTGTGCTCGAAGTCCATGAAGACTACGCCGTCTTGCTGCGGCCCGGCACGATTGCAGCGGAAGATTTCGCGCCTTTTATCTCTGATTTGCGTTTGCCCCCTAAAAGCCAAGTTTTAAGCGCGCCTGGTATGCTGGCGAGCCATTATGCCCCCCGCGCCGGCGTGCGCTTAAACGCGGAGACTTCGGGCGAGGGCGAAGCGCATCTTGGGTTTGGCGCTGTCGACGGCGAGCTGAATTTATCGCGCGAAGGCGACACGGTAGAGGCCGCGCGCAATCTTTATGAATATCTACGCCGTCTTGACCGCGCAGAGGTGTCAGTCATTGCCATCGCGCCCATACCGCGCACCGGGCTCGGGCAGGCCGTGAATGATCGCCTGCGCCGCGCAGCTGCCGATAGGAGCGGTTAATGAACTTAGGTGTTAAAGCCCTTCAAGAGGGATTGCCAGAAGGCGCTTGGTCCGTGGACGCCGATATAATCGCGCCGCAGCTCACCGAGTGGCGAGACAAATATTTCGGCCATACGCCCATCATGCTGACCCCGCGCAATACCTCGGAAGTGGCGCAGGCCGTCAAACTTTGCGCCTTGCACGGCCTTAAAATTGTTCCACAAGGCGGAAATACAGGTCTCGTTGGCGGGCAAATACCAATGGGCGAAGTGCTTTTGTCTTTGCGTAAAATGACCGCCGTGCAGTCGGTCAACCCAACCAATAACTCCATTATCATTGAGGCCGGCGCGACGCTGCGATCCTTGCAAGAGGCGGCTGATAAGGCCGGACGAAAATTTCCGCTCTCGCTGGCCTCAGAGGGCAGTTGCACGGTTGGCGGCGTGCTTTCAACCAACGCAGGCGGCGTGCATGTACTTAAATACGGCACAACAAAAGACCTCGTATTTGGAGTCGAAGCGGTTTTGGCTGATGGGCGTATTTTCAATGGGCTTACCGATTTGCGCAAAGATAATACGGGTTATGATTTAAACCGATTGTTTCTCGGCGCGGAAGGCACGCTTGGCATTATTACGATGGCGAGCCTTAAGCTGTTTCCTAAGCCGCGACATGTGCAGCGGGCGATGGTTGGCCTCAAAACGCCGCAGGACGCACTGGCGATACTTGGCCTTGCGAGCGGCAATCCCGCGCTTGCTATGTTTGAAGTCATGCCCGCAATAGGCATGGACCTTGTTACGGCTCATATTGAAGGACAGCGCTATCCCTTTGCGGGTCCGCATAGCTGGTTTGCGCTGATTGATTGGGAGGTTGAGAGCGAGGCGGCGGGAATCGGTTTGGCTGAGTCCGTGTTGGGGGACGCGCTTGAAAAAGGACTCGCACAGGACGTGATTATCGCGCAATCAGGCAGTCAAGCTGCTCAATTGCTCGCGCTTCGCGAGAATATGTCCGCGGGGCAGAAGTTTCTAGGCGGCTCAGTGAAGCTTGATATTACCGTGCCAATTTTTGATATTCCGGACTTCTTGAAGAAAGCGGACACGGCGATTTTGAAAGCGGTTCCCGGCGCGCGGCCTGTGGCGTTCGGGCATTTTGGTGACGGGAATATCCATTATAATATTGGACGGCCAGAAGCCATGGAAACAGACGCGTTTCTCGCGCGCTGGGACGAATTATCGGATATCGCCTTTGACGTGGTCGAGAGCTTTGGCGGGTCAATATCAGCAGAGCATGGTATTGGCATTATGAAAAAAGACGATCTGGCCGCGCGGGCAAATGTTGTCAAATTGTCACTTTTAAAAGCGGTGAAAAATGCGCTAGACCCTGATAATATCATGAACCCACGCGTACTGATTTAAATCGGTTAAATCGACGTTATGAGGAGGAGATATGATTATGATGACACTTCTTTCCCCTGCGAAAAAACTAAACTTTGACGAGCCGAAAACGTCGCTCGCGCCGACTAAACCCGTCTTTGATAAAGACATTGTGGAACTGGCCAGAGTCGCTAAAAAACAAAGCGCTGACGATCTTAAACGGCTCATGCATATTTCTGATAATCTGGCTGAGCTCAATGCCGAGCGGTTCAAAGCCTTTAATCTGGAAGGTAAATCAAATTCCGCCAAGCCAGCGGCCCTCTCATTTGACGGCGATGTTTATTGGGGTCTGGATGCAAACACAATGAGCGACGCTTCGCTTAACTATGCTCAGGACCATTTGCGAATTCTTTCAGGGCTTTACGGCGTGCTGCGTCCGCTTGATGCGATACAGCCCTACCGCTTAGAAATGGGAACGAAACTTACAACAAAGCGCGGCGACTCGCTTTATGATTTTTGGGGCTCCCAAATTGCGCAGCAGCTATTGGAGGATATAAAATCCCACAAGGATCAATCCATTGTGAATCTTGCGTCAAATGAATATTTCAAAGCTGTTGATAAAAAAATCCTGGACCGTCCCATTTTATCGGCAAAGTTCCTCAATGTGAAAGACGGAAAATCTCGCGCGCTAATGTATTACGCAAAACATGCGCGCGGCCAAATGGCACGCTGGATTATGGATAACCGCGTCGAGACCGCAAACGACCTAAAAGACTTTAATATGGATGGGTATAAATTCGTATCAGGGGAGAGCACTGACTCGGAGCTGGTGTTCTCACGCAAGCAGCCACCGCCAAAGAAATAAGCCTTTAAGCCGTGTCCGCTATAATCAAACCAATCCCCAATCCGCAAAGCAATGTTGAGTGGCCTTGGAAGTTTAATGCGCGGGATTGGAAGCAAATTCTCATCCGTGTTGGGCGCGAAATAGGCAATGATAATGTCGGCGTTGTTGCGGCGGGTGTGGCGTTCTTTTGCTTGCTCGCGGTGTTCCCCTTAATTACGGCCTGTCTATCGATTTATGGATATTTTGCAGATCCCGCTGATGTGCAAGACATGCTTCTGAGCGTGAGCAGCGTGATGCCAAGTGAGGCTTGGGTTCTGCTGAATGAACAAATCACCAGCGTTGTAGCGCAGCCTGATGCCAAGCTCGGCGTTGGTATCGCTGCGGGCCTATTGGTGGCGCTTTATTCGGCAGGAGCAGGAATTCGCGCTATCATGCGAGCCATGAACATTGCTTATGGCGAAGTGGAATCGCGCGGATTTGCAAAGTTTTATGCGCTAGCCGCGAGTATGACTCTCTCTACTATATTGTTTCTCTGGATCGCGCTTGCCGTTATTATCGGCGTGCCAGCGCTCTTGACGATCCTGCGTCTTGACGGCGCAGCGGCGCTTGTAACGCGCGCTCTGCCTTGGATATTACTGATCGCCATGTTCGCCTTTGCGTCGGGCGTGCTTTACCGATTTGGCCCCAGCCGCCGCCCTGCGAAGAAGCGCTGGGTCTATCCAGGCATTGCGTTCACGACCGCAGCCTGGCTGGCGTTGTCTGCGGCCTTCTCGTTTTTCGTTGCAAATTTTGGACAGTATAACGCGACCTATGGCAGCCTTGGCGCTGTGATAGTGCTGCTAATGTGGTTCTGGTTGACAGCCTTTGTTGTGATTGTTGGCGCAGAATTAAATGCAGAGATGGAGCGCCAAACAAGTGTGGACACCACGCGCGGACCAGCGCGCCCCGCAGGCAAGCGCGGCGCAGTTGTCGCCGATTTTACATCCAAAAACCCAAAGCCCGACGCGGCAGTCGTGGCGGGGCCAGACGCGCAGAAGCCTACGCCTCAGGATTAAAAGCAGCAGGAACAATCAGCGCCGCGCCTTTGGCCTTATTGTTGCCAACGGCCCGCCCTACCTCGTAATAATCAAGATCTTCCGCGCCCATATGGCTGTCCATTATCCAGTCGGGTTTCTCATCCCAGTCCAGCCAACGGTTAAACGCTTGCTCGGGAAGGCGCACCGGCATGCGGTGGTGCAGATGTTTTAGTTCTCCCTCGGCGGCGGTCGTAAGGATTGTGCATGATAGCAGGCTTACGCCTTCATTGACGGTCCACTGATCCCAGAGGGCCGCAAAGGCGCTAAAACCGTTTCCCGCGGCAGAGCCTCTGGCGGCGTGAATGTAATGCGGGCGTTTGGGCGCTTTGGGGTCATCAAAATCAGCGAGCCATTCATACCAGCCGCTGGCAGGGATAAGGGCGCGGCGGCGTTTCCACGGCGTGCGAAAGCTAGGTTTTTCTGCCGCCGTTTCTAGGCGTGCATTAAACAGGGGCCTTCCCTCGGGGAGTCCTTTGGACCAATGTGGATGCAGTCCCCAGCGCATCGGAACAACCTTGCGCTGCTTGCGACCATCAAAGGCGACGATTGGAATGACAGTGGTCGGCGCGATATTATAGGCAGGCTCCCAATCCCAAAGTGGATTGCCGTCTGCGCCGTGCGGACTCATTTTAGCCCCAAAATAGGCCGCAATTTCGGCTTGGGTTCCCGCTAATGTGAATCGTCCGCACATGATTTTACCTATCATGCTGCGCGCCCCCGCGGTAGGGAAAGCTATGAGTTTAGAAGACGATAAATATACAGATTGCGTTGGGGTGATTTGTTTTCGCGGCGATGACGTGCTGCTGATTCAGCGCGGCACAGCGCCGCGAAAAGGCGAGTGGTCCATTCCGGGCGGGCGCATAGAAGCGGGCGAGAGCGAAGCGCAAGCCGCCCTGCGCGAGCTTTATGAGGAAACAGGCGTGCGCGCCGCATTAGGGCCAAAGGTCGAGGTCATACTTGCTGAATTCGATGGTTATCACTACCGCCTGCATGACTACGCGGCCGAATGGATAAGCGGCGAGCCGTGCGCCGGCGATGACGCGGCTAAAGCTGAGTTTACCGCGCCTGATAAGATAAGCGCGCTGGGTATGTGGCCAAAGACAGAGGCGGTCATAAAAACGGCACGTGGGGTGAGGGAAACATCAAGATGACCAAATTTCCCGCGTT
>CAKZTE010000002.1 GCA_937923115.1 uncultured Caulobacterales bacterium | reverse complement strand
TGATTTCGCAAGGCTTGGACTTAAAGGCTTGAATTAAAACGGGGGTCTACAACTTCGCCTGATGTTTTGACGCGCGGCCGCTGACCCGCTTGCGCCACATACGAAAACTACTGGGCTGCATGTGACCGCGCATGATCTTTATCACCTCAGGCTCGGATAAGCCTGACTGGGATTTGATATCATCAAAGCTGGTTTCGTCATCCCACGCCATGGCGACAATTTCGGATGTCGTCAGCATGCCTTTGTCTAGGCGCGGGCGCGCGGGAATAAAGTCATCGGGAAATTTACGATTTGTCATATAAGCTCTCTCTCGCAATAGCTACGCACGGCACGCCAATATAGTTGAATCTATTACGCAGAGCGTTTACTCGCCCGCAAATTTAGGTAGAAACGCTCATGGGATTTAAAGACTTTTTACTGCTGTTTATGATCTGCTTTGTGTGGGGACTAAATATCGTTGTTACGCGGTGGGTTGTATTTGATGCCGCAGTGCCGCCACTATTTTTTGCCGCCGTTCGGTTTCTTTGCGTCTCGCTTCTTTTATTGCCGTTTCTTCGCCCCATACCCAAAGACATCAAAACTCTCTTCTTTATTTCGTTCTTCATCGGCTCGGGTCATTTCGCTTTGCTCTTTGTCGGTCTGGCCAATGCCGAAGCCTCCGCCGCTGCGATCGTTGGTCAATTGGGCGTGCCCTTTTCTACTTTGATGAGCATGGCCTTTCTCGGAGAAAAAGTAGGGTGGCGGAGGGGTTTGGGGATTACGTTAGCTTTTGCAGGCGTCTTTCTAATCGCTGTAGACCCCGAGAGTTTTAGCGTGTCAATCGGCCTTCTCTATATTGCGGGCGCAGCGTTTATTGGCTCTGTGGGCGGCATTTTAATGAAACGTATTACCCCCATTTCGGCGTTGCAAATGCAGGCGTGGATTGGCCTCTTTTCTTTCGCCCCGCTCTTTGCCGTGTCGGCTTTCTTGGAACAAGGTCAAGTCAGCACCTATGCATCGGGCGGCTGGATGGTTTGGACCGCGACCGCCTTTGCCGTCGTTGGCGTCTCTATTTTTGGTCATGGCGCATTTTACCACCTCATCAAGAAATACGATATCTCCCTGCTCTCCCCGCTTACGCTGATGACGCCTGTCTGGGGCGTTGTGCTGAGTATTGTTTTGCTCAAAGATTCAATTACGGCGCAGCTTATCCTCGGCTCCATTATTTCGCTAGGCGGCGTCTTGGTTATCGCGGTTCGCCCCAATAAAACCTTACCTGAAGCAGGCATGGGCAAGAAACTTGGAAGCGGCGGATCATAAATTGCCGGTCTTAAGGCCGCCGCAACACGGGAAATTTCGCCGCGCAGCAAAAACTATATCCCCGCCTTAAAAAACTGTGTCACTGTTCTCTTGTTTCTGATCGGCGGAACAGGTGAGACGTTACTTACTGCGATCAGGACGGTGTGGCATGACGCAGCGGTTAACGAGCGCTGTAAAGGGCCGCAAAGTGGAGCTATCCCGTTGGTATTGGTGTCTTATCCTATGCCAAAGGTCTTTGAATTTGGCCGCTTTGCAACGCACCGCTGCGTGGTTGACCCTTCGTAAAACAATTCTCTTTCTCTCTTTGGTGCTTCCATCGGGGGATCAACCACGCAGGCGTTCCTTCGCGCTTGACCTGATATACGGCGGCTTCCTTGATGGGCGGCCAGCACTTGCCCCTACGCGCTTAGCATAAATCTTTTAGGATACGTTTTTGAAGGCAACTGAGCTGCCGGTTTTAGGCTTGCGGCGCGTGAAAATCCCCGCATAGTGCGCAACGAATATGCCATCTATCTGGAGAGAAAAATGACCCAAGGCCTATCCCTTTATAACGCTATGAGCGCTATCGACACGGCGCTTGGTAATTTGCACCACGTTTTGAAAAAGGGCGAAGCGGACGCCAAAGCGCGCGGTATTGACCCCTCTGTTTTCCTCAACGCGCGCCTTGCGCCAGATATGTTTACGTTGATTAGTCAAGTACAAGTCGCCGCTTCGCTCGCGAAAGCCTGTCCGCACCGCATTGTTGGCAGCGAGCCGCCCGTTTACGAAGACACTGAAACTAGCTTTGATGATCTGTATGCCCTGATTACCAAGGCGCGCGGGGAACTAGCTAAATTTTCACCCGATGACATCAATGGCAAAGAGCTGCGAGAGTTCTCCGTAAAGCTTGGCCCGAACATGCGCGACTTTACGGGCATCGCATATCTGTCAGGGTTTATTGTGCCCAATGTCTATTTCCACACGACAACGGTTTACAATATTCTGCGCCATAACGGCGTTAAACTTGGCAAGCTCGATTTCTTTGGCGGACCGAAATAAATCTTTATTGATTGAGCCACGTCACCTCAGCGCCATGCAGAGGTACTGTGGCGAGACTCATCTTGGCTGAACCGTCGACGATTTGCTTTGAGAATACCAGATAAATCAGCGTGTCATTCTCGCTGTCATAAACGCGGCGAACCGATAGCTTTTTAAAGATTATGCTTTGGCGCTGTTTAAAGACCGTTTCGCCGCCCTTGCCTTTGGCGATGTCGCCAATCGTAACAGGGCCTGTGACGCCGCAGGATATCGAGCCGTTGGATGGGTTTTCAAACCAATCGCCTTTGCGCATGCGGTCAATAACGCCACGATCAAAATGGGCCATATGGCAAGTGACGCCTTGAACTTTCTCGTCTTCAAAGCTTTCGATTTTAATCTCATTGCCCGTCCAATCATTATTAATTTCGGCAATTTCGCCCCTCCCGCTGCCGCCGCAAGCCGCGAGTAATAGGGACGAAAAAACAGCAAAGGTTACAAAACGATTCATAAAAATCTCACATTAAAGGGATGGACGGGACTGCGAAAGAACGCCCCCGACTCGAATAGGTTCGGCCCGGACGGCCTTACCGCTCAGATCAGTTTCCACAAATATACCGCATAGCGTTCCAGGACCAGAGGCGGGCGTGAAACGGCCAGAGCGCATGCGCGTAGTAAAGCGGTGCAGCGGCTCTTCCTTCTCCATGCCAATGACGCTATTGTAATCACCACACATACCCGCATCGGTTTGGAAAGCCGTCCCGTGCGGCAGTATCCGCGTATCGGCCATCGGCACATGTTGGTGGGTGCCAACAACAAGCGAGGCGCGCCCGTCGCAAAATACGCCCATGCCTTGCTTCTCTGATGTCGCTTCGGCGTGAATATCAACAATGATCGCGTCAGCAACATCGCCCAGCGGGGCATTACTAATCTCGCGTTCGACGGCTTGGAATGGATCATCGAGCGCGTCCATAAAGACGCGTCCAAGCACGTTAATCACCAGGAGGTTAAAGCCATTCACCTGATAAAGCCCCGCCCCGCGCCCCGGCACTGTATGAGGCGGGTAATTACAGGGCCGCAAAATGCGCGGCTCATTTTCAATCACCGTGATACCCTGCGGATTGTCAAAGCTATGATTGCCAAGTGTGAGAACGTCAACGCCCGCATCATAAAGCTGACCGGCGGTCGAGCGCGTAATCCCAAATCCGCCGGCGGCGTTCTCTGCATTCACAACAACCGCATCAAGCTTCAAATCACCCTTGAGGCGCGGCAAGTGATCTACAACCGCCATGCGCCCTGCCTTGCCGACAACATCACCAAAAAAAGCAAACCGCATCAAAAAGCCTTAAAGTATTGTTCAGTCAAAATTCCGTCCAGACGCATATCATGCGCGTCAACAGGGATATGGGTCGCTTCTTGCGCAGCAAAGGCGACGCCGCAAGCAAAAATATCTGTGCCCTGCTCTTGGTGATAAGTCCTTAGCGCCGCCAGTGTTCGGTCGTAAAATCCGCCGCCATAGCCAAGGCGCTCGCCTGAGTCGGTAAATCCCAATAACGGCACCAAGACAAAAGTTGGAAACACTTCTGGCTTTGAAAAATAAGGCTCGCGCGTGCCATAAGGCCCCGCCTTTAGATGATCTTTGGGAGTCCAGTCGCGAAAAATTAGCGGTTTCCCTTTGCGCGGGGTACAGGGCAAAGCCAGCTTATGGCCTTGAGCATAGAGGGCCGCCAATAAAGGCCGTGTGTCGATCTCGCCGGGCAAAGGGTAAATGCCGCCAATCAGCGCGCCGCGGAACCGCGCAGCTGGAAAGTGTTCATTCAAGTCCAGTGCCGCGTAAATGGGGTCAATAAGCTGAAGGACCTCTTGCCTGCGCGCCTTGGCTTGCATGCGCGCCCGCGTTTTCTCAGTCTTGATGTCCATGCAGGAACTTTAGGCCAAAGGTCAGGATGCGGCAAGCTCGGCACTAAATATAGACTGCTCGCATTTGAGGATGCCTTTAGCAAGGCATTATCGTTGCGATAAAGCGGCGCGTACCTTGGGCCTTTGGCTTGCTGTCCCTTATGCGCGAAAATCGCGCCAATGGAGCGGGTTACATATGTGCCTGAGTGACGACCCCACAGACCCGTGGAGGCTTTCAAATCCCCGTGAACCTGAGTGTCAGGTGGGCGTCGGAATTAAATAGACCACGGTCTAAACAGAGCCAACTCCCTTCGGAGTATTTAAGGTCCCTGGAATATGTGCCAACTCACAAAGCCCGCAGAAGCCGTCTAGCCCTATCTGCGCCCTTACCTCCCTTTTCGCAAGGGGCCCAGCTTAAATCTTTATACAAACGGGCGCGGCAAGTTCGGGACGAAATCTGAAAAGTTCGCGGCAAGCTATGGAAAGTTCGGACAAAGCTTCAGACAAAGAAAAACCCCCGCTGCCGAAGCAGCGAGGGCCAATTTCGTTTGGCGCGAGAACGCGCCCTATGCAGAGCGATTACTGCTGAGGTGTAACGCGACCAATCACGACGCCAGCGGCGTTGATGATTTGGCCAGAGCCGTCAACACGGCCAACTGTTACGCCGCGGCTATCAACGACAGAGCCGTCAGCACGGACGGAGAAACCGCCAGCAGACATGCTGCCACCAGAGCTCATTGAGCCTGAAGACATTGAACCGCCTGAGGTCATGCCGCCAGTTGACATTGAGCCACCTGTTGTGATGCCGCCCATTGACGCGCCGCCAGCACTCATGCCGCGCAGAACGATCTGACCCGCAGAGTTCACGACGTCGCCATTTGCGTTAAGCGTACCAATCATTGTGCCTGATGCGTCCATGACGCGGCCATTGCTGATTGTGTACCCTGCAGCTGAGCCGCCAGAAATTGAACCCGTCGAGCCGCCAACAACCGTACCAGAGGAGAATGAACCGCCAGTCGAGCCGCCACTAAAGCCGCCAGATGTTGTGCCCATTGATCCACCGGACAAGTTACCGCTGACCATTGAGCGCCAATCGACACCCAAAGCGTCAACCGTACGCAGTGTCAGGCCGCCTGTTGATAGACCACGTGCACGCTGGAATTGCTCAACCGCAGCATATGTGCCTTGGCCGAGACGCCCGTCGATGCGGCCTTGGTAGTAGCCTTGGGTCTTCAGTGCGTTCTGGATAGCCGTGATAACTGATGAGTTAGCATTTGCTTCACAGAGAACCTGACGCCACTCGGCCTTCTCAGGACGGATAACTGTACGCTTGTCAATCGTGCCGTACTCAGCAGGGATAACAATCGTTTCAGTCCGTGGTGCTTCCACCATTTTCTGAACAGTCACAGTCTCGTAACGCGCTGGGATTTCGCGGCGCTCTGTACGAGCGGGCTGGTCCACGACGCGGCGTGTGATTTGTTTCGTCACAGCTGGGATGACACGTTCTTGTGTCTGAGCTGGTGTCTTAACAACACGGCGCGTGACAGTTTTCGTCACAGCAGGGATCACGCGTTCCGCAGTGCGGGCCGGTGTCTTAACGCGGCGACGGGTTTCCGTCTTCGTTATCGCTGGGATAACGCGCTCTTGAGTAGTGGCAGGTGTACGAACCACACGACGTGAGACCTGTTTCGTCACAGCTGGAATGACACGCTCCTGTGTCCGTGCCGGCGTCTTAACAACGCGGCGAGACAAAGTTTTCGTGACAGCCGGGATGACTTTCTCAGCAGTTGACGCAGGTGTCTTAACAACACGACGCGTAACTTGCTTCGTCACAGCTGGGATAACACGCTCTTGCGTACGAGCCGGCGTCTTAACGACTTGGCGCGTAACAGGCTTCATAACTGCTGGGATCACACGCTCTTGCGTTTGAGCCGGAGTACGAACCACACGGCGCGTAACCTGTTTCGTTACCGCTGGAATGACACGCTCTTGTGTCGACGCAGGTGTTTTCACAACGCGGCGCGCTTCCATCTTCGTGATAGCTGGAATGACACGCTCTTGTGTCGACGCTGGCGTCTTCACAACGCGGCGCGTTTCCACTTTCGTGACAGCTGGAATGACACGCTCTTGTGTACGAGCCGGTGTTTTCACAACGCGGCGGGTCACAGTGTCAGTACGCGCTGGGATGACACGCTCCTGTGTCGACGCTGGCGTTTTCACAACGCGGCGGGTCACAGTTTTCGTTACCGCAGGGATCACGCGCTCAACAGTGCTGGCGGGAGTCTTAATGCGGCGGCGAGTTTCCTGCTTCGTGATAGCTGGAATGACACGCTCTTGTGTCGACGCGGGCGTCTTCACAACACGGCGCGTGACAGTTTTTGTCACAGCCGGGATTGTGCGCTCTGTTGTCGCTGCAGGCGTCTTAACAACGCGGCGAGTTTCCATCTTCGTGATAGCTGGAATAACACGCTCTTGTGTACGAGCCGGTGTCTTAACAACGCGGCGCGTGACCTGCTTTGTGACAGCT
This sequence comes from uncultured Caulobacterales bacterium, assembly GCA_937923115.1. Taxonomy (GTDB): domain Bacteria; phylum Pseudomonadota; class Alphaproteobacteria; order Caulobacterales; family Maricaulaceae; genus Fretibacter. The sequence goes on along the minus strand of CAKZTE010000002.1, from coordinate 42,646 downwards.
GGAACAATACGCTCTTGTGTTGCCGCTGGTGTTTTCACAACGCGGCGGGTTTCCATCTTCGTGATAGCCGGAATAACGCGCTCTTGTGTCGACGCGGGTGTCTTAACGACGCGGCGCGTGACCTGCTTTGTGACAGCCGGGACGACACGCTCTTGTGTCGACGCGGGTGTTTTCACAACGCGGCGAGTTTCCATCTTCATGACAGCAGGGATAACGCGCTCTGTTGTTGACGCTGGCGTCTTAACAACACGGCGAGTGACTTGCTTTGTTACAGCTGGAACCGCGCGCTCAACAGTGCGAGCTGGGTTCTTGATAACGCGGCGAGTTTCCTGCTTTGTGATGGCTGGAACCATACGCTCCTGTGTCGACGCTGGCGTCTTAACAACGCGGCGGCTGACTTGCTTCATGACCGCTGGAACTGTTTCCTCGATAGTTTGCGCTGGTGTCTTAACAACACGGCGTGTTTCCATCTTAGTAACCGCAGGGATCATGCGCTCGCTCACAGATGCCGGTGTCTTGATGACACGGCGCGTGACTTGCTTTGTCACAGCTGGGATTTGACGCTCAACGGTTGACGCGGGTGTCTTAACAACACGGCGTGTTTCCATCTTAGTCACAGCTGGGATGACACGTTCTTGTGTCGACGCTGGCGTATCAACAACACGGCGAGTCACCTGTTTCGTAATAGCCGGAACCACACGCTCTTGCGTAGATGCCGGTGTTTTGACAACGCGGCGAGTGCGCATTTTAGTGACAGCTGGGATGACACGTTCCTGTGTGCGAGCCGGTGTCTTAACGACGCGGCGCGTAACAGTTTTTGTTACCGCTGGGACAACGCGCTCAGCAGTGCTGGCAGGTGTCTTGATGCGGCGACGTGTTTCCGTCTTCGTGATTGCAGGTATAGTACGTTCTTGCGTACGCGCCGGTGTCTTAACGACGCGGCGAGACACAGTCTGTGTCCGTGCAGGAATGACACGCTCTTGTGTCGACGCTGGTGTCTTAACAACACGGCGCGTTTCCACTTTCGTGACAGCTGGAACAACACGTTCTTGTGTCGTTGCCGGACGGTCAACAACGCGGCGCGTAACAGTTTGCGTGACAGCTGGGATTACCCGTTCCGCTGTTCTTGCAGGTGTCTTAATGCGGCGACGTGTTTCAGTCTTTGTAATCGCAGGAATAACGCGCTCTTGTGTTGTGGCCGGACGGTCAACAACACGGCGAGTGATTGTCTGCGTTTGAGCAGGAATGACACGCTCTTGTGTACGCGCTGGTGTCTTAACAACACGGCGAGACACAGTTTTCGTGACAGCTGGGATAACGCGCTCAACAACTTTAGCTTCTTCAGCAATCACGCGCTTAGCGATAGTGCTTGTTTGCTGGCTGAAGCGTCCACCTGATGAACGGGCGCCTGCATTTGCAGAAGCACGGTCAGCAGAAGCAGCTTGGCTTGATGACAAACCATCACGGTCGTCACGGCCATCGCGGTTTGCATCCGTGAAGCCCTTGATAAGAGCACCATCTGGACCGCGGCGCATGCCGCCAGTCAGGCCGCCCGCATCAGCAGAAGACACAACGCGTGCAGGTGTACGAACGACGCGGCGCGTAATTGTATCTGTACGGGCAGGAATTGCCACTTCACGTGTCGTAGCAGGCACATCAATCACGCGTTTTGTGATTGACTTCGTAACAGCTGGAATTGTTTTCTGAACTGTACGAGCCGGTGTTTTCACAACGCGCTTCGTGATTGTTTTGTACTGCGCAGGGATCAAGACGCGGCAAAGAATTTCGCCAGTCTGTGTCACTGTTGTTTCAGTCGACTGAATGACTTGCTCAGATGTGCCGTTAAAGACAGTGAACTGACCCCGTGCATTCGTGTTGATGCGTCCACCAGCGCCAAGCTCAGCGGCGTTAAGCGCCTGTGTGCCTGGCTTCCACTCTTCACGAGCAGGAGAGATGAGAACGCGCTCAGAGCGTGTTTCATATGTTGCAGGAATTACGTCGATTTCTTGACGTGCAGGCTGAACAACGATTTGCTCAGTGACTGTGCGGTATTTCGCAGGAACCACTTCGATGCGTGACGACGCTTCTTGAACAACGATAGTTTCAGTAACAGTGTCATATGTCGCAGGGATAACCGTAAGCTGGTTAGCGGCGTCTTGTGACACATATGTTTCATTCACTGTGCGGAATGTTGCAGGAACAGTCACATACTCAACAGTCTGCGGCTGAACAACAACCGTCTCAGAGACAGTCTCGAAAGTAGCAGGAATAGTCACAAGCTCTGTTGTCGCCTCTTGAGAGACAACAGTTTCTGTCACAGTCTTGTAAGTAGCTGGGATAGCAACGAGCTCAGTTGACGCTTCCTGAACAACCACAGTATCTGTGTATGTTTCATATGTCGCTGGGACAGAGACATACTCTACAGATTGAGGCTGAACCACAACTGTTTCAGTCACTTCTTTGAATGTCGCTGGAATAGCAACGAGCTCTGTGGACGCCGCTCTGACGACAACAGTTTCAGACACTGTTTCATAAGTCGCGGGAATTGTCACAAGCTCAGTTGTAGCGTCTTGGACGACAACTGTTTCTGTCACTGTTTCGAACGTCGCGGGGATTGTTACCAACTCAGTAGACGCTTCCTGAACAACCACAGTATCTGTGTATGTTTCGTAAGTCGCAGGGATCGAAACATAATCAACGGATTGCGGCTGAACAACAACGGTTTCAGAAACTGTCTCAAAAGTAGCAGGGATAGTCACAAGCTCTGTCGTTGCTTCTTGAACAACAACTGGCTCAGAAACCGTCTCATATGTCGCAGGAATTGTGACAAGCTCTGTAGACGCTTCTTGAACCACAACTGTTTCAGTGACTGTGCGGTACTTCGCAGGGATAGTCACAAGCTCTGTAGACGCAGCCTGAACCACGACTGGCTCTTGGATTGTCTCAAACACAGCTGGAACAGAAACATACTCTGTAGAGGCTGGCTGAACGACGACTGTTTCAGTCACAGTGTCATAAACAGGCGGGATAGTAACAAGCTCTGTAGACGCCGCTTGAACAACAACTGGCTCTTGAATTGTTTCAAAAACAGCTGGGATTGTACGGTAAGCCGTTGTGGCGGGCTGTACAACAACAGTCTCAGTCACAGTTTCAAATGTGGCTGGGATCGTTACGAGTTCAGTTGACGCTTCTTGAACAACGACTGTTTCCGTTACTGTTTCATATTCTGCAGGAACAGTGACGTAATCAGTTGTTGCTGGCTGAACGACAACAGTCTCAGTGACCGTTTCAAACGTCGCAGGGATCGTTACGAGCTCTGTAGATGCAGCCTGAACCATAACGGGCTCTTGGACTGTTTCAAAAACAGCTGGGATTGAGATGTACTCAACGGTTTGAGGCTGAACCACAATCGTTTCAGAAACGGTCTCGAATGTCGCAGGTATTGTTACAAGCTCTGTAGACGCTGCCTGAACCACAACTGGCTCTTGGATTGTCTCAAAGACAGCCGGGATAGTCACATAATCAACTGACTGCGGCGTAACAACAACAGTTTCAGAAACTGTTTCGAACGTTGCTGGGATCGTTACGAGTTCAGTTGACGCTTCTTGAACAACAACTGGCTCTTGGATTGTTTCATATGTTGCAGGGATTGCAACATACTCTGTCGTCGCGGGCTGAACGACAACAGTTTCAGACACTGTTTCGAATGTGGCTGGAATTGTTACCAATTCTGTACCGGCATCCTGAACAACGACTGTATCCGTAAATGTTTCATAAACAGCTGGAACAGAAACATATTCAACTGTTTGCGGCTGAACCACAACGGTTTCAGAAACCGTTTCAAAGGTTGCGGGGATTGTTACAAGCTCAGTAGAGGCGTCTTGAACAACAACAGTTTCTGTTACTGTTTCAAACGTCGCTGGGATTGTGACGAGCTCTGTCGACGCGTCCTGAACAACAACAGTCTCAGAGACTGTTTCAAATGTTGCTGGAATAGTCACAAGCTCTGTAGACGCCGCTTGAACAACAACTGGCTCTTGAATTGTTTCAAAAACAGCTGGAATCGTAACGTACTCAACTGACTGCGGCGTAACAACAACAGTTTCAGAGACTGTTTCGAATGTCGCAGGAATTGTCACGAGCTCAGTAGAAGCTTCTTGAACAACAACAGTTTCTGTTACTGTTTCAAACACTGGCGGGATTGTGACGAGTTCTGTGGACGCTTCCTGAGCAACCATGTTCTCTGTAACAGTTTCGAACGTCGCAGGAATTGTGACGAGCTCAGTAGAGGCGTCTTTCACAACGACTGTCTCTGTAACAGTTTCGAATGTTGCAGGGATTGTAACGTAATCAACTGACTGCGGCTGAACGACAACAGTTTCAGAAACTGTCTCATAAGTGGCAGGAATTGTGACGAGCTCAGTGGAGGCGTCTTGAACAACAACAGTTTCAGTTACTGTCTCGTAAACTGGGGGAACACTTACGAGCTCAGTTGTCGCTTCTTGAACAACAACAGTGTCTGTGAATGTTTCAAATGTCGCTGGGATCGTTGTGTACTCAACTGACTGCGGCTGAACCACAACAGTTTCTGACACAGTTTCATATACTGGCGGGATAACAACTAGCTCAGTCGACGCCTCTTGAACCACAACTGTTTCTGTGACGTTGCGGAATGTAGGCGCGCCGGATGTTGAACCACTGCGTGAGCCACCATAATGCGCAACTGCACTGGAGGCGATGACGCGGCCGTTAGAACCAACGATGTTACCGCGGCTATCAAGTGAACCGATACTTGATCCTGAGGCATTATAAGCTGTGCCGCTTGCGTCGACCATGTAGCTCGTGCCGCCCATACGGACAGTTGTGCGGCCAGATGTGCCGACCATAGTCAACGCGTTGACAGCGCCAGCAGCAATGATTGAACCGTTGGACGCAACAATGTTGCCGCTGTTATCAACAGAACCGATGCGCGCGCCAGAAGCGTTTGACACAGCACGTGTTGACGGATTGATGTTATAGCTGGTGCCGTTCGCTGTAACTGTGAGTGTGCCGCGGCCGGGAACAACGGATGTTCCGCCGCCTGCGCCAACAGTTACAAGCTCAAAGCTTGCCTCTTGTACGAGCACACGCTCTGTTACGGTCTCGAAGCGACCAGGGATTTTACGAATTTCTTCGCTAGCCGGCTTAAGCACATAGCGCTCTTGCGACGTTTCGTACTGCGCAGGTACGATAACCCGTGCAAAACATTCACCCGGCAGCGGATTACCTGGTGGTAATTCTTGGGCAATAGTGGGTGCGGCCAATACGCCGACACTTGCTGCTAATAATAGAGTACGTTTCATTTCGAAAACCCCCAAACTCTCAGTTACAATCATCTGCAGAATGCAGACATCTACAAACCTTAACATTCCGTAACACGAATTGCTAGGCATTAGTTCCTTCTTAAGAATTTAAAAAGGAATATCAATGGCTATGTTGTTTACACGCGAAAAGGTCGGTAAAAAGACGCCTTAGCGGCGTTTAATAACTCCCTGTCTCCCCTGCTGTCTCCATAGGCCTCTTTAATAATGACATCATTGGGCGCAAATTCGGCCAAAATGCGGCGAACTTTGCCTGCACCCCAAATATTGTACCCATCGATCTCACCGCTACACACTCCCGATTCGGATTTAAGCTCCGTCGCAAGAATATTCGTGATGCCGTGCTGCAAAAAATAGGGCCGTAAATATGGCCCAATTGATGCACTACATATATATAATGACTCAAACCCTTGTTTTTCGCGCAATTTGGCACGCTCAAGTGCCTCTGCTGCGGCAGGCCGGATTAAACCTGGTATGACATCTTTCGCAAAACTATCGGCGCGTGCTTGAATGCGAGACATAGGCTCGCCCTTAAAGAAGCGCCTTATGACGTTCGCTTTGACCATGTTTCGATCAATCGCCTTAAAACCATAAGCAACAAAAGTTGGCATAAGGGATAAGATTTTAACGGCATAATTTGCCGCACCCCGATAATAACTCAAGAACAAGCGAAACGTATCATCTGTCGTGATCGTGCCGTCAAAATCAAACACTACAACCTCCATCGCACGCGACTCCGCTGGTTCCCTACCGGCGATATCAGAATGTGTAGTCGAAGGTGACATAGCGCTCCATTGAACCCCAAGAACAATTCTTGATTCTGGCCCTGCGCGATACAAATGCCTCATTTACGGTGCATAATCAAGCGGGCACATTACACGATGGTAATATCGTTAATGTAGCGTTCACCTAAATTAAGTCTCACGAAAAAATTCCGTTAACAGCTATAATTTTGCAAAAATATGCCCGCGAATTTGGATGACGCGCGAAGTTTTACCGAATTATATTAACCCCAGAAAACAAGTCGTAAACGGCTGTTTAACGCTCTGGGGAAGAATATGGACTATATTGCACTTGAAACTATCAAGCATGGTGATGAGAACGCCTTGGCAGCTAAGTTAGATGCGCGCATTGACCTCGACACTCCAGCACGGGCCGCAATTGATGCCCGCGCAGTAGAGCTTGTTAAACATGCAAGGGCCGCAACGCCCCGAAAAGGCTTGATGGAAACATTCCTAGAAGAGTTTGGCCTCTCCAATAATGAAGGGCTCGCCCTCATGTGTTTGGCCGAGTCTTTACTGCGCGTCCCTGATGCGCGTACTGCCGATAAGCTCATCGCCGAGAAGATATCCTCTGGCGAATGGACCAGCCATATGGGCCAGTCGGAAAGCTGGCTTGTCAACGCATCAACGCTTGGCCTGATGCTGACCGGTAAAGTTGTCCATATGGACCCTAAGATGGACGTTGATCCAAGCAGCTTCATGCAAAAACTCACCCGCAAATCTGGCGCGCCCGTTATCCGCGCCGCCATGATGCAGGCTATGCGCATTATGGGGGAACAATTTGTAGTAGGACGACGGATTGAGGAGGCAATTAAACGCGCAGGGATAATGGGTCCAAAGGGCAAAGCCGAGCTGTGCTCTTTTGACATGCTCGGCGAAGGTGCGCGCACAATGAAAGACGCCGCGCGCTATTATGACAACTATGCAAAGGCCATAAAAACCCTTTCTGAGGGAACTCGCCCCGCCCTTCCAGAAGACAAGCATGGCATATCCGTGAAACTATCTGCCCTATATCCGAAATATGATAGTTTACACACGAACGATGTAATGACTGTTTTATATCCGAAAGTTTTAGAGCTTTGCGAAATGGCCAAGGAGGGCAATCTAAATCTTTGTCTTGACGCTGAAGAGGCTGATCGTCTGGTGATTTCTTTCCAAATTCTAGAGAAGTTGTGCAATGCGCCCACTCTTGAGGGCTGGGACGGTCTTGGCCTTGCTTTGCAAGCTTATCAAAAGCGCGCGCCGCTTGCCGCAGATCAGTTGATAAAGCTCGCGGCGGCTTCTAAGCGCCGCCTCATGATACGGCTAGTTAAAGGCGCTTATTGGGACAGCGAGATAAAACATAGCCAGATTGAAGGCCATGCTGACTTCCCAGTTTGGACACGCAAGTCAACGACAGATTTAGCTTATCTAGCCTGCGCGCGCACGCTGCTTAAGGCAGGAAATGCCATCTACCCCCAATTTGCAACGCACAACGCCCATACCGTCGCTGCAATTGAGCACATGGCCGTCATATCAGGGCCGATTGTCTTTGAATTCCAGCGCCTGCACGGCATGGGAGACGCGCTTTATCACAATATGGCGCTAAGCCGGCCTGTTCGCGTATACGCCCCTGTCGGCGCGCATGAGGACTTGCTTCCTTATCTTGTCAGGCGGCTATTGGAAAACGGTGCTAACACCTCTTTTGTCCACAGCTTTCTTGATGAGGACGTCCCGGCCGAGGATGTGGCGCGCTCCCCCTTCTCTGCCGCGCAGCCAACCCGGCACAACGCAATTCCCAAGCCCGAAGACCTTTTTCCAGATCGTAAAAACTCGATTGGTATCGACCTGACCCAGGTCACGGTGCAAAATCGGCTCGCTAAATTGGCAGAGGGTTATAAGCCTCTTAAAGCAGCCTCACTTGTCGCGAAGAAGCTTAAAGGTCAGCCCGGTGTCACCCGTCAAATATTCTCTCCGACTGATGCCTCGATCGTCGGTTCAGTTACTGAGCTCAATCCGAAACGAGCCGAAGAAGTTATCGCGACGGGACAAGCCGCATTTCATGGCTGGAACAAGCTGGGCGGCAGCAAACGCGCCGTCTGCCTGAATAAGTTCGCTGACTTGATTGAAGCTGAGATGGAGGATTTCATTACGCTTCTGTCCAAGGAAGCTGGAAAATGTCTGGGCGACAATATCGCTGAGATTCGCGAAGCCGTGGACTTTTGCCGCTTTTATGCCGCTCAAGCTGCGAAAGAGTTTGGTGCGCCTAAGTATCTGCCAGGACCTGCAGGTGAAATCAATACGCTCACCTTGTCAGGACGTGGCACATTTATCTGCATTAGCCCGTGGAACTTCCCGCTTGCAATCTTCATTGGACAAGTCGTTGCAGCCCTTGCAGCGGGCAATAGCGTCGTCGCCAAACCCGCGGAGCAGACACCCCTCGTCGCTTACCGCGCCGCAGAGCTTCTTTACAAAGCGGGCGTACCAAAAGATGTCTTCCAGTTGACTCTTGGCGCAGGCGAGTTGGGCGCGGCGCTTGTCAGCGCGCCATCCGTAGCGGGCGTATGCTTCACAGGCTCGACCGAGGTTGCCAAGAAAATCAACATGACACTCGCGGCCAAAGACGGCCCTATTCCCATGCTAATTGCGGAAACGGGCGGCCTAAATGGTATGTTTGTGGACACCACGGCGCTTAAAGAACAGGTGATGGACGACGTGACCGATTCAGCCTTTAACGCCGCTGGGCAGCGCTGCTCAGCCTTACGCGTCCTATTCGTGCCGGAGCAGACAGCTGATGACATTATAGAGGGCATAAAAGGCGCGATGGATGCCCTCGATATTGGTAATCCATCGGATACAGCGACCTCTGTTGGCCCTGTGATTGATCATGACGCGCTGACGCTGCTGCAAGATTATTTGGCAGAACTCCCCGCAACGATGGAAATCGTACATCAATGCGAGTTGCCGCTTGGAACGGACACTGGCACCTATTTCGCGCCGACACTGATACGCGCGAAATCGCTCGATGACGTTAACCGAGAAATGTTTGGCCCAATTTTGCACGTCCTCACTTACAAGGAAAAAGACCTTGATAAGATGGCGCAAGCCTTTGCGGCCAAAGGCTACGGGCTCACATTAGGTATCCATAGTCGCCTAGAAGGCTTCGCCAACCGCATCATGAGAAAGGTTCCTGCGGGCAATATTTATATCAATCGCAATATCATCGGCGCGGTTGTGGGCGTGCAACCCTTTGGCGGCAGCGGCCTATCGGGAACAGGACCAAAGGCGGGCGGCCCGCATTACCTTCACCGTTTCGCAACTGAAATCACGGTCAGCAATAATATAACCGCCCAAGGTGGTGACCCTGCTTTGCTGAACCTCGCCGATTAACCATTTTGCGGCGAGGCCGTCCAATTGTCCCGCCTCATTATTTCTCCCGTACCGTATCAAGACATATCGCTGGCGCAAAGCTGAGACATGTCCGCAGCCGCGAAGGTATTCAAACGCATTAACCCTGTATATTAGTACAGGGTTAACCATGCTTGTTAACGAAGGGGCAAGAATTCATGCTTGATTAACCATAAAATTCGTTTCTTGAGCGATTTTCGAACAATTTTCTCCCCTTGGCAGGGTGAGTGCAACGTCCTTGGCATACCGGCGGACAGACCGCCCCTTGCTAAGGACGAAGACGATGACATTCTTAAAAAAAGCTAAATCAACAGTTTCTACTCTAGCGCTAAGCTACGCTAAAGAGACCAAAGGCAATTTCGGCGCAATCGCAGCGCTTTCAGTATTTGTCATGGTCGCCGGCGTTGCCGCTGCCGTTGATATCGGCGCCGCCGTGTCTGCTAAGCAGAGACTACAGGACACGACGGACCAAATCGCGCTATACGCCGCGAAGTCACTCGAAACAGACCCAGCCGCCCTAACACAGCAAGCTATGGATTACTTTGAATTCAATTATGGTGATAGCGGCATGCCGCTTGTGCTTAATAAGATTGAACGCATCGGCGATACCGTGAATGTCGACGCCTCAACGAAAATCGATACCGCCTTTGCGCAGGTAATCGGCTTTGATGAGCTAAGCGTTCGTACAGTTTCCAGCTCATCTTTTTCGGACCGCGGCCTTGATATTGCGCTTGTACTCGACACAACGGGATCAATGGGTTCGGCAAGTTCAGGCGGCGGCACTAAAATCGAGACCCTCAAGGCAGCCGCTTCGAACCTTATCGATGAATTGAATACTGGCAAACCCGGAAAAATACGCATTTCCGTGGTTCCGTTCGCGCAATATGTTAACGTCGGCCCAACAAACCTTGACGCCAAATGGTTAGATAATTCAGATGCCGGCAGTAACTGGTCTGGCTGCGTCGGATCACGCACGGGCAATGGCTCTGAAACCGCTGAACACAGAAACAACGACTTCCCAGCAATTAGCGGTGATTTATGTAATAATCCGATTACGCCGCTGACGGCTGACTTAAGCAAGCCAAAAGCTGCTATGGGCGACCTTGTTGCGCGCGGCTGGACATATATGCCCGCAGGCCTCGCATGGGGCTGGCGCACACTTGAAGGCAGCGCGCCGTTTGAGGAAGCAAATGATAACTTGGGTGTTCAAAGAGACAAAATCATTGTCATGATGACGGACGGCAGCAACACGCGCGCCGCTAGCGGAAAAACACACGAGTCAAAAAGCCGTAACAAAGCTGACCGTAAAACACAGGCGCTTTGCACAGCCATTAAGGGCGAAAAAATCCAAGTCTACACAATCGCCTATGAGATTGATAAAAGCCAAACACGCCGTCTCCTTGAAGGATGTGCGAGCGGGAGCGACATGTATTTCGACGCGAAAAATGCCGCTGACCTCAATGCTGCCTTCGCTGATATCGCGGCCAATCTTTCAACCTTGCGCCTTACCAACTAGGCGGCACAAACGAAGACACAAAAAAGGCGCTCCAAGGAGCGCCTTTTTACTAACTAATGTGAATAATTTTCTACTTCACTTCGAGAAGCTGAACGTGAAAGACAAGTGACGCGCCGCCGGGAATACCGGGGCGGCCTTGCGGGCCATAGGCCAAGTCTGATGGAATATAAAATGTCCAAGCATCACAAGGTTTCATAAGGCCAACGCCTTCTGTCCAGCCGCTGATAACACGATTTAGCGGAAACTCAGTTGGCTCGCCGCGGTCATAAGAGCTATCAAACTTCTCGCCATTTGGGAAAACACCGTGATAGTTCACACGAACAACGTTTTCAGGAGCAGGCATTGGCGCAGCCGCATTGCCGCTTTTTACAACAGAATACTGCAAGCCAGACGGCGTTGTCATCACGCCTTCACGCGCAGCAAGTGCGCTATGAAACGCGTCGGCGCTACCCTCAAGTTCAGGCAAATCAAGAGTATAGGCATCAAGGCCAACAATTTGATCGGCTGGGCATACAGACAAAGCGGCTTGCTCCGCAGCTATGCGCGCGGCCTTAACATCAGCTGACTCGCAAGCGCCGAGGACTGTTGTTGCGCCGATAACGGCGGCCATAATAAATTTGTTCATGGTAATCTCCATATTAAATACTCGCGTTTGCTATGACAGGCGGCGGGTCAAGTAAAGTGACATTTCAAGTCAAATTTCTTACTTTGGATCTGTGCGAAGCCAGCCGGTGACACTGTAGCGGCCCGCGCCTGCGAAATTAGTCACCTGCGTTACGATGTGGTCGCGAGGGACTTTGAATAGTGAGAGCGTGTTAAAACTTGGCGAGAAACCGCGGGTCACGTCAGCACCGTCGAGGAACAAAAGCTGCCCGCCCCAATCGCGGGACCAGCCCTTTGAAAACCCCATCACATAGGCGACCCGGCGCTCTTGATTGTCGCCTACATCTGTATGCGTATTGAGAAAATGACCAGGGGCGTAAAGCGTCGCTTGCGCATCAATTTTAATTACGTCTGGTTCGTCCGTTATCGTTTTCGTGAAATTCAAAAATTCAGGCGAGTTCATAAATACTGGCATAGCATGAAGCGGCCAATCCGGGTCTTCACCTTTCAGCAAAGCATTAATCATGGGGTAGCAATTGTAGAGGTAGGCAAAGCCGGTGCGCGCTCTTTGCATGACGCCTTGAATGGTTTCGTCACGGTACTGCTGCGTTAGTCCTTTCCATTCCTCAGGCCGATAATATTTATGTTTTTCCTGTGCATCAGAATGGACAACATGCCATGGCGTTGCCTTAGAGAGCACTAGGTAAATGGCTTCTGCCACGTCATCGGGGAAAAGGTTTTCAACCCGCACAATGCCGTCCGCTAAATATTCTCGGCGCAAGGCCTCAATGTCATGGTCATTAAGTCTAAGCGTTAAGTCAGTCATGAAGGCAGGCCTAGCGGCCTACCCTGTTTTTTTCAAGAGGGCATAGCCTTATGCATTTTCAAGAGCGGAACTCCACTCCCCTTTGGACGCAAGGCCGTTCATGTGGGCGCGCTTGTAAAAAGCGATTTGCGCCGCGTCATAATTTGCGTCATCACCCATCCACGCTTTCAGCGCAGACTGCTGCAAGGCGCGGCCGTATGAATATGTCATTTTCCATGGGAAACCACCGATTTTATTCATCATATCAAGGTTGCGCGTCGCTTCTTCATTATCTTGTCCGCCCGAAAGGAAGGCGATGCCCGGCACGGCCGCTGGCACGGTATCCTTCAGCACTTTAATTGTCCTTTCTGCTATCTCTTCGCGCGAAGGTTGGTCAGCGCATTTCTGCCCTGCGACAACCATGTTCGGCTTCAGGATGACACCTTCCAACGCCACGCCTTGCTCGTAAAGTTCTGTGAAAAGCGAGTTCAGCGCCATTTCCGTGACCTCGTGGCAACGCTCGACCGAGTGGTGACCGCCCATAAGCACTTCAGGTTCCACAATAGGAACGATGCCAGCTTCTTGGCAAAGCGCAGCATAGCGGCCCAGCGCGTGAGTATTCGCTTTAATGCCGCCCAATGTCGGCGTTGCACCAACATATTGATCCGGGTGAGAAATTTCGATGACAGCCCGCCATTTGGCGAAGCGCGCACCGAGTTCATAATACTCAGCCAAGCGTTCGCGTAGGCCGTCTAGGCCCTGAGTCACAGTTTCCCCGGGCCGTCCCGCGAGAGGCGTCGTGCCCATATCAACCTTGATGCCTGGAATGGCGTCATTGGCATGAAGCAAATCGACAAGCGATGTTCCGTCTTTTGCATCTTGGCGAATAGTTTCATCATAAAGGATGACGCCAGAAATATGATCTTGCATAGCTTTGTCAGTGCGAAATAGCATTTCACGCCAATCACGGCGTTTCTCAAACGTGCTTTCGGTGCTGATGCTATCGAAGCGTTTCTTAATTGTCCCTGTGCTCTCGTCCGCCGCAAGGATACCCTTGCCCGGCGTGACCATTTTCACAGCAATCTTATTTAGCGCTTCCAAATCCATCTTAGTCTCCGTCAGTTTCGTTACTTTTTCAAAATTTCTATGCCCGGCAAAGGTTTCCCTTCCATCCACTCAAGAAACGCGCCGCCGGCGGTCGAGATGAAGGTAAAATCGTCTGCTACGCCCGCATGATTAAGCGCGGCAACGGTATCGCCGCCGCCTGCAACGGCGATGAGCTTTCCGTCTTTGGCCAGTTTGGCCGCATATTTGGCCGCCTCTACCGTTGAGGTATCAAAGGGAGTCATTTCAAACGCCCCGAGGGGGCCATTCCAGATGAGTGTCCTTGCGCTATCCATCGCATCCAGCAGTCCTTCGACTGTTTCTGGGCCCGCATCCAAAATCATCTCTGTGGCTTTAACATCATCGAGACCGACGACTCGGTGTTTAGCATCCGCCTTAAACTCTTTTGCGGCAACGCCGTCCACGGGGAGTAAAATACGGCATTTTGCCTTTTTCGCGCTCTTCATGATCTCAAGAGCCGTGTCCTTAAAGTCTGGCTCATGCAGAGATTTTCCAACCCTGTGCCCAAGCGCGAATAAGAATGTGTTCGCCATGCCTCCGCCAATCGCAAGAATATCAAGCTTCTGAACAAGATTGGACAGCAGCTCAATCTTGGTCGATACTTTAGCGCCGCCAACAACGCCCATGACAGGCTTTTTCGGCACGTCCAAAGCTTGAGCCAGATGATCAAGTTCGCGCTCCATATTTAGCCCGGCGTAAGCTGGCAAAAACTCAGCGATAACAGCGCTGGAGACGTGATTGCGGTGCGAGGCCGAAAAGGCATCTTGGATATAGACATCGCCAAGCGCTGCATATTGCTTAGCCAGTTCTTTATCGCCCTTCGTTTCGCCGGCGTGGAAGCGCGTGTTTTCTAAAAGCAGCACGTCCCCAGGAGCCATAGAGTCGATTAAAGCCTCGTGTATTTGGTCGCCAAAATGAACTTCATCCTCAAGCAAATCAACCAAGGTTGGGACTAGGAACTCGAGAGATAACTTGGGGTCGACTTTACCTTCTGGACGGCCAAAATGGCTAAGAAGCACAACTCTGCCGCCAGCCTTTTGAATGGCTTTGATAGTCGGCACAGCCGCGCGAAGGCGGGTATCGTCCGAAATTCGGCCTTTGGCATCTGTGGGGACGTTAAAATCTACACGAACCAGTGCCGTTTTACCTTTAAGCTTAGCGTCTTTGAGCCGTTTGAAGTTCATGGTGATATCCTATTGAAGCTGAGAGCTTCTATTTAGCGTTTCCCATGGCGCGAGCAACATCAATCATGCGATTAGCAAACCCCCACTCATTATCGTACCATGCGACAACGCGCACCAAATTGCCGTCCAACACCTTTGTAAGAGGCGCAGCGAAGATAGCGCTGTGCGGGTCGTGGTTCATATCAGAGCTGACAAGCGCTTGCTCAGTGTACCGCAGCACGCCTTTCATTTTGCCGTCAGCAGCCTTCTTAACGGCGGCGTTCAAATCTTCGGCCGTTGTTTGCATTTGCGGTTGGAAAGCCAAATCGACCATAGACACATTGGCCGTAGGGACGCGCACAGCGGAGCCCGCAAGTTTGCCCAAGAGCTCAGGCAAGACGAGACCAACGGCCTTGGCAGCACCCGTTGAAGTTGGAATCATATTTAAAGCCGCAGCCCGCGCGCGATAGAGGTCTTTGTGAGAGTTATCCAGTATGCGCTGATCCTGCGTATAGCTATGCACAGTCGTCATGAAACCGCGCTGGATACCGACGGCATCAAGCAAAACTTTGGCAACAGGAGCAAGGCAATTGGTCGTGCAAGAGGCGCAAGACACAACCATGTCCTCTGCTTTTAAATCATCACTATTCACGCCGTAAACGATTGTGCGGTCAACGCCGTCCGCTGGAGCAGAAATTAGCACTTTCTTAGCGCCGGCCTCCATGTGAGGCTGAACCGCGGGCCCAGTGCGGAACACGCCTGTGCATTCCATCACAACATCAACGCCAAGAGCGCCCCAGTTAATATCAGCAGGGTTGCGCTCATGTGTCATGCGCATTCGCTTGCCGCCGTATTCAATGAAGCCGTCTCCCTCGGTCACAGTCTCTCCAAAACGGCCGTGTACGGAGTCGTATCTTAGCAAATGCGCGGAGACTTCTATTGCGCCAGGACTGTTGATGGCGACTAGCTCAACATCTTTAATTTCATACTCAGATAAGGCACGCGCAACGAGGCGTCCAATACGCCCAAAACCGTTAATTCCGATTTTTATCGTCATAATTACAACCCAGCTCTAATTTCCACATTGCAGGCCGTGACCTGTTGAATTACCGCATCCAATTGAGGCCGCCTTGGCAAACCGAGTTTTTTAAGTCAATATTTATGCCTTGGCGAACTGCTTTATATAAGCCATTCTATAAAAATTAGTGAAAGATTCGGGGTAAATGATGAATGACAGCGCTGACATAAAAACAGCTGCCGCTCGCTTGCAATCTGCCTTGCGCTCATTAGAAGATACGCTCAACCCGATCGTGTCCCGCGTGTCTGACCTCGAGAAAATTGCAAAACAAGCAGAAACATTTGGTGAGGACCGTGCGCAGCTTGCCACTTTGCTAGATGAGTCCACGGCCAAAGAAGCGAAATTTGCTGACCGTGAAGCACAATTTAACGCCCTCGCAGAAAGCTCTGCCAAAGAACTTGATGACATCATAACCCAAGTTCAGCGCGCCTTAGCCGGCCCGTCTAAAGGGGCGCTATAATGGCGAAGGTTAGCATTCAAATTAATGGGCGCAAATATGCGCTTGGCTGTGATGACGGCGAAGAGGAACGTCTAGAGCGCCTTGGGCAACGTCTTGATGATAGGCTCACTATGCTGGCGAATAATTTTGGCCAAATCGGTGATTTGCGCCTTATGGTTATGGCGGGCATCACCATGATGGATGAACTAGACGAGCTTCAGGGAAATGTCACACAAAAGGCCGAAGCAATGGCCCTTACGGTGCGCAAAGAAAGCGAAACTGCCAAAGCCCAAGCTGCGCGCGCAGAACGCAAAGCCACAGACACACTTCTTGATACCGCGGAACGTATTGAAGCGATTGTCGAGCGCTTAAACGAAATTAAGACTTAAGTCTGCTCTTTCAGCCATGCTTTATAGAGCTTGGTTTTTTTAGAGATCCTAACGCGGTCTGCAATGACAGACAATAAGGGGCTGGCGTTAGCCTTGGGTGCCTTGCCCGCGCCTAATCTATGTAGCTGGGTTTTTGTCAGCGACATTGTTCCCAGCGCCGTCAGCAGCTTATTTTTGAACTTTACCACCGGTAAATCGACTTGCAGCCCTTCAGCCGCCCAATCTTTAGGAAGCTGCGGCGCATAGGCAAAAGCGCGCGCAATGCCGACCATATCAACAGAGCGCGACGCCAAAGCGTCCTCTGCGGTCGCTTTTTTTGTCACGCCGCCTGTCACCATTATTGGCATATGGGCGGTTTTGGCGATATCAGCCGCGAAATCGATAAAATACATTTCTCGCGCCGCCGTCGAAGATAGTCGCTCATCATCGGCCATCCCCATCATCGCCGCGGACTCATATGACCCGCCAGAGAGCTCAACTAAGTCGACATCCTCAGCGTTTAACATCTCGACAACGCGCCGCGCGTCTTCGACATCAAACCCGCCTTTTTGAAAGTCAGCAGAATTCAGCTTTACGCCAAGTCCAAAATCATCACCTACACGGGCGCGCACGGCCTTAACGATTTCTAGAAGGAAACGCGCACGGTTCTCTAGCGGGCCGCCCCATTCATCGCCCCGTTTGTTCGTCAAGGGCGACAAAAATTGCGCGACCAAGTAACCATGAGCAGCATGGATTTCCACGCCGTCAAAACCAACGGACTCGGCCGCAACAGCGGTATCAGCGAAACGGTTAATCATAGCTTTGATTTCCGCGCCCTCAAGCATACGGGCGGTATCGAACATCTTTTCCGCGCCCGCCATTTCAACTTTTGTGGCGCTAGCAGAAACGGCTTCTGTCCCTTGGCTTTTATAGACTTGGCGCCCAGGATGACTAATTTGCATCCAGACTTTGGAACCGCCAGACTTCGCGGCACCCGCCCAGCGTTCAAAACGTGCGCGATTATCGCCCTGTGCGAGGGTCGTCTTTTGCAAAACGACACCGCCAGGCCCTGTGAGTGCTTTGGGGTCAACCATGACATTGCCGGTCAGAATCAACCCAGGAGCACCCTCGCCCCATGCCTTATAGAGATTTACTAGCGCCTCTCCCGGGACCTGTCCCGGCTCAGCCATATTCTCTTCCATCGCTGCCTTACACAGGCGGTTCTCAAATATCTGCCCATTGGGCAAAATAAGAGGATTAAAAATTCGGCTCATTGGACTTCCTTAATTTTTAGGGAGTGTCTGACATTGCTCTAGTCAGGTCAATTAATCGCTGCGCGACATTCAAAGCAAAACTGTGCATATTAAGCTTTGAATAAAGCATCAAGAGCGCAATAAAGCGCTAAAAATCATCCTTAATCAGCCGCATGATGCCCGAAAAATCAAGGCCGTCTTGACCAGCGGCCTCCATGGCGGCATAAAGCGTCTCTGAATGCGCGCCAAGTGGGGTCGATGCGCCTGCAGATTTAGCCGCCTCTTGGGACAAGCGCATGTCTTTAAGCATCATGGCCGCCGTGAATCCCGCCTGATAGTCACGATTTGATGGCGCGCTTTGAACCGGTCCAGGCGCTGGGCAATAACTTGTCATGGACCAATTCTGCCCAGAAGCTGTGCTGGAGATATCGTAAAACGTCTGCGCGTCGAGGCCAAGTTTTTCGGCAAGATTGAAAGCCTCACAGGTACCAATCATGTGGATACCAAGCAGCATATTATTTGCGATTTTAGCTACCTGACCATTACCCGCTCCGCCCGCGTGAAAGATGTTCTGTCCCATTATATCCAGATAAGGCCTCGCCTTCTCAAAACTGCCACGCTCACCGCCGCACATAAACGTCAATGTTCCGGCCGCCGCACCGCCTACGCCGCCCGATACGGGCGCGTCAATCATAGCAAAGCCCTTTAAGGTCGCCTCGCTTATCACGTGGCGCGCGCTGTCAACATCAATGGTCGAACTATCAATAAACAGCGCCCCGTCTTTAGCATGTTTGAATATCCCATCACCGCCTTCATAGACGGCGCGAACATGTTTTCCCGCAGGCAGCATTGTCACAACAACATCCGCATCGTTCACGCAATCAGCAAGGCTTTCTGCAGGCCGGCATCCCGCTTCGGAGGCTTTGATCAAGGCCGCTTCGGATAAATCAAAAGCCCGCACGTCATGGCCTGCCTTGGCAAGGTTTGCGGCCATGCCAGCCCCCATATTTCCTAGGCCTATAAATCCAATCACTGTCATAAATCTAATCCAAAAATTCCTGCGGCGGATTTGCCGTTTTTGCGAAAAGCCGCGCGATTTGCGTCTCTGTGACGGCGCTTACGTCATCATGCGACCATTTTGGATTACGATCTTTATCTATCAATTGCGCCCGAATACCTTCATAAAAATCCTGCGTTTTCAGAAAGTTGAGAGAAATATCTAATTCCAGCGCCATTGCCTTTCGGAACGGCAATTTAGCGCCGCGCCGCAAGGCTTCATGCGTGACGCAAAGCGCGAGAGGGGATTTACGGCGCAGATTAGCCGCTTGTTTTACCGCCCATTCCCCGCCGTCTGCGTCCAATGCTTTGAGTATAGCAGGCAAGGTCAACTCGCCAAATGCTTTTACTGCCGCCGCAATAGGTTCGCCTTTGGGCGGGGGCGCAATGAACGCGGCTATAACGTCAGCAGCGGCCTTATCAGACCCGTCCAGTTTAGTGCGGCCTAAGGCATCAATCAGCGCCTCATGCTTTGCGCTTGGAACAAAGCCATTGGCTATGCCAAGCTCTACGCATTGACCCGCAGAAAGCCGCGCGCCCGTAAGGCCAAGCCACTGCCCAACCTCCATACCCAGCCTTGGCAGGAAGTAGCTGCCGCCCACATCGGGAAAATAACCAATGCCTGTTTCTGGCATTGCAAAGACGGTATCGTCGCCCGCAATGCGCAAACGTCCGTGTACCGATAAGCCAACGCCGCCGCCCATTACAAAGCCGTCAATCAACGTAATATATGGTTTAGAATAGCGGTCTATTAGCTCATTGAGGGCGTATTCAGTCCGCCAGAAATGCTCCGCGCGTGTGTCGCCTGCCTTGCCGCTATCATGCAGCAATATAACATCTCCGCCAGCGCAAAAGGCTCTTTCGCCTGCCCCGTCAATCAAGACTGCGCCAATGGCATCATCTTTTTCCCACGCGAGCATAAGCCGGGTGATTTCATCGACCATGGGCTGGGTCAGCGCATTCAGCGCCTTAGGACGGTTCAGCGTGATGTGGCCAAGATTACCAACAACGCGCGAGAGTATTTGATCTGTCATGATGTTTCCTATTGCCGCAGCAATCCGCGCGAGATAATCACGCGCATTATTTGATTTGTGCCCTCTAAAATTTGATGCACGCGCAAATCACGGACAATTTGCTCAATCTCATAATCTTTGAGATAGCCATAGCCGCCGTGAAGCTGTAGCGCGTCATTAGCGATTTTGCTGCACATATCCGTCGCAAAGCGCTTCGCCATCGCGCAGGCTTGGCCCGCATTGGGTGATTTTTTATCGACCATGTCCGCCGCACGATAAAGCATAAGGCGAGACGCTTCGAGGTCAGTCGCCATATCGGCGAGCATGAATTGCGTGTTTTGAAACTCCGCCACCGCTTTGCCAAATTGCTTGCGCTCACGTGTATAGTTCAGCGTCGCGTCCAGCGCCTTTTGCGCACCGCCAAGGCTGCACGCTCCGATGTTGACCCGTCCGCCGTCCAGCCCGCTCATAGCGAAGCGAAAGCCCTCACCTTCCGCGCCAACCCGGTTTTCTGCGGGGATGCGGCAGTTTTCAAATATAACCTGCGCGGTGGGCTGCGCGTTCCAGCCCATCTTCTTTTCATTCGCGCCAAAGGATAGCCCTGCCATACCGTTTTCGACGACGAAACAGGAGACCCCTTTTGGGCCGTCATCAGACGTGCGGGCCATGACCACATAAACGTCAGACCACCCCGCGCCAGAAATGAAAGTTTTGCTTCCGTTGAGAATATAGCTCTCGCCGTCTTTAATGGCCTTCGTGGATAGGCTCGCAGCGTCCGAACCCGCGCCTGGCTCGGTAAGGCAATAACTGGCGATTAATTCGCCTGCCGTAAGGCGAGGCACATATTTAGAGCGAACATTCGCGTCGCCGTAGTGGTCAATCATCCAAGTGGCCATATTATGAATAGTCATCATGGCCGTATGGGATACATCCCCGCGAGCAAGCTGCTCGAACGCCAGCGCACTATCGAGACGAGACAGCCCTGTGCCGCCGTGCTCTTCGCCCGTATAAATACCTAAAAACCCAAGGGCCGCAGCCTTGGTGAACACATCACGGTCCAGCGCTTTTTCTTCATCCCACCGCGCGCTGTGCGGGGAAAGCTCGCTATTCGCAAATTGCCGCGCCATATCCTGTATAAGCGTTTGTTCTTCGGTAAGCTGAAAATCCATGAAAGACCTGTATTTAATTTGGTCCGTTCAGACTACGTTTTTTTACACCTGTGTAAACATGTGACGCAGTTTAGTTTTTACAGCTTGTCCCTTGCTCTATTTTGGCTTTTGGCAGATGCTTTAACAAATCAGGAGAAATTATGCCTCGTATAATCATAATCGCCGCCATATCGGCCTCTGTTCTTGCGCTTTCGGCCTGTGCCACAACTGCAAATCCCGAAAAAGTCTGCACCGCTGATTGGATCGGAAAACGCTCTGACAAAGCCATGAATAACATCGAGCGCAAAGCAAAACCCGCCCTGCGCAAGCTTGGCAAAGCGGCGGAAAGCTGGGCGGCGGGCAAGAAACCTGGCCCTCTACAACTTTGGTCCCTGCAAGGGTCGGTCAACAGCCTAACTAAGGAGCTGGAGTCGGGCAGAGGTATGCGCGATTTAAAAACACTCGCAAAAACCTGTAACGACCCGAAAATCGTGACAAGCGCCATGACCCAAATGATGCGCGAAAACGGCTTGTCACAAGGCATGATCGACTTTGTTGAGCGCTTGCCGCAATATAAAGACCTCATACTGAAGGACATATCCAACATACGGCAGCCCGTTGCGGAGCTTGTTATGCCGCCACAACAAATGATGCATCACTAAGCTCTTTCATTTGACCCCTGCATGGCGCTCTTTTAAGAGGCGCGCATGACCTATACCGTTGCCGCTCTCTATCATTTTACGCGCCTGACCGACTATGAGGCCTTGCGCGCGCCGCTACAGGACATGTGCGAGCTCCTTGGTATTAAAGGGACCGTGCTTTTGGCTCGCGAGGGCATAAACGGGACAGTGACTGGTACCGCCAGCGCCGTAGATGCGTTGATGGGCTATCTAAAAGCAGATCCGCGCCTCGCGGCGCTGGATTATAAGCTTTCCTTCGCCGAGGATTGCCCCTTCTACCGCATGAAAGTGCGGCTCAAAAAAGAGATTGTCACCATGGGCGTTGAGGGCATTGACCCAACCGAAACTGTCGGCACCTATGTCAACCCAGATGATTGGAACGCTCTAATTTCTGACCCTGATGTCGTGCTGATTGATACTCGCAACGATTATGAGGTCGAGATTGGCACATTCAAAGGGGCGATAAACCCCGAGACGCAAACCTTCCGTGATTTTCCAGCATGGGTAGAGGCCAATAAGGACAAGCTGAACAAGCCCAAAGTCGCCATGTTCTGCACGGGCGGCATACGCTGCGAGAAGGCCAGCGCCTTTATGCTGAATAACGGCTATGAGGATGTTTACCATCTCAAGGGCGGAATTTTGAAATACCTCGAAACACAGCCAAAAGATGAGAGTTTATGGGATGGAGCCTGCTTCGTTTTCGATCAGCGCGTAGCCGTTGAGCACGGCCTTGAAGAATCCGATTACGATCAATGTTATGCCTGCCGCTATCCGCTCACCAAAGAACAAATGGCACATCCACTTTACGTCAAAGGCGTGTCGTGTCCGCGATGCCATAACCGTCTGAGCGAGGCGCAACGTGAGCGTTTTGCAGAGCGGCAAAAGCAAATCGCGCTGGCCAAAAATCGCGGCGAAACCCATATCGGCCGCAAGGTAAATTAGCCATGGCTATACTCTATTCTTTTCGCCGCTGCCCCTATGCCATGCGCGCAAGAATGGCATTGCATGTTAGCGAAATAGCCTATGAACATCGCGAAATTATTCTGCGCGACAAACCGGCGTCTATGCTCAAAGCATCGCCAAAAGGCACCGTCCCCGTTTTCATAAAAGACGACGGCAAGGTCATTGATGAAAGCCTCGACCTTGCGCTTTGGGCCTTAAACCAAAGTGACCCGCTTGGCTGGCTTGACGGTTATAACGCTGAGCTAATTGAACAACATGATGGACCGTTTAAACATCATTTAGACCGTTATAAATATGCAAGCCGCTATCAAGACGATGTCCCTCGCGGGGCCGTGGACTTGAACTATAGAGCGCAAGCAGAGGCCATTTTACTGGAGCTTAATCAAAGACTTGAAGAAAATAGCTTCCTTACGGGGCCGCAGCAAAGTTTCACAGATATTGCTATTTTTCCTTTCATACGCCAGTTCGCCGCCGTAGAGCCAGATTGGTGGAGCAGCGCGCCTCTCTCTGCGCTAAGAGAATGGCTAAGCCGCCACCTTGATTCAGAACTGTTCAAATCCGTGATGACCAAATATCCGCTCTGGGTTGAAGGGGCATGAGGACTCGGTGAAAACGAACGCGAGCTGAATTTCGCCCTACCCGAACGTAAGGCGATGCGCTAAGGTCTAGGGATGAAACGCGCCGTGATATCCCTTGCAGCCCTTATGCTATCTGCCGATTTAGCCGCGCAAGTCCCAGCACCGCCGCCAGATAATAGCGGATCTGATATCACTAATATCATCAGGGATATTCTTGGCGAAACGCAAATTGCTTTCCCGCCTCCGCCCGGAACAGATATGGCGCAATCAACAGGTATAGACAACATCCCTGTTAGCATAACTCTCGCAGAGGGCACAGCGTTTGACGGCGAATGGCTTGTCGTAAGCGCCTATGCGCCGCCGCCGCCAAATCGGCCGCGAAGCAAAGGTGAATTACTTGGAGAAACGCGGCTTTTGCTGCGGGGCCTATCGTCGCCTTTCAATGTGATTATTGCAGCGCCCGCAGCCGTCACGGCAGAATTAGAGTTTGCAGACATTCGGGGCCGGATAGAGGATAAAAATGGCAACTCTGTTTTAGTCACAGATCAGCCCGGGCAGTATAGCGGTGTAGAGGCCGCAAGTTTAGTATTGTCGCCGCAGTCCAGCAGCCGCATTGGCGCTGCGCTTCCTGTCAAAACAATTGTAGGAATTGAGCAAACACAAGGACGCGTTGATATATCAAAACCAGATGCGCTATTTCGCGGCGCAGTGCTGACGGTACAGCTAATAGAATCGGGTCTCGTTGGCGGCACACAAAGCGCCATTAAAGGCGAATCGCAGATTAATATTGATGGACAAAATCCGCCCTTTAAATTCACGCTTGATTACGGCGTCCCGCAAGACGGGTTCGATATGCCGTTGACACTGTCAGCATTTATTACGGATTGGGCAGGCCGAAAAACGCATGTCATGGCCAAACCACTCGATTTCAACGGTCCCAATTATGATTACCGCCTAAAAGTCGACGCGTTTAAACAGGGCCGGGAAGTCGCCAATTTTGAATTTTCAAACCCAAGTGATGCCGCCCGCACAGAGATCAGAGGCCAAGCTATATTCAATGCCTATAAGGGCCTTGAGAGAGACAGCGTGTTGAAAATACACCTGCTAAACCCGCTTAGCCAAAATGGTCAAGCACGTGAATTATCGACAACAAGCGTGAGCCTAAACGGTCTATCCGGCAATATTGATTTTTCCGCGAGCGCGCCAAGTGCGAACTTTGACCCCGAACTGCCCGCCCCCCTGATGGAAGTCGTTATCGAAAACGCTTCAGGTAACATCCTTTTTGAAAGTGCAGCCATAGCTGTGGATCCAGCCACGCTCAATGTGGCGGTATTATCGCCGCGGCCGATCTATTAGCACTGCGGCGGCGGCTCAAAAGAACATTACACAAGGCTCAGGTTCATAAACGTAATATAACGAAAGCGTTCAGGCAGAGTTCAACTTTTATTCGCTATATACAACTTGCGTGCGTCCCAACTGTGATGTGCTCTCTGGCCCACCTCCCCCGGGACAGAAGTCAATTCAGGCCGATCTCTCTTCCGGTCCGCAGGTCACGTAGCAGGACGGTGAATGTTGTTTCTCTCTTTCAACACTCCCGTCCTGTCTCGTTTTCACCGTTTTACTATCCTCGACCGCAGCATAGCTGTGTATAAAAAAGCGCCTCCGAAGAGACGCTTTTAGACAATTAGGTGCAAAAACTAAGCAACGGCCATGTCGCCGTCTGCTGGAATACGCAGAACTTGCCCCACGTAAATTTTATCAGGATGCTTTAGCATGGGTTCATTGGCATGAAAAATTTCCATGTAGCGAGACCCTTTGCCATAATATTTTTTAGAAACGGCCCAGAGCGTATCGCCTGATACAATTGTGTGGAACTGCGACGCCGCGCCGCCGTCACTTGATTCGATTCCGTCTTCAACTTCGCCGACGCCTTCGACATTGCCGACAGCCAAGATGATTTTTTCTTTCATCTCCTGCGTCACGCCCTTGCCTTTAACGATAACTTTGCCCGTCTCATCAACTTTAATGTCAATTTCTTCGCGGCCTAAACCGAGATCGTCGACTTCTTTCTTAAGCGCGTCTTCGGCCTCTTTGCCTTTGAAAATTTTACCAAGGCCGCGGCCGGCCATTTTAACAAACGGAACAATTCCAAACATATTTCATCCTTTAGGTTTCTGCCGACTCAGTGGACGACGGTTCTTGCCATAACTCTATCTTGATACCTTCTGGATCGATAAACCAGCCAAAAATGCCGTATTCATTATTTTCGGTATCGCCAATAATATCGGCTCCAGCAGAACGCGCCGATGCTATTAAGGTTGCTACATCATCCACGCGCATGTTTATCATAAATCCGCGCTTTGACGGGTTTAAGTAAGACGTGTCACGCGTAAATGGGCTTAGCATCGTATGGCCATGGCCATCAGACTCCCACATCATTGTGCCCCAATCTGTTATATCCACGCCCAGAGCGTCTTTATACCACTGGCAATATTTCGCAGGGTCATCAACTTTTAGAAAGACCCCACCAAACCCTAAAACTTTTGCCATCTCGCCCTCGCTCACATGCGCCAAAAATGCCCTCAGAATTCATCACAAATTATTGGCCTTTTGCGCGTTTAAGGGTATAGGGGTCTCAATCGGGCGTCAACTGATGACAAATTGTATAAACAAACGGATAGAGGGTCTTATGAGCGCTATTATTTATGCCGGCATTAGCATTTTTGGGTTATTTCACATGGACCCCGCAATATTTGTTTTTCTCCTTATTGCCATTTTATTCGGCGGATTGAACATTCTCGAGTTTAAACGCTTCGACTAAACCTACGATTCTTTCTAAGCGGATCTAATTATGGGCCTTCTCCCTGCATTTTTATTGCTGGTTAGCGGCATTGTTGTGCTCATCGTTGCAGGAGATTTTCTTGTACGCGGCGCAGCGGCGCTAGCCCGTCATTGGGGCATACCATCACTTATTGTGGGATTAACGATTGTTGCTTTTGGCACATCTGCGCCTGAGCTTGTTGTCAGCATTCAAGCCGTCATGAAGGGCGCAGGCGAACTTGCCTCAGGTAATGTAGTCGGCTCAAACATTGCAAATGTGCTGCTCGCTTTAGGGCTGCCCGCCATGATAATGGCTATCCCAACCAACATGCCCGGTGTAGGCCGCAATGCCCTCGTTGCTTTCGCAGCGACAATAATTTTCATCGGCCTCGCCTTTCTCGGCAATCCTTTGCAAATGTGGCAAGGCGCAATATTGTTTGGCGGCATTGTGATTTATTTGCTGTGGATGTTCCGCCTCGCCAAAGAAGGCGCAGAAGACCCCATTCTTGCTGAGATGACCGAAATTGAAGAAGGTGAAGACGGCCTTCCTGCAAGCGTCATGATGTCTGGTTTCTTCGTAATCGCAGGCTTCATTGGCCTCGTTATTGGCGGCAACTTGATTGTCGACAACGCCGTCGAGATCGCCACAGTCATGGGCATTGATGAGACGATCATTGGCCTGACCATTGTTGCGATTGGCACATCACTTCCCGAAGTCGCAACTGTTATCGTCGCAGCTTATCGCGGTCACTCTGAAGTCGCGAGTGGTAATGTACTGGGCTCAAACATATTTAATCTCTTTGCTGTCATGGGCGCGGCGGCACTTTCTGGCCCTGTCGGGATTGCAAAACAGCTCTATGTATTTGACTTCTGGGTTATGCTCGTCGCGATGGTCTTCCTCATGGTATTTATTGGCACGCGCCAACCCATCGGGCGCAAGACTGGCGCAATGCTGTTCATTGGATATCTTCTTTATCTCGCGGCTCTTGTTCGCGCCGTCATTTAGGCTTGCCGTGTGGCCCTGACTTTTGAAATTGAAAAAGATTTTCAGTTCGAAGCCGCGCATTATTTCGGTCATGCAGATGCCAATGACCTTTTCAAGAAAGTCCACGGCCATAGCTTTAAGGGAACGGTAACGCTGCAGGGCGATCCGCAAGACGATAAAGGCTGGATTCGTGACCTCTGGAAAATCGAACAAATCATAAGCGGCGTTGTTGCGCCGCTGGACCACGCGCTTCTCAACGAGGTCGAAGGCCTCTCCGCTCCAGCGCTTGAACAAATTGCAGAATGGATATTTGAACGTCTTGAGACGAAACTACCGGGCCTCGTCTGCGTTGAAGTGGGACGTCCCTCATGCGGAGAGCGCGCACGCGTAAGGCGTTTGCCGCGCGCGCTATGAGCCGCTCTATCCTTATCACGGGCTCTGGTGCGCGCGTCGGCGCGCATTTCGCAACTGGCCTCGCGGGTGATGGCTGGGACGTCGCCGTCCACTATAACCGCTCAAAGGCAGGGGCTCTCGCGCTTGCAGAGCAGATTAATGAGGCGGGCGGCAAGGCAGCCATTGTTCAAGCAAACCTCGCAGTTCCGCAAGAGGTCGACAGCCTGATAAACCGGGCAAGCGCGGCGCTAGGATCGCCCCTTACCGCTCTTATAAACAACGCCTCCACCTTTGCGCCCGATACAGCCGCTACCTTCACGCGCGCGAGCTATGATTATCATATGGAAATCAATCTTCGGGCTCCTCTCATGCTCACACAAAAACTTGCGCAGCAACTACCCACAGGTGACACAGGCGCGATTATCAACATGATTGACCAGCGGGTGCTGAAACCCAACCCTCTGTTTTTTACCTATAGCACAGCCAAATCCGCGCTGTTTTGGGCGACAAAAACACAAGCCCAAAGCTACGCGCCGCGCCTTCGGGTTAACGGCATAGGCCCCGGCCCGACCCTACCCAACATTCACCAACAAACGGGCGAGTTTAATGCAGAAGCCGCCGCAACTCTGCTCGGACGTCCCTCCTCCGCAGAGGCATTGCTGGACGGCGTGCGTTATCTTTTGAACGCCCACGCTGTGACCGGGCAAATGATTGCCATAGACAGCGGTCAACACTTGACATGGCAAACACCCGACCTGATTTTGGATTAAGACAATGCTAAAAAAAATTACCAGCCGCAAAAACAACGCTCGGCCTGCCATGCGCATTTTTGTCGAGGGGCTTCTAATCCAAGCCAATATCGGCGTTCATCCCCATGAATACGAAGGCACGCAGCCCATAATCATGGACATCAGCCTTGATATGGGCCCAATGCCCGCTCCCAAAGAAGACCGCTTACATGAGACGCTAGATTATGGTTTGGTGGCAGAGAAAGCAGAGGAGATCACCATGGAAGCCCATGTGCAGCTTGTCGAAACATTAGCAGACCGCATTGCCGATTGGGCACTGGCGGCCGACCCAAGGGTACAAGCCATAACGGTTAAGATTTCCAAGCCGCAAGCCCTTCTAAAAGCCGATGCGGCAGGTGTAGAAATTTTTAGAACGCGCAAATAAACATGAGCTTCAAAAACTCAAATAATGTCCTTGGTGACCCACTCGTGCCTTGCAGCTTTGAACCGCTAACGGGTTATTTTCGGGATGGCTGCTGCGAGACGGGGCCTACGGATCGCGGGCGGCACATCGTCTGCGCCGTCATGACGGCCGAATTTTTAAAATTCTCCCAAGCTGTCGGCAATGATTTATCAACTCCGCGTCCTGAGTATCAGTTTGCGGGTCTAAAACCGGGGGATAAATGGTGTCTCTGCCTAGAACGCTGGCGTGAAGCACACGCTGCTGGCGCGGCGCCCAATGTGGTCCTAGAAAGCACCCATGAAGTCGCGCTAGAGCGCGTGGCGCTAGAGACATTACAGCTTTTCGCTGTTCCGCTAAAAGCCTGATTATTCGGCGTTGATTGGGCCTAGCCGTTTGCGTCATAGCGGCTCCCTCCCTACATTGCCACATATGGCAACACCCGATTCCCATAACCCCGATTTAAAAGCGCCTGAAAATGGCAAAAACGGACCGCTGCAGGGCAATAAGCTTATCGCTGATTATGTGAAGCGCCTGCCAAGTAAACCGGGCGTCTACCGTATGTTTGATGAGCACGGAACGGTGCTTTATATTGGCAAAGCCAAGGACCTAAAAAAACGCGTTACGGCTTACACAAAGTACAAGCGGCACACTATTCGCATTCAGCGCATGATACGCGCAACTCGGACAATGGAATTTGTCATTACTGAGAGCGAGACGGAAGCGCTGCTACTTGAAGCCTCTTTGATTAAGCGCCTAAAGCCGCGCTATAATATCCTGCTACGAGATGACAAAAGTTTTCCTTATATTCTTGTACGTAAAAATCACCCTGCCGCGCAAATCACCAAGCATCGCGGCGCACGCAAAATTAAGGGAGATTACTTTGGGCCCTTCGCCAGTGCAGGCGCGGTCAACCGAACGCTTGACACTTTGCAGCGCGCCTTTCTGCTAAGAAATTGCACAGACAGCTATTACGAAGCGCGCACCCGCCCCTGTATGCTGCACCAGATTAAGCGCTGCTCTGCGCCCTGCACGGGCGAAATAACAATACTAGAATATGGTGAACTGATAAAAGACGCCGAAGATTTTTTGCGCGGAAAATCGGATGTTCTTCGCACGCGCCTCACGGCCCAAATGCAAGCCGCCTCCAAAGAAACTAATTTTGAAAAAGCTGCTGAGCTGCGTGACCGCCTAAAGGCCCTTACTTATGTTTCTGGTAGCTCTGGCGCGGTTAACCCGACAACCTTTACGGACGGTGACGTCATAGGCCTTTATAGCGGCGGCGGGCAGACTTGTATCCAAGTCTTCTTTTTTCGCGCTGGTCAGAACTGGGGCAATCACAGCTTCTTTCCTCGGCATGGCAAGGACGAATCCGCAGCCGTCATATTAGATGCTTTCATCGCGCAGTTTTACAACAACAAACCTATTCCAAAATTTATATTTACGAGCGAAGACGTCCCAAGCCGCGATCTCTTAGAGCGCGCACTATCGGAGCGCTCTGGCATTTCGGTCTCCGTCATAGCTCCAAAACGAGGCGAGAAGAAAACACTGATCGACCGCGCTGTTCGCAATGCTGAAGAGGCGCTCGCGAGAAAACAGGCCGAAACGGCATCGCAAGCGCGCCTCCTTAAGGGTATCAAAGACATTTTCGATTTAGATGCCCCTCCTGAGCGTATTGAAGTGTACGATAACAGCCACATTCAAGGCACAAATGCCATTGGCGCTTTTATCGTAGCTGGGCCTGACGGTTTTCAGCGGCGCGACTACCGCACATTCAATATAAAAGATGTCGATGCCGTACCTGGGGATGACTACGCCATGATGCGCGAAGTCTTCCGGCGGCGCTTTTCTCGGCTTATGAAAGACGACACCCTTGTTTGGCCCGACCTTGTTTTAATTGACGGCGGGAAAGGCCAGCTCTCAGTTGTGACGGATGTCATGCAGGAGATTGGCGCGCTGGATCGCACAACGCTTGTCGGCATTGCCAAAGGGCCTGATCGTAATGCGGGCCGAGAGACGTTTTATATGAATGGCCGCGCCGACTTTACATTGCCGCCCCGTACGCCCGTTTTATATTATCTTCAGCGCCTGCGCGACGAAGCGCACCGTTTTGCCATTGGCACCCATAGGGCGCGGCGCAAAAAACAGATGAAATCAAGTCCGCTTGATGGTATCGGTGGAATCGGACCGAGCCGAAAACGGGCCTTATTGGCGCACTTCGGTTCTGCGAAAGAAGTTAAATCAGCATCTGTTACTGAACTTTCAAATGTTGAAGGTGTCAGCGAAACACTGGCACAAACCATATATGAGTATTTTCATGAATGATAAAATCCATACGAGTGACATAGACAATCAAGGTTACGGTGAGGGCCATGTGCAGTCCGTCAGCGGCATGCGAGGCGCATTTGCCGACGGGCTAACCCTTATTCGCGTCATTCTAACGCCCGTTGTCATGGCGATTATTATCATGGGCTGGCCGGAGCTTAACGCCGCACTTCTTGCGACATTCCTTCTCATTATTGCGGCGCTGACTGATATTTGGGACGACATTATTGGCGGATCAGAACGCTCTGCCGCCCGCCAATTTGGCTGGTTTGATGATATTGCAGACATCGTTTTAATCATCGGTACACTTATCGCGCTGCTTTATGTCGTCTGGCAAAATGGTGTTTTAGGCTGGGCTTTTACTGTTCCCGCGTTGCTGATCATCGGACGCGAAATCACCGTTGGCCTTTTGAAAGGCTATGAGTTTTCAAAATATGGATGGCCTACAACGAAATGGGGGTGGCTGAAAAACACGCTCACGATTTTTGCCGTTTGTACCTTGTTATCTTCGCCGTGGCTTACCGCTTGGATTGACATGCAGCGGATTGACGACGGCAATATCGTAGAAATTTTCAACACGACCTCGCCTCACGTTTGGATTACGGGGCAATGTTTGCTCTGGATCGCGGCTATCATTTCTGTCTTTACAGGCATTGCGATTCTAAAGGGCGTATCCCCAGAGCATGATAAGGCAGCGTAATGTCGGCAGCCTCTCTTGAGACCTCCCCGCACCCGCTGGGTTTTTTACCCAATGTTTTGACCATCGGGCGCATCATGATGATACCGTTCATCGTGGGAGGAATTGTATTATTATCAACGGGTCAGCAGAGCTTTCTAGGCCGCCCGTCCGTCTTGCTAACGCTTTTCATTATTGCAGGGTTTACTGACTTTTTGGACGGGTTTCTGGCGCGGCGCTGGAAAGTGGTGAGCGATTTTGGACGTATGATTGATCCAATTGCGGACAAATTATTAGTTGCAGGCTGTCTTATCGGGTTTTGCGTAGTGACGCGCGGCGACCCCTTTATCATGGTGCCAGCCCTTGCTATTATTGGGCGCGATATCCTTGTTAGCGGCGCGCGCGAGCACGCGGCTCTCTCTGGCCGCATCATGCCGCCGACGAAACTCGCGAAATGGAAAACAGCGTGCGAGATGCTGGGTATTGGCGTTCTCATCGTTTGGATTGCCACGCGCGGTATCATCCCCGTCGACACATTTTTTCCATCACTCGTGGACTGGTCAGGCCGAATTGGCCTCGGCCTTATCTGGCTCGCAGCCGCCTTGTCCGTATATACGGGAAGTCTTTATTTGCGCGCCGCCCTTGCCAAAGTCGAAGCTGTAAAAGCTAACGCCCGCTAAAGCGAAGTTTTACCGCGCACAAGCGCGTCGTAATCTGCTGCCAGCGTTTTGGTGATATCCCCGACTGTATAGTTATGTCCCGCAATTTCGCGTACAGGCGTTATTTCTGCAGCCGTGCCGACTATAAAACATTCTGTAAAATGCGGCATTTCGCTTGGATAGATATCGCGTTTATAAACTTTAAGGTTTCGCTTAGCGGCCAACTTCATAACCGTGTCATGCGTAATACCGTCGAGCAAAATATCATTCGTCGGTGTATGAATTTCGCCGTCGCGGATAAAGAAGATATGCGCCCCCGTACACTCGGCAACGCGGCCTTTGTAATCATACATAAGCGCGTCATCAAAACCCGCCGCTGCGGCGGCGTCTTTAGAAAGCGTGCAAATCATGTAAAGACCTGCGCCCTTAGACTTACAAGGAATAGTGTCGGGCGCTGGGCGTTTCCACTTTGAAACTGTTAGGCGAATGCCTTTCATCTTATCAGGAAAATAATTGCCCCAGTGCCATGCGGCGACGCCCAAGTGAATTTTATTGTTCTTAGAGGCCACGCCCATCATGTTAGAACCTCGCCAGGCAAACGGACGAATGTAAGCGTCACCCAGCCCCGTCTTCGCCAATGTTTCCTTACAGGCTGCATCAATTTGGTCGCGCGTAAACGGAATTTCAAATCCCATATACTCGGCTGAATTCACAAGACGCTGGCTATGGTCAGTCAGGCGGAAAATCTTGCCCTCATAGGCACGATCGCCTTCAAAGACAGCAGACCCATAATGAAGCGAGTGTGTCAGCACATGGATTTTGGCCTCGCGCCACTCTACGAACTCACCGTCTATCCAAATTTGGCCGTCACGGTCATGATAGGCTTTTTCAATCATGGTCTAACTCTCAATTCATATTTCAATTTAGCAGGCTGCAGGGTTTCCAGACTTGCCGTTATAGATCTTTACAGTCATTGTTACAGTAGGGCGATGGAAGTCAATATATTTCGCCGCAAATTGAGCCGCAAATTGCGCGCTACGATAGGAGTAAGAATTGAAACCCGCAACATCGGAAAGCGACATGCTCATTCGGCATGATGTCCACCTCTTAGTCATCGACGATGATGATCGTATTCGTCAGCTATTGGCCAGCTATCTTGGCAAATGCGGCTTCCGCGTATCGACTGTGGCTAACACCGCCGCCGCGCGCCAGCTTATGCTCACACTAGAATTTGACCTCTTAATTGTTGATGTGATGATGCCTGGCGAAACAGGGTTTGAATTTACACGTAGCCTGCGCGAGGAGAATGATATGCCTGTCATTTTGCTAACCGCGCGCGGGGAAGCAGAGGATCGCATTGAAGGCTTGAAGGCAGGCGCAGATGATTATCTCTCTAAACCCTTTGAGCCCGAGGAACTTGTGCTGCGTATTGAAGCAATCTTTAGGCGCGTGGGCCTGACCGCGCCAGCAACTCAGATTAGCTTTGGGCCATGGCAATATGATTTAGAGCGGCTAGAGCTCACTCGCAGCGGCGATCGCGTTGCCCTGACAACGGGCGAGGAAGCTTTGCTGACCCTGCTTGCTAAACGCGCCGGCGCGCCTGTAAGCCGTCATGCGTTGTCCGAAAAAATTACGGCAAAATCAGAACGCGCCGTCGATGTTCAGATGACGCGGCTGCGCCGCAAAATCGAAGACAATCCTGCTGAACCCGCTTACTTGCTTACTGTTCGCGGCCTTGGTTACCGCCTCCTGGCTGATACGCCAAGCTAGCTCGCCGCCGCCGTGAAGATTAGCTCGCCCGCATTTATTCGCTCCCGCCTCCCCAAAGGGCTTTACGCGCGCGTCTTGCTTATCATTATTCTTCCAATTGTGATGATGCAAATGGTCGTGACTTATTTTTTCTTTAACGCGCATTGGGCAACCGTAACGGCAAATTTATCGGCGAGTGTCGCGGCGGACATTTCAGTTGCGGTGCAGCTATATAAGCAAGACCCTAGCGAGAAGCGTGCCGAAGGTCTTGATGCGATGCTGCGCCCAAACATGGAGTTGTCGGTGGCGCTTGAAGAAGATGATAGCCTGCCTTTGACCACTAGAAGGGCATTTTTTTCCGCCCTTGACTCCACTCTACGGCAATCATTAGACCAAGCGTTAACCGACCCTTTTTGGTTTGATACCACACGCTACCCTAATCATATTGATATTCGCGTTGAGGTCGACGAAGGCGTGTTACGATTTTTTGCAGCGCGCGAGCGTGTCTTTGCTCCCACGGGCTTTGTCTTTTTATTTTGGCTACTGACCGCAACAGTTTTGCTGACCCTTGTCAGCATTGTTTTCATCCGCAACCAAGCCAAGCCGATTGCCCAGCTAGCGGAGGCTGCTAATCGTTTTGGCCGCGGGCAAGACACTTCAAATTTCAAACCAAGCGGAGCCGCAGAGGTAAGGTTGGCGGGGCAGTCATTCCTGCGCATGCGAGGACGTATCAAGCGTTTCATAGATCAGCGCGCCGTCTTTCTTGCCGGCGTCAGTCATGATTTACGTACGCCCCTTACGCGGTTAAAACTGTTCCTTGCGTTGCAAGACGAAACGGACAATGTCCTTGCCGCCAAGCGCGATGTGAAGGACATGGAGACCATGCTAAACGGCTATCTCGACTTTGCCCGCGGTTTGACCGGCGAAACGGCCGTGATGACGCCCCTTCGGCCATTCATCGAAAGCGTGATTGAAAAAATGGAGTCCCCAAAAGCCCGATTGGATGTAACTGGCAACCCGAGCGCGCCCATAAAGCCACTGGCCCTTGAACGCGCCATAACAAACCTTTTGAATAATGCACAGGACTTTGCGGATGATGTTGCCATATCAATCTCGCAGACATCGCAGGCCGTCTTCATCATTGTTGATGATGACGGTCCAGGGATACCAGAGGACGCGATACAGCTAGCTTTAAAGCCTTTTAATCGGCTTGATCCTGCCCGAAATCAAAACCGCGACGGTGTTGGGCTTGGCCTGTCAATCACGCGCGATATTGTGCAGAGTCATGGCGGTTTTTTATCACTTTCCAAAAGCGAGTTGGGCGGATTAAAAGCAAGCATTCGCTTGCCGATCTAGCCTTTACCCGCCGCGAGCAAGTTCCTTGGCCCGTTGTAAGGCGGCTTTGACTGTCTCGCGCATCAAGGCGGGAAGCGCAGGCATGAGAACATCTAGCGCGGCTTGAGTTGTTCCATTGGGTGAGGTCACAGCAACCCGTAGATCGCTCGCGCTGACCTGTGTTCCGCCCAGCAGTGCCCCAGCCCCGACGATTGTTTGCCGCGCAAACTCTGGGGCAATATCCGCTGGCAATCCCGCTTCAAGCGCTGCCGCCTCCAAAGCTTCAACCATATGAAAAACATAGGCTGGACCAGAGCCTGAAACGGCTGTGACAACGTCAATCATATGCTCGTTTTCGACTTCGTGGACTTTGCCGCCTGCTTTTAAGAGGCGTTCAGCCGTTCGCGCCTGCCGCTCTGTCACTTTTTTCGAGCAAGTAAACGCCGTCATACCTGCACCAACGGCGGCGGGCGTATTGGGCATAGCGCGTACAACATGTTGATTCGGGAATGCCGCCGTCAGGGCCTCAATCGTTGTCCCCGCAAGAATGGAAATCACCAACGCGCCCTCGGCGAGGTTTGCGGCAACGACAGGCGCGATATTATCAAAGGCCTGCGGCTTTATCGCCAAAAGGACAACGTCAACTTTCCCCATCGCTTTATGATTAGCCGTAATCTCGGTTGCGCCTGCATGTATTGCCGCTTTAGCGTCTTCGCCCATATGCGGATCGATGATGTAAAGGTGTTCTGGGATAACACCGCTTACGGGGTCGCTTAGCCATCCCGCGAGTAATGCGCCGCCCATTCGGCCTGCACCGACAACCAAATAATTATCGGGTACCATTACACATTTGCCGCGAGGTCAACGAGAGCCGCTGTCAGCGCATCCTCTGGTGACTTCCCAGCCCATATGACATACTGGCAGGCTGGATAGCCTCGCTCTGCCGCATCAAGCGACAAGGCTAACATGTCCATTGCTTGCTCAGTCCGCAGGGGCGCACCGCCGCGCAATGATTGCGCATTTCGATAAACCATGGCATTGTTTTTGTTCCAGAAATCAAAGTGGCCCGCAGAAAGACGTTCATTAATGAGGCTCATAAGGCGGCAAATGTCGTCTGTCCGACCGCCAGGAAGGCGTCCTTCAAATATTAGAAAAAGCTGAACGGACTCGTTAGCAGCGTTCCATGTCAAAGAAATATCATGGTCGGACCATTGCCCCGCCATATTGATATGAATCTCATTTAGGCTAACACGCTCAAAATCATAGTGTTCCGCAATCGCGATGCGTTCAAACACATCAAGCGGATTAGGGCGAAGCGCCGTAGCCGTTTGAAGGCCCGGATTTGGCCTAACACATCGTGTATCCGCAATATTCATAGTCTTCCTGTCCAACGCTTTAGCGACCGCAGCGATTCTTAATATAAGATAAGGCTACGAAACCAGACAGATTTTACAAGATGTAGTATTTTGGGCTTTGTGGGTAACTAATTATAGCTGTGCGTAAGCGTCCTTCACCTGCAACACTATGCTTTTTTCGTAGGTTTACGCTTAGTTACCGGTTTCTTCGCAGCCTTTGCAGCGGCTTTGGACGCGGCGGGAATAGTCGACGCGCGCTTTGGCGCAGTTTTTTTCTTAGCGGCGGACGCGGGCGAGAACTTGGCGACTTGCGCTTTCAAACTCTCTATTTCGGCGCGCTGAGCCTCGATGACCTTCTTAAAGACTTCAAATTCGTCTCGGCCTACAAGATCCATATCAGCAATCAAACTCTCTGCGCGGGCGCGGCCCATGGCCTTAACTTCATCCCCGACGCCTTTAACAGCGCCCATGGCATTGGTCATAAGGTTTGATAAATCATCAAATGGTTTTGATTTGCTTTGCATGCTAGCCTCTATTCCTACACTTAAATTTTGCGGGCGCTTTGCCCTTTAAATATAGATAGGAGCGGTGTAGCACCTTTTCTAGTACTGCGCCTGTAAAGAATCGTCGCGCCCAGAATTGGATATGCCGCTATGCTTGCTGTTATAATTAACGCTATACCCTTTCCTGATTGGATTAGTCCGAACGTATTTTCTATCGGGAATTTCTCGGTAAAGTGGTATGGTGTATCTTATATTGTTGGCATCATGCTCGCCCTGTTTTACGCTATTTCTTGCGTTAAGAACCGCGAGATTTGGATACCCAACGGCATTACCCGCGGAAATGCTATTATACCAAGCAAACAAAATCTCGACGACCTGATGATGTATACCTTGTTTGGTATTATCATTGGCGGACGGCTGGGTTCGGTTCTGCTTTATACGCCAGAAATGATTGTAAATGACCCCATCGCTATTTTTAAAATATGGGAAGGCGGCATGGCCTTTCACGGCGGTTTTGCAGGCGTGTGCGCTGCTGTTTGGCTGTTCGCGCGCAAAACGAAAATCGAATTGTGGCGTGTGGCGGATATGGCCGCCGTAGGTGCGCCGCTCGGCATTTTCATGGTGCGCCTGTTTGGGAATTTTGTGAACCAAGAGCTATATGGGCGTCCAGCAAATGTACCATGGGCGTTTATATTCAATTCTGACCCAACATCACAGCCGCGGCACCCCAGCCAGCTTTACGAAGCTGCGCTTGAAGGGATTGCCCTTTGGCTTCTCATTCGGTTGGCCACGCATAAATTCAAGGCTCTCACCAAGCCTGGTACAGCGGCAGGGATATTCTTTCTAGGGTATGGGGTCTTTCGTATTTTCGTAGAGTTTTTCCGTGAACCCGATGCAGCCCTGTTTGGCCCGTTAACGCGCGGCATGAGCTATTCTGTGCCCATGGTTCTAATTGGGCTTCTCATAATTGTCTGGGCGCAGCGCCGCCCGCCAGTCGCACCGAAGCGTCTTGCTGAACCAGACGCAGAATGAAAGAGCTTGAAACCCGCATAAAGGCCCGCATCACAGCCGAAGGCCCAATGAGCGTGGCGGAATATATGGCAATCTGTTTGCTCGACCCAACGGCAGGTTATTATCCCACGCGCGACCCGCTCGGTAGTGATGGCGATTTTATTACGGCACCCGAAATCAGCCAAATGTTTGGCGAAGTCATTGGCCTGTGGTGCATTCAAAGCTGGATAGATTTAGGACGACCGCCAAACGTCAACCTTGTGGAACTTGGCCCTGGACGCGGGATTATGATGAGCGATATTTTGCGTACTGGGGCGCTGGATAAAGACTTCATCAAAGCCGTTTCTGTGACGTTAATTGAGGCCAGTGCCGCCCTAGAAGCCGTTCAGGCCAAAACACTTTCCGGTGCCAATGTCCCTGTAAATTGGGCCGGCGATCTTTCCAAAGCCGCTAATGGACCTTCTATAATTATCGGGAACGAATTTCTCGACTGCTTGCCTATTAGGCAGTTCATCCAAAAAGACCCCTTTGCTGGCCGGGCGGGCTGGCATGAGCGGCTTGTTGCACTTGACAGTGACAATCGCCTCAGCTTTGGCGTCTCGCCTGTCGCCATTTCAGGGGTTTTACAGCAAGATTTACCGCGTGACATTGATGATGCTAAAACCGATGATCTTGTGGAACTCTGTCCCAGCGCTCGGCATATAATTGATCAACTCTCGGAGCGTTTTGGGCAGCATCCTTGCCGCGCGCTATTTATCGATTACGGACCAGACACAACTGAATTTGGGGACACGCTGCAAGCGCTCAAACGTCATGAAAAGGTTGGTGTATTTTCGGACCCTGGCAATACAGACTTGACCGCGCGTGTAGATTTCGCGGCCCTGCAAGACATCGCCAGGGAAGCCGCACTGCCCGTTACGCATGCGGTTACGCAGCGCGAACTCTTATCCAAACTTGGGATAGAAATGCGGGCGGTCGCATTGTCAAAATCAAGCAGCAATGCCGATGCGCGCGCAAAGATTGCACGCCAACTACATCGCTTAATGGATGGCGAGGAAATGGGCGTTTTGTTCAAAGCGATATGTTTTCAATCCACTGGTCTGCCCCTGCCCCTCGGCTTTCGCGAGTTTCTATGACGCTTCCGTTCAAGACACATGCGCTGCTTGAACATCGCCAAATCAATCATGGGTTTTTTGGCCGCAAGGGCGGCGTGTCATTAGAGCAATACGAGAGCCTGAATGCGGGATATGATTCTGGCGATGCTACTGAAAAAGTCACCGAGAACCGCGCGCGAATTACGCATGTTTTGAACGCGGAACACTTACTTTCCTTACGTCAGGTCCATAGCCGCGAAGTTGTTATCATAGACGCGCCGTTTACGGAGCGCCCCAAAGCTGATGGTATGGTGACCCGCTTGTCTGGCGTTGCACTTTCTGCGCTATCGGCAGATTGCGGACCTGTTTTATTTGCCGACACAGACGCAGCCATCATAGGCGCGTGTCATGCAGGATGGCGCGGTGCGTTGTCTGGTATTACAGACGCAACCATTGAGACTATGGTTGAATTGGGCGCGCGGCGCGAGGCTATATCTGCTGTGCTTGGCCCTTGCATAAGCCAGCCTAGCTATGAAGTTGGCGAGAGTTTTCGCGATACATTTATCGGGGAGCGCGAAATCTATGACAGTTTCTTTCGCCTTGGGCCCGAAAAAGAAAGCGGCCCGCGCCAACCGCATTTCGACCTTAAAGCTTTTATTCTTCACCGGCTGAAAGACGCTGGCTTAACCCGAATCGCGGCCTTGCCCGACTGTACATATGCACAGCCAAACGACTATTTTAGTTACAGATATAACACCCATAAAGATATTGTTGACTATGGACGTAATATTTCTGCGATAATGCTTCGCTAGGCTTTAGTGGGTGTTTACAAGGCGCGGCAGTTTGCCTAAAGCAAGCCAAATCCTAACGAAATGTTAACAGGAAAAACGGCATGAAAATTATCAGCGGTACGTCCAATCCTAAACTTGCTTCTGAAATTGCCGATGTCCTAGACATCCCTTTAACCTCAATGGATATTGAACGGTTTCGCGACCAAGAAATTTTCGTCCGTATTAATGAGAATGTGCGCGGTGAAGACGTCTTTATCATTCAGCCCACGGCTGCGCCTGCCAATGATCATTTGATGGAGCTTTTGATTATTATTGACGCGCTAATGCGGGCCTCCGCCAAACGTATTACAGCGGTTATTCCCTATTTTGGATATGCGCGCCAAGATCGCAAAGTCGGGGGGCGCACTCCCATCACAGCTAAGCTTGTCGCCAACCTGATTTCCGAAGCGGGCGCGGACCGCGTTTTGACAATGGACTTGCACGCAGGCCAAATACAGGGCTTCTTTGATATTCCAACAGATAACCTTTTTGGACAGCCCGTATTTGAGACGGATCTACGAGACAAGTTCTCCCAAAAAGACCGTGACAAACTCATGTTCGTCTCTCCTGATACAGGTGGTGTGGTACGGACACGTAGTCTTGCTAAGCATTTTAACGCAGATATCGCAATCGTCGACAAACGCCGTCCCAAAGCGGGTGAAGCCGAGGTTATGAACATTATCGGTGATGTCGCGGGCCGTAGTTGTATCTTGCTGGATGATATTATCGACTCAGGCGGTACGCTTTGTAACGCGGCCAAAGCGCTCAAAGATCACGGCGCAAACTCTGTCTCCGCCTATATTACCCACGGCGTTCTCTCTGACCCCGCGGTGCAGCGCATCACAGACTCAGAGCTTACCGAAGTCGTAATTTGCGATACAATTGGTCAGCCGCAAAAGGTCAAAGACTGCGAGAAAATCCGCGAACTCTCTGTCGCTAAACTCCTAGGCGAAGCCATCCGCAGAATCGCCAATGACGAGTCCGTCAGTAAGTTGTTTGATTAAAGGCTTTTGCGAAGCAAAAGCCGAGAAAGAACGAAAACGCGCACACAATTAGTGTGCGTTTTGGTTCTCACCGATGTTATTGGATTTGAACTCGGCTGACTCTTTATTTCCGATAGCTCAATTCAGCCACACTCTCACTCGGTACATCAATCCACCACGTCGGAATAATCTCGTCTGGGTCGCGAAACGCCTCTGCACCACGGAGTTTTTTACCGCGCAAATCCATGCCTCTATTTTCTAGTTTCACGCGCACATCTTCATCAAGTGCATTAAAAAAGCTATGCGTCACGCTATCAGGACGGCGCGAACCATCAGTCTCGCTTTTCATCTGCACGCTCATAGTCTGAACCGTGTAAAGTTCGACTTTTTCATCTTCAGCCAAATTGTCTTTATAAGCTTCGCCAAGAAACACGGTTTGACCGTTTTCGCGGTGATCAAAAATGCGGTAGGTACCTTTGGGCAGCGCACGCGCCAATCCATCCTCGCGAGAATTATTGAGCGCATAGGCGACGCCCAACATGAGCGGATTTGAGCGCTGCTGAAAGCCCACCTCGACCGCAGAGTAGAACCTGTTCACCTCGACACTCTCTTCATCCAAAAACGCAATCTGTTTCGTCTGATAGGGCTTCACGCTAACAAGTCCCGGCACGCGATAGAGCTTATAATCGCCGACATTTTCTTCGGTCGCGACTTTGCGTACGCCTGTCACGACGATTTCGTCTCCCATTTCTTGCCTGACCATAGCTTGTGGCATCCCCATTGAGTAAGAAGAGGAGGAAACTCCGTTAAAGGTTGTCATCCGTTGCACGCTCTCTTTCATGCGCACGGCAATCCCCCGCTTCGTGCTCCCAATCGGATAGCACTGCCCTTGCAAATACGGTTCGGGTGGAGAGACGGCGCGCGTGTCGCGGTCACGGTTTAAATCCCCCGCAATAATCGCGAGCGGCACGTCCGAATAATCTTTCGCCGTTCGGTTTGATAGCGTCAACCATGCGAGCAAAGATGCCTCGCGTGTACCGGTGGGTTTGCCTTCCATCGCGCCTTTCAGGTCGATGCGGTAATCCGCTTTCCAGCCGAGACCAGATGTAAGGTAGCTTACGACCACTTCTTGCTCTCCTGCGGCCTCTGCATCCACCTGCACGCTCATTATAGGCTTGGCGGACAGTCCTTCGCCTGCGCTATTAAATCTCACGCGCTCGGTCAGGCCCGAGCATGACAGTGTTTCCACTTTGCCGTCCACACGCATGACCACACCCGTATCTCGCCGCGCGGAGATGATTTCTGCCGTTTGATTGATGACCTTGCCGCTCGCCTTGTCAAAGCGTGTGAGTGTGACGAGGTCGCCGACGGCATTCTCAAACAATGTCGTCTTGGAGAGAAGGTCGTAATCAAAATTACGCTC
>CAKZTE010000001.1 GCA_937923115.1 uncultured Caulobacterales bacterium | reverse complement strand
GTGCGCAATCCTGATCCAGAGGCGGGTAAACCGTCTGAGGACTATGCCCTCGCGCTGGACGGCAAGCCTTATACCACGCTAGGATATCATAACGGCCCCAATGTGCGCGAGAACGATAGCCCTGCCCTGACAGATAATATGGTGCAAGCCCCCGACTATCAGCAGCAAACAGCCGTCAATATGGAAAGCGAGACCCATGCGGGCGAGGACGTGCCTCTCTACGCCACAGGCCCCGGCAGCCACCGCGTGCGCGGCGTGATGGAGCAAAACGAAATACACGGCGTGATGATGGAAGCACTGGGGATTGAGGGGTATAAAGAGTAGGGCGTGTACTGGCGCAGACAACAAAAGAAACTTAATGACCTATATCATCCATAAGACCGAACTTCGTGATGTTGCGCATCTCCCGCGCGTAGAGCGTTCTGCAGCGCACGCCTTCACATCTTTACCAAACCTGTCTTGGCTCGCAGATGAAAGCGTGATGTCTACCAAAGAGCATGAGCGTTTCTTAGTTGAGGGTTTGAGTTGGGTTGCGCTCGGCTCCACATCTCGAACGATTTACGGCTTTATTCACGCTGAAGTTATTGAGGATGAAATTTATATTGCGGAAGTTTCTGTCAGCGAAACGCATCAGAAACTAGGCATAGGGTCACAGCTAATTAAAACAGCTATGGAGCAGGCAAAATCAATGGGCTTGTCAGCGGCAACTCTGACGACATTTAGAAATGTGCCATGGAATGCCCCATATTATCAAAGACTAGGTTTTAAAACCCTGATGACAGAGACACTGCCTCTTTATCTTAAGCAGAAATTACGCGATGAACACGCGGCTGGCCTGCGGCGAGAACAAAGATGTGCGATGCGCAAAGCGCTATGATTCATTAAAGTCTGATTAGCAGGAATCTCTGCCCTCTAAAGCGGAATAATGCTCCGCTTCTTGGTATAGCTCGTATAGCCCACGTTCACGCCGAGCCGCACGCCGACGCCGCTTCGGATGGGCGCGAGGGTGACGCCGTTGGCGCTTTGGTAATGTACGGCCATGCCGGCCACTAAAAACGCGCTGCCGTCTGCACCGGGGAAGCGGCGGAAGAGATAGTTTGGATCGTTCAGCCCGTAAACAAGGGTGAAGACTTTGGAGGCGTCAACGCCCCAATCAAAGCCAACGCTTGGCCCTTGCCAATAGACTTTGCGCGAGGTGCCGTTTTTCATCCAAAGCGTGCCTTTGCCGTAGCGCGCGCCGCCGATAAACGCGCCGCCGCCTTCTTCGCCTGTAATATAGGCTGTGGGGCGGCCGCGATCTTTGAACAGGCGCTCGATGGTGGAGGCGGCAGATTCGGAGGTAACGCCAAGATGATTGGAGATGCCCTCAATGAGGTCATTTTCACTATAGGTCGCAAGCTGCGGTCCAGATTGATTAGCCACAGCAGAGGCGCGCGCCGTCGGGTCATTGGCGCTGGTCGCGCAAGCAGGCATAATAAGAGCCGCGCCAAGGCCAAGCATAGCCGCGCGGCGGTCAAGAGGTGATGTTTTGATGGTATCAGTCATACTATATCCTCACAGGCGGGGCCTATTAACAGGCGTTAGCTTCGGAAATTAGGGTTAATAAATGACAAAAATATGGCGCGCGGCAGGTTAACTCTCTGTCATACCG
Source organism: uncultured Caulobacterales bacterium (assembly GCA_937923115.1). Taxonomy (GTDB): domain Bacteria; phylum Pseudomonadota; class Alphaproteobacteria; order Caulobacterales; family Maricaulaceae; genus Fretibacter. Next base: position 5,792 of record CAKZTE010000001.1, on the reverse strand, counting down.
TCAATAAGCCTGCGATTTGTGCCGCTTTTGTTCTGCATCTTCTTGGCAATCATCCGAATCTGTGAAACACCTAGGCTATGGACCCTTTATTTACATATGAAGGCATTGCCCTCACCCTTGTTGAGCTTTGCCTCTGGCTCGCCTTTCTGCTGCTGGGCGTGCTTATCACGCTTATGCTGTCGCGGCGCAGTCATGCAAAGCAGCTTGAAAAGCAGATGGCGCAGCAAAGAGAAAGCCAAGCCTTGATCGGGGACGCCGTAAAAACGCAGCTGACCGAAATGGCGGATAAGCAAGCCGCGCTACAGGGACGCTTGTCGCAATTTGCGGATGATACGGCGCAGCGCGACGCGCATTTTCGTGAAAGCCTCGACAGCCGCCTATCAGCCGTGTCCGAAAAAGTGGGCGCGTCCATCGTGCAGACCCAAGAGCGTAATTCCGAGAACCTCAAACAGCTGCATGAGCGCCTTGCCCTGATTGACCGCGCGCAGAAGAATATCGAAACGCTATCGGGCGAAGTGTCGGGCCTGCAAAGCCTCTTGTCCAATAAGCAATCACGCGGGGCGTTTGGCGAGAAGCAAATGCAGGACCTGATACAGAATTATCTGCCGCCCAATGGCTATAGCTTTCAGGCGACATTATCGAACGGCAAGCGCGTTGACGCCCTTATCCACCTGCCCAGCGGTCAGGGCGATGTCGCCATTGATAGTAAATTTCCAATGGAAGCCTGGCGGCGGCTAACCGATGCTGACAACACCCCTGCTGAAGCGCTCGCGAAACGTGAGTTTGCGCGGGACATGCTTATCCACATCAAGGCCGTCTCTGAGAAATACATAATATTCGGCGAGACCCACGACATAGCGCTGTTGTTTCTCCCCAGCGAGGCGATTTACGCCGAACTTCACGCCAATTTTCCAGAGGTAATTGAGAAAGGCTTTAGCGCCAAAGTCATGATTGTCTCCCCAACAACCTTTATGGCGACGCTGCACACCATGCGCGCCGTCATGAAAGACGCCGCCATGCGTGAACAAGCCCATATCATTCAGCGCGAAGTGGGCTTGATGGCCAAAGATGTGAGCTTGCTCGATGAGCGCGTAGCCAAGCTGCAAACTCACTTTAACCAAACATCAGAGGATATGCGCCGCATTCGAATCTCGACGGAGAAAATCACCAAGCGCGCCGATAAAATCGAAGCGCTCGAAATGGACGACAAGCCCGAGACTTCCAATGTCGCGAATTTCACCGCGAGCGCGCGGGGCCTCAAAGAGACGGGGTCATAATCATGAGCGACGCCAAAATACCTCGCGAAGAACGCGGCAAGCCCAAAGGCTGGGTGCATTACGGGGGCCGCTTATTTCGTCCCGCCTCCACGACCGGCGCATCAGACACCGGTAGCGACACAATTTTCAAATATGAACAGCGCCGCGACCTGCTGACGGGCACATACTCTGGCGGTAACATCAGCTTTGGTCATCTTATTGGCCTTGTCGATGAGGCTGGACGTATCGATATGCGCTATCATCACCTGACAATAGACGGCGAGCTTAAGACAGGCATTTGCCGCTCTGTCCCCGAATTTCTCGACAGCGGGAAAATCCGTCTGCACGAACACTGGGAATGGACGAGCGGGGATAAAAGCAAAGGCACAACGGTCCTCGAGGAGCTTTAATGTTGTGAGTCATCAGCGCTGACACCTTCCCAAGCGCGGCGCGCGTCCCTATAGTCGGGCCATGAACGAAACCCCGCACGAGTCGTATCAAGTCCTAGCGCGAAAATACCGCCCGCAAACCTTTGAGGATATGATCGGCCAAGAGGCGCTCGTCACCACGCTCACCAATGCGTTTAAGGTTGGCCGCGTCGCCCATGCCTTTATGCTGACGGGCGTTCGCGGGATTGGCAAGACGACCACCGCGCGCCTTCTGGCCCGCGCGCTAAACTACGAGACCGACACGGTGAAAAAACCGTCCGTCAACCTTGGCACCGCGGGCATACACTGCGCATCTATTATGGCGTCCACCCATATGGACGTTCTGGAAATGGACGCGGCGTCGCGCACGGGCGTTGAGAATATGCGCGAGATGCTAGACGGCGTAAGATACGCCCCCGTCTCTGCGCGCTATAAAGTCTATATTATTGACGAGGTTCACATGCTGTCGACAGGGGCGTTTAACGCCCTGCTGAAAACACTCGAAGAGCCGCCGGACCACGCCAAATTTATCTTTGCCACGACTGAAATTCGCAAAGTCCCGATTACCGTGCTCTCGCGTTGTCAACGGTTCGATTTGCGCCGCGTTGAGGCGGATGTGCTCGCGGCCCATCTTCGCGGGATAACGGGCAAAGAAGGCGCGCATATTGATGACGAAGCCCTCGCGCTGATTGCCCGCGCCGCCGAAGGCTCTGTCCGCGATAGCTTATCCTTGCTCGACCAGGCCATTGTCCAAGAGAATGAGGTCGACGGGGATGTGTCGGCTGATGATGTGCGCGGCATGCTGGGCCTTGCCGACCGCGTGCGCGTGCTGGATTTATTTGCTCACGCCGCTAAAGGCGACGGCAAGGCTGCTCTACTTGAGATGCGGAGCCAATATGCTGACGGGGCCGACCCCGCCATTGTAATGCGCGATTTGCTGGATATCTGCCATGACGTCACGCGCGCGAAAACGCTGGGCGATGACGCCGATTTTGATGTGGCCCCTGATCAAATCACGCGCATGAAAGCCTTAGCGGAAGATTTATCAACGGGGCAGCTCACCCGTATTTGGCAGCTCTTGATGAAAGCGCACGCGGATGTGCGCCTCGCGCCTGTGCCGCTGGCCGCCGCTGAAATGGCGCTATTGGGGATCGCGGTGGCCGGGCAGCTCCCGCCGCCTGAAATGGCCGCGAGACTGATCGAGGCGCTGCGCGACGGCAGTATAGCGCCCACCGCGGCTACGCCAGCGCAAAGTGCCCCCGCGCCAAGCGCGCCGCTATCAAACAACCTAGCCCCGCCCGCCACGTCTTCCGCACCTTCGTCAACGGCGCCAGTCTCTCCGCCTGTCATGTCAGCAAGCCCAGCCGGCGGCAGCGGCTCCATGATGAGCGCGCGCCCGCAGGCTGAAAACGCGCCGCAGCCAACAGCCAATCCCGCTCAGTCCATAGAGATTAACACTCTAAAAGATCTTGTCGCGGCTTTGGAGAAATCTGACATCGGACTCGCGTCAGACATTAGACGGTTTATTCGGCCCGTAAATTTCAGCTATCGTAATTTCTCATTCCAAATAGAGGACGGCGCGTCGCCGTCATTGACCGTCAGCATTAAGACCGCGCTTGAAAACATGACGGGCGTGAGCTGGAATATCGTTTTGAGAAATGATGGCGGCGGGGAGACTTTGAAATCTCGCGAAAGGCGTGAGCGTGAAGAGCAGGCGGCCAAAGACCGCGCCCATCCCGCCTTTTCACATCCCCTGTTTGAGGGCGCTAAACTCATTGAAATCCGGCCATCAGCCACCACATTTGGCTCGGCGACTATTATTGAAGGCAATTTCCGCCCCGCAGAAGTCGATGACGAGATTGAGGATTAGACTATGAAAGATTTAATGGGCTTAATGAAACAAGCCAAAGAAATGCAGGCCAAAATGGAAGAGGCGCAAGCCCAAGTCGCGGACCTGACCGTTACCGGAAAATCCGGCGGCGGCATGGTCGAGGTGACGCTGTCTGGCGGCGGGAATATGAGTGCGCTTAAAATTGATCCGCAGCTCCAATCCGAAGACATTGAGATTATGGAAGACCTCATCGTCGCCGCCTATCAGGATGCCAAGGTTAAGCTTGACGCCGCACAAGCCGAGACCATGAAATCGGCCATGGGCGACATTCCTATGCCGCCCGGTATGAAAATGCCGTTTTAAATGAACAGGAGAGCGCTACTGGCGGCAGGTGTTTTGGGGACAGGCCTTGCGGCGTGCGCAAAAACTGACACCGCCGCGCCGCTCTCGCCGGATGATACCCGCGCCGCACTTTCGGGCTTTGCTGTTAATACCGAGAGCTGGTGGCGCGATATTCCGTTTGAAACGCGATTTGATAAGGCCGCAAAGGCGGGCTTTTCCCATGTTGAATTTTGGTTCATCGACAGCTGGAAACGCAGCGCTGCCGCGCTTAAATCTCACATCCCTAAAGGGTTAAGCGTTGCGCAAATCGTTGGCGACACTCCCGAGCTTGCACGTCCTGACACGCGCGCAGAGTTTCTCGAGAACTGCAAACGCGCGGTAGAGAATGCTAAAATTCTTGGCACAGATATTGTCACCTTAACGGGTCATCAAAACGTCGAGGGCATCTCAGAGGACAGCGCGCTCAAAGCCTATCAAGATCATATGGCCGCCGCCGCGCCAATCTTTGAAGACGCGAACGTCATTGCCGCGATTGAACCCTTCAATCCCTATAACCATCCGGGGCATTTCATTTACGGCCACGCCGCAGCGCTGCGGATTTGCCAGGAGATAAACTCGCCTTATATGAAAATAAATTGGGACCTGTTTCACATGCAGCGCCATGAGGGCAATCTGATTGATAATTTCCGCAAGGGCGCAGAGCATGTTTGCTATGTGCAGATAGCCGATAGCCCTGATCGCCACCAACCCGGTACGGGCGAAATAGATCATGCGGGTTTGCTGCGGGTCGTGCGCGAGATGTATCAGCGCCCAATAGGGCTTGAGCTTTGGGCGAAAGACGATGACTATGAGGCGGCGCTGTTGGATATTGTAGCGCTCTCGCGAAACATTTAAGGCGCTCCGCATGAATAAATTACTTCTCAGTTTCACCGCCGCAAGCTTGCTGGTCAGCCCTAGCTTTAGCCATGCCAAAGACGCCACTGCAGCGGGCGCGAATGCGGTGATGAGTTACGATTCGCGCTTTCATCCCGTCATCGCAAAACACGGCATGGTCAGCACGCAAGACCGCCTCGCCGCAGAAGTCGGACGCGACATCCTCGCGCGCGGCGGCAATGCTGTCGACGCCGCTGTGGCCACAGGATTTGCGCTCGCTGTGACCCACCCTCAAGCTGGCAATCTTGGCGGTGGCGGTTTTATGGTCGTGCATCTCGCGAAGCAAAATAAAACACTGACGATTGATTTTCGCGAAATGGCGCCTGCCCGCGCGAGCCGTGATATGTATATCGGCGCAGACGGCGAGGTCGATAATCGCCTCGCGCAATATTCGCATCTTTCAGCAGGTGTCCCTGGCACGGTCATGGGCCTGCTAGACGCGCTAGAGACCTACGGGACTATGAACCGTCGCCAAGTGATGGGACCCGCGATACGGCTTGCTCAGCACGGCTTTCCTGTCTCTCACGCCATGGCAGAGAGCCTTGAAGAATACCGCGAAACCCTGTCGGTCGATCCGAGCACGCTTGAGTATTTTTTCAAAGGCGGCAGCGGATATAATGCCGGCGAAAAAATCGTGCAAAAGGACTTGGCGGATACGCTGCGGCGCATCAAAACAGAAGGGCGCGATGGGTTTTACAAGGGTAAAACAGCAGAATTAATCAGCGAGGAAATGGTCAAAGGCGGCGGGCTTATTACGCCTGATGATTTGGCCAATTATAAGACCGTTACGCGCGAGGCCGTCACGGGAGATTATAAGGGTTACACGATTGCCTCCATGCCACCGCCAAGCTCTGGCGGCATTCATATCATTCAAATGCTCAACATGCTGTCGCGCTATGACCTTAAGGCTGACGGCCATAACAGCGCCGCTTATCTGCATAAACTCGCAGAAGCAATGCGCCGCGCCTTTGCGGACCGTTCCAAATATCTTGGCGATCCAGA